>SVIH01000012.1 GCA_015069575.1 Clostridiales bacterium
TGTATGTCCGATAGTTACAGGCACAATATCGTGTTTAGGCTTAAAAGTTTTTTCTGTCCAGCCAACACCAAAAAACGCACCGTCATAATTTGTACGCTTGCCGTTTTCCTGATATTCGTCCCAGAACCTATCGTGTTCAGCCTTTTTTCCGTCTTCAAAGCCTTCATTATACGAGCCATCATCACCGCCACCCGATATACCCATAATCTTTTCAGCCATTTCACCCGATTTTATTAAATCGTTTGTGCCTGTTTTCTCCCTGATAGCATCGCAAGCGTTCTGATAATCAGTTAATGGCATTATTGCTTGTTTCATTGTGCCACCTCGCTAACGTCAATAAATTCCTGCTTAACTATATCAGCGATTTCGTTTATATCGGCATCGGTAAGTACATAATTGTTGCCCTGCGGACCTTGCGGACCTTGCGGACCTTGCGGACCTTCGGGGCCTTGTGGTCCCTGAAACTTACCTTCTTCCAAGTCTTTGCGGAGTCTATTTTCCATAGCGGACAGACTTTCAGCAACAACCTTTTCGGATTCTGCGTTTCTTGGTGTAGATTCAAACTCAATCAAAACACTTTGGGATAGCACCGTATTTGAATTAGCACCGTTTTCATCCGTTGCAGTAACAACAAGAGTCACCGTCATATTTCCGCCGTTACAGGTGAACTTATACGGGATTTCACGCCTTAAATTATCTTCTGTTAAATTTTCTGACGGGTCATATCCACCGGCAGAAGAATTAAAATCTATTCTATACAAAAGATTTGTATTTAGTTCTTTAAGTCTGCTATGATACTCTTCGTCAATAAAAAAAATGATTTCCGTTGCGTTATCTTCATACTGCATACCGCCCCACTGAATTGTATAAGGCGTTTTATCTTCATCTTTCACAACATATACGCCTTCGGCCGTTACGGCGTATTGTATTTTTCTTATACTCATAAAAAATACCCCCTATATGCATTATGATAATACATATAAAGGGGTATTGAGGTGTAGAGTTTAAATCCAACCTAAAACTATTTTTCTTACTGCGGCCGCATCACCATATATTTTTAACGATGCCAATAATGCCCTGATTTGCTTTTTTTCTGTTTCGTTTTTTTCATTGTAGGCTTCTATATATCGTTCTTTCCAATAAGTTGTGATACCGCTTTTTACAGATGATTCTGCCTTTCTCTGCGCTGTTTTCTCGTTTTCGCCTTTTTCAACGTATTGAATTGTTTTTAACTCAACAAGTTTGTTTAACGCATATTCGGCGGAACTGGTATTTCCTTCTTCAAGCATTCGGTTAATGTCAGAAGTATCATACATAGTATTACCTGATACAGAAATATCCATTGTAGATTCTATTGCGCCAATAATTATATCACTTTCAAAATGTCCTTCGCTTTCAATTTCTGCAACAATATTTTCGTATGTTTCAAAATCGCCCGATATTCGTGCATTGGCCGCTTCATAAATTCGTGAATCTTCACTTTTTAAACCTTTGCGCAACATTGAACTATACTGTGTTTCGTCCTTATCTCCCCTAAAAGTTTTAATCTGCTTTTTATTTCCGCTTACAACCGCTTCATAAAGCATTGTTGCTTCGTTCTTTTCGGGAACAAGCCTATCACCGAATGGCAACGCTTCCGATAAACCTTTTCGTATTGCGTTGTTTGCGCCGATAGACGTATTACGCTTAATTGTTGCGCCTGTGTTATAAAAAGACTCTATATCGCGCCATAAATTTTTCACAGGAATTCCTAACAACGAAGCTACACTGCCAACCATTCCCTTAATCTTTTGATATGGTGTTGCTTTTTCACTCCACAAACGATTTGTAGCGTTCACCAGGTCGGCCACAAGGTTCATATCTGCGCGCTTTACATCATAGCCCTGGCACAAAGAATAAACATCTTTAACTATTGGAATATACGTTGCAGGGTTAAAGCCTTCAATGAGTTCTACGGTTAAGCTTTTTAAATACTTTTCGCCAAAGCTCATTTTTTCGTCATCGTCTCGCATAGCATATACAAAAGAAACTAAAACGCTGTTTAATATACTTTGTGTTGCAACCGCTGCTATTAAACGACGTGCTTTTTTTGTATCGCCCTTTCGCGCTGCATCAACGCCTAACGTTGCCATTCCTACACTTGTTAAAGGTTCGGCAAGGAACGCAGTAGCAGTTTTCATTCCTACGTCTTTACTGCGCATAATTGCAGGACGTGATAACACTGAATCATACACCTGTGTATTGATAATTATTTCGTTGAATCTTTCGGCGCTTTGTTTTTTGACTTCTTCAGAGTTAATATCCAGGCCGTTCCGTTTTGCTGTTTCCTGCTTAGTTGCCGCCCATATCAATCCCCAAGTAAACGCATCAGCAGTCGCAGGTAACGAAGCGAGCAAATTATCGCCAATTTTTAAACCATCTTTAAGGCGTTCAAGATTGTTTTCATAGTCGGTTATTTGACGTTCGGTTATCCAATCCTGAGTACTTTTGCCAACGGACGTATCAAAATAGCCCATATCTTTAATGATTGCAACAGGACAATACTGTTTACATTCTTCGTATTCTTTTAACGGATTTTGTGTTGGCTTCACATATTTAGGGTCAATATATGCGAACGCTCTTGCTATTGAAGAAGGCTGTTGAACAATAACGGATAATGAAGCAAATACCGAACTCTTTTTAAACAAAGATATAAGTTTATTAACAACCGAAGCATTGGGGTCTTGCCTTATACCACCGTTTATATCGGTTAATAACGATTCAATGTACTTTGTTACCTGCTCGCCATAGCCTTTTGCTAATGTGTTTTTGACTGAAGAATATTCACCGTCAAACTCTGAATAGTTATATACCTTTGTAAAGTTTTCTAATGGTATTGTTAAACCGTGATACATAGCCATATCAACACAATGCTTTGCCCAAACATCCATAAAGCCTTGCAAAACAACAGGATTATTTGCACCGGGTATTGTTGGATTCGTAAAGCTTTTATTGGCAACATTAGGGTCTGCCGTTTTTTCCGCATTAAACGCCCTAAAATCACTAGAAGATTTTAACGGAAAATATGCTTTTTCCCCAAATAAATTTATACCGTATAAAGCATCTGATATTTCGTTGCCTTTCTTTGCCATATCAACAGATAAATACTCTTGCATTTTATCCGCAAATTGCTTTTGTTCCGCAGTAAGCGTGTTAATAATATCCGCCATAATCTGCTTATCAATTTTATAAGTATTCCTATCGTTGATAATAACTTTTTGCTCCACCTTAAATTTATTGCGTTCTTTAACAACAATTTCATCGCCAAATACAATACCGCCTATTTCAAGGTGCAGGTCTGCCTGTTCGCGTTTGGAATATGCATAAAGCGCGAGCTTTTCTTCTAAATTTAAAGTAAACTCTTTACCGTTTTTATCTTTAAATGTTTCTCGTGTTTCTTTATCCCATTTCCAGTATCCGCTTTCCTTAGCGTTTTTCCTAAAAGTTTGTTTTGCTTCTTTTGCATCAACCGCAACAACGTCTTCGCCTTTGCGCACCTCAAGGAATAATCTGTTTAACATATCAGAGCCAAACAACTGAAAAGCGTGCACAGGTTTTAAAAGCGTTATACCGTATTTTTCTACAAACTGTTTTAAAGGCGTTGTTTTATTTCCTTTTTCGCTTGTATTTTGGCTAACTTCCTTAATAACTGTTTGCCCTGCTTGTTCAACGCTTTCCTTAATTGCAGATTCTTTTAGTTTGTTTGCATCCCTAATATGCTTTTCAAGGGCTTTAAACATATTATTTACGGTGTTTAATTGCTCATAGGTTAAATCCTTTAAGTTCGTACTTGACAAACTGTTTTTAGCTGTTGTAATAAGCCCTTCTATCGTTTCATCGTATCCTTGCTTTACTGCTTCATCAGTAGAATTTTTAATATCACGATAAACACTTTCCATTTTTTCAAGCTTATCTTGTAAGCGTAAACCTTGTAATTCAAGCCTATCCCTTGTTTTTTGTAATTCTTCTTTTATCGCAGTATCCGTTTCATTAGCAATAAGCTCATCATACCTTGCAATACGCTTGTCTATTTCCGCAGTATTCATATCAAATATTTCAAGGAATTCAGCAACAGGCTTTTGCATTGCAGTAGGTATGTGTTTTGCCTTTGTTTCGTTTTTAAGAATATTAGTAAGCTTTTGCGCCCTATCCTTAATCTCGTTACGTAAAACTGTGCTTTTTTTACCGATATTCTTTTCTTTGAATTTTTCGGTATCCGCACGTTTTTGATTTCTCACTGCGCGATTTTGCAATTTTTGTAACGGTGCCAACGCTTCCATCTGCAACAATTTTTTATCATACTTGCCTATCTGCTTTTCAAGTTCTGCTTTTTCTTTATTAAGGTTTTCAAGAGCCTGAGTATCTCTTTGTCCGGGCGCAAACAAAATCTGTTTAATATCAGCGTTCACCTGGTCCAACCTTGCCTGCGCCTTATCGATATCCGCTACTGCATTTTTATAATCTTCAATAATGCGCATTTCGGATTCGTCTTGTGTTAAAGTGCTTAAAGCATCTGCAAGGGCTGAACGGGTTGAGATATCTTTATCTTCAGAAACGAGATACCTAAGGCTTTGTGTAATCTTTTTATCCTGTTTTCTCGCGCTATTCAATTTTTTTAGCACATCATTCGGCAAAACAGTATTTCCAACATCAAAGTTATTGACAAACGAAAGAAAATCTGCTACACTAATTAAAGAAGATGTACCGAAACCACTCTTAAGAGTGTAATGCGGGGGCTTTATGCCAACATCTTCTTTTTTTATGCCTTCTTTTTGTATCGCTGCCAATTCATTAAATTCCTCTAATTTCCAAGTTTTTTTATTTACAATTAGTCTGACCGCAATATATTTATCCTCAGTCTCTGCAAGTCCCAAAAGAACAAATGCACCGTTTGTATTTTCACGAGGAATCATTTGATTTACCACAATAGAATTTTTTAATATACCTTCAATATTTTCGCATACATAAATGTATGAAGAATCATATCTGGCGGCGCTATGTTTAAAACTTTCTCTTGTTATCAAAATATCTTCATCTAAATCTTTGTTATACAGATATGTTTGTGTTGGTGTGTTTTTTAAATTACCTGCCTTTCGCACATTATCTTTTATATGTTTAAAAAACATTTTAGGATTTTCTATATAATGCTGTATATCTTTATCAGCAATTTTAGGCATCTGTGTTATTTTTATATCTTCTTTTTTTACAAGTTCATCATAAGAATATTGTTGTTCCTTATCTTCAGAAGATATTAAATACCTGATATCCTTTTTCTTTTCGTTGAAGCGTTCTGATAATGGTATAACGTTACCATTATCGTCATAGGTTACGGCTTCGGCAGACTTAACTTGTGTAGAATCAAGAGCTATATACGCCTCTGTGCTTCGTCCGAAAGACCCTTTATCTTCCAAAAGAACAATACCGTCATATTTATTTTTCCTTAATACTGCGGTAATTATTTCTTTTGCCTGTATATCAAGTTCGGTTGCTTTATCTGTCCATTCGTCAACAACTTTTTCTTCTTTTGAAAAAAACTCTTCAAATTCAGGGTCGTTATACGCTTCTCGCCTTTCAGCAGTTGGATTTTTTCTTCGCCATTCTTCTAACCATTTTCTCCAAGCATTTTTTGCGTTATCAAACTTTTCTTGATATTCTTTATCAAGATTGTTTATTTTTTCTTTAATATTTTTATATTCTGGACTAATTTTTTCAAGTTCAAAAACTAATGCTTCCCGATTATTTACTTTCAAAGGATTATTTATTTTAGCAAATAATTGCATTTGTTTTTTTCCTTTAATACCAATATCAGCATCTGTTTTTTTCATAAAAATGCCAAAAGGAGTTTCATTATCTCGTGTTCCTGCACCTTTATGGCGGACATTAAATTCAAAAAAATCGTTTTCTGTCTGATGATAAAGTCTTTCCCCGTATCCTGCCTCTTTTGCCGCTTCATCAACAAGCCTCTGCGCAGTTTCCATATCACCATTTTCAACCGCAGTAAGATATTCCGTATCGGTTTTCGAAACATTTTCCTTGACATTTTTTGTTGGATTGTTTATACTATCATTAGAAGACCTTTTGTTAACAATTGCCAACCACTTACACAGTTGGGGATTAACTTGCATAAGGTCTTCTTTTTCATATTCTACCTTTACCCCATTGTCAACAATGTTATTTTTTGTGTGGTTGTCATTGGCTGAATAAATAGTAATAACCAAATTATATTTATCAAATTTGTTATTTATATCTTTTACAGAATTTAACTCAATAGATAAAATACCATTTTCGCCTTTTGCCGTTTTTATTTGGGTAAACAAATTCAGCCTACCATTGTTCATTCTGACAATAGCTTGTGGGTTTGCTATATATTCAGGAAGATTTTTGACTAAATCACCCAAATTATGATAATGTCCTTTTAATACGCCGCTTTTTCGTGCTGCTAAATACAAAGAGTAAAAACTTATTATTACCTCAAGGTTTTCAGCATCTTTTACATTGTCAGTAATTATGTGAGGAGTTTCGTTCAAGATACGGATAAAATTACCTTCCTTTGCATTTAACAGAGCCTCCTCATCATTCATAGACAAAATTGCATCTACATTACTTTCAAATGTGTTACGATTCATTAAAGAAAATTTTATAACATCACCCTTATCGGTGGTGCTTTTTTCATTTTTGGCGGTTTCTTTAAGCATTTTAGAAAATTTCTTTTCTAAACTGCGTAAATCTTCTTCAAAGGAATTATCAACGCCTTTAATCTTGTTTATAAGCTTGCGGATAACGTCAAGTATTGTCTGCACAAAATCACGCATCGTTTTAGGCTCTAATGATTTTAATAAGCGTTCTAATCCGTCAGCATCGGTAAAAAGTTTTTCTGCGATAAAATCGGCTAAAAGTTCTTGGTTTGCAAGGGCATTAAGTTCTTCTTGTGTTGCACCCTTCTTTTTAAAGTTGGTATCGCCTTTTTTCTTACGGAAGGCAATAGTCTTATTTTGTGCATCAGCAAGGTCCGCGTACCCGTTATTCCTTAACCACGCTTTAAACTCAGCATTATTTAATACGCTATCAGAAAATTTAGCATAATCCTTGTTTTCTTCAATGCTATGGGTTAATTCGTGCTTTAAAACTACTTGAATTGGGTTGTTTGCTTCTGCATTTAATACTATTTCGCCTGTTGATTTATCAAAATATCCGTCAATGCTTTCGCCTTTTGCGTTTGTAAGATTTTGCTCAATGCGGATTTTTCTATTTAAAGCCTTGCCTAATGAGTTAAGCGTTTCTTTGACCTTTGGATTTGTATTATTTTGTTTTAACGTTTCAGGGTCAAACCCGTCTAAAATTGCTTTTTTTGCAGAATAAACGTTTCCTAATACAGTTTTATCAAAATCGTTATCCGCATCGCGCATAAGATTGATATAATTCTTTGTTATTTCTGATGCAGTATTTCCGTTAAGTTCTGTGACTGCTTTCTTCTCATACTCATAAATAATTCTGCCTAATTCGGTGTTGGATATATCGCTATCGTTTATATTTTTAACAATATCCCTTATGTTCTTATTAGGTGATTCTTTTGCCATCTGTATAAGCGCGGGAACATTTCCGGTTTCTCTGAACCCTGCACCTGTTTTTGCAAGTTCAGCATCATTTAACCCCTGTTGCACTGCGCTAATACTACCAAAGCCTAAACCTAACACGCCACCAACAAGGGCGCTTTCAAGGCTTTCAGCCCACGCTTCATCATAATTCCAATCGCCTGTTATAAAGCCCTTAAAAGTTGGTTCTAACCACGCCTGCAAAAATTCTTCTAATCCTTCGCCCGCAAAACGTGAACCTAAATTCACCGCAATTTTAAAGCCTGCCTTATCAACAGTTTTTCCTAACGCTTTCATAACGTCATCAGTCAAAGAACCTGCCGCGTTGCCAATACCGCCTAAAACGGCATTAAGCGCAGCTTCTGATGCACCCACAAAAACTGAATATGTACGTGATTCGGCTTCGCTATATCCTAAATTTTTCATTTCACGGTATGCGCTACCTGATGCAGATAAACCCATCGCGGCAGCCGACAGCCCCGTTCCTACATATGGAACAAATGACAATGCAACCGCAGGAATCATATTTCCGCCTGCAGTTGTTGTGCCAAACGCCACTTGCCCCCAAGATTTACCGAACAATTCACTTTGACCGCCGTATTGAGCTAAATCCGCATAGATTTTCTCTTGCAAATATTCGTCTTTTGTTGGTAAAACATAATCGCTTGTATCGAAATTCTTTTCAATATTCGAAAAAAACGAACGCGTGCCAATAGGAACACCCTGCAACACATTTACTAGATTTTGTCCTTCAGTTTTTTCGAATTCTTCCTGTGCTGTGCGCTTATTAATGCGATTTTCAATGGCCGTTATATATTCTTTCGCCTTGCTGTTTTCACCTTTAGCAAGATAATATCCTAACACTTTTATTTCTTCATCATTTGCATTATCGAAGAATGTTGTGTACGAACTGCCTAATATTATAGGGGCAATATTTTTAACCAAAAATTTACTTGCGTCAAGTACTGGACTGTTGACCGGTGCCAAATATTTACTATAGTCAAAATCATACAGTCGGGTTAAAATCTTTACAAATCCTGACAAATTTTGATTTTTAAAATCATCGTTATTCTTTACTTGCTCAAGTTCCTGCGCCTTTTTTTCGAATATAGATTCGTTCCCTGTGCGTTTCAACTGTTGTATTTTAGCGTTTATATCATCATAAATATTCCTTTGTTCGTGTGATGCGTATTCTTTACCGTATGCGCTTGCGAACCTATCTTTGTTTTTATCTAAAAAATCGGCCGCTTTTATCTTATCTTCCGCATCTTCAAAATCTTGTGTCATTATGTACGCGAACGTATGAGCAAAACTATTGTTTTCGTCTGTACTATTTTTGTATTCCGTATAAAGTGCATCAAAATTCTTTCCGGTTGCGTTTTGTGCAAACTCTGCCCTGTTTTTCGCCTTGTTATATTCATCCGCGTTTGTGAACTGTGCGAAAATTCCCTGTTGAGTGTTTAAGCTGTCAAGAATATCTTCTATTTCCTTTAATTTTGTTTGTTCAACACCATATTGTTTTAATGCTGACACGTACTGCGACATATAATTTGTTGCATCGTGCATTTTTTGTGCATCGTTCCAACCTTCGTTTAACGCCTTTAAAGATGCTTCAACCTGTGGCAAAAGAGTGCTTATTTTCCTTTGCATAGCTCTTTCGTGCGTTGCACGGTCTATTTTTACGCCAAGATAGTTATTTCCCATTTAATTACCTCTTTTAACTTTTTTATTTTGGGTATATAGAACTGTTCCTTATTTTGTTTGCTTCAATAATATGTTCGGCAGCTTTATCCCACCAAGTATTTCTTGTTGTTTGTGCACTTGTTTTTCCTTCGTTCCACGCTTTATATCCGCCGTATTCTGTGTTTTCAAAGCCTTTTGCCTTGTTTGTGCCGTAAATTTCCAAATAATTTTTTAATACGCTTTCGGATATGCCTTTTTCTTTACCTAACGTCATCAAATCTTTGATTTTTTCTTCAGTTCCGTTAATATTAAGCACAACTTGATTTGCCACACCGCCATCTAAATTTAAACCGCCACCCTTAACAACATTGACCTTGTTATCTGCCGAATTATATAAGGTGCTCTGTGACGTGAAAATTTGCCATAATACCCCGTATTTATCTTCCATAGCCTTGTCCATTTCAACGGTGCTTACTTCCTGTGCTGCGAGTTGATTCCTTACAGCCCAATAGCTCTTTAATCCGCCACTGTTAAACGCAGTAATTAATTGTGAAATTTGTGCATTGTTTGGCTTTGAACCTACGTCCGCCGCGCTTGTTGCTACGCCGTGATACACTTTGCCTGTGTCAGTATCTTCATAAAGGGTTCCCGATTTAACGTTGTTGGTTTGTGGCGCGATTGAGTATTGATAATAAATATTGCCGTTTGCATCTTCTTTTGCTTTCCATCCGTTTTCAAGCATCCAAGAAGTAAATAAATAGTCTTCAGGATACATTTCAATATAGTTATCTATTAACATTTGTTTTTGTTGGTCTGTTATTCCTTCAGATGTAATTTTTTCAATTAACTTGGTTTTTGCAGTATTCATACTGTTTAATCGTTCCTGTTGTGCTTTAATCTGTGCATTATACTGCTCGCCCGCCCACTGCGTTTTGCTTTGGTCGTAAGCAGATTGTGTTTTTATTAAATCCTGTGAAAGTTGAGTTTTTACCGCGCCGACCTGTTGCTGAACAAGTCTTGCAATCTCGTCAACCTTTTTTTGCCTTTGCAACTGCAACTGTGCCACTGCGTTACTATGGGATAACTGCACCGCAGTTTGTTGTGTTCTGTTTAATCCTGAATCACTTAAACCTAAGTTTGCCATTGTTTCGGCAATCTTTTTTTCATTTATAAGGCGTTGAACGTTCTGAGTATTTATTAAACCTTCATAGCTTGCTTCTGTCTCTTTTTTTGCAAGCTCACCTTCTGCCTGCAAATCCGCAATATTTTTGTTTGCATTTTCTTCAATCAAATTCTTTTGCGCGTTTAAATTTTTTAAATTATTGTCATCATATATTTTTAAATATGGATTAAGGCTCATTTTTTACCCCCTGCGATATTGTATTTAAGGCTGATTGAATCAACCGCCATTATCCCGTTGCATTCAGCCTTTATACCAAACTTTGTACAAAGCCTTGTGTAAGGCAAAATCTGCTTATTTTCAAAAAATACGGGAGTTCGTTCGTCTGCAACCGTTCTTCCTGTTTTTAGCGTGTTTTTGTCGCTTGTACGGGTGTCGCTTTCAAAGGTTATAGCAACAGGCGCACCGCCATTAAAGCCAAGACCGATATTAATCGCGTAAACGTTCTTATATTCGTCTGCTCTGCCAAAATCAAATAGTTTGGTTTTGAACATACTTTCAACGGGTTTCTCGTAGGTGTTTACTTGCCAAAGAGTTCCGTCATATTCTTCTGCAATATCACCGTTATACTCTAATCCTGATAATTTATCTTTTGCATTTTCTTCATTCAATATATGGTGATTTAATAAATATCTTTTAATACCACCTAAGTTGCCCAACCGTTCGTTTGTTAAAATTAACAGTTCTTCGTCATTATTTACAACTTGGATTATTTCATCTGGGCCAAATGGCATCTGCCATACAAAGAACGGAATAAGCATATTAGCATCTTCGTGTTTGTTATATGAAGCAACGTTAGCGAATCCGTATGAATTGTAATCCATAACGTAAGCCTTTGCGCTGTTAGGAATAAATAAAATATAATGACCTTTCCAATCAACAGAACGCGCATTGCTTAATTTTTCTTTCTTGAGGCCGCGTTCAACCATTTCGCCAATCTCAAAAACGTTACGTTCTGAATATTGACTCTGAGCAGTCATTGTATATATTTTGCCGTTTGTATCCGCCCACACTAAACGATTTCGGCATAACTGAACGGAATCAGGACAATTACATCCTATTGCAGAATGTATCATGACCATTGGGAACGTTGCTAAATGTACAGTTAAATCAATAGCCTGTTGATTTTCAAGTTCTTCTGCAGTAACGCTACCCTGCGTGTACTGTGTTGAATAAATTTCGCGTTCTTTAAAAATTATAAGGCTTGCGCTCTGTCTTCCGAAAGCAGTGATTTTTTGCGATTTATCACCAACATAAGCATATGCATTTTCACTAAAATATAATGGATTTTCAAAATCACTCCAAACAACAAGTGCTTTTTCATTTTCTAGCGTGCTACCGGCTAAAAACAATCTGCTTCCACCGTTCAATCCCAAAGACGTATTCCCATACCATACTGATTTTGTCATTGATGTTACTTTTGCAAAATTTGTTTGGTATTCAGTTTCTGTAAAGCAAGGAGCTGTTATTTCAAGGTTGTTTTTTATTTCATGCTTTGACATTGTTAATGCTGTTGCCCCTCTAATATAATCACCAAACTCTGGATCATATTCGTAAAATCTAAGTGTTTTACCTGATACATGCATTTCGAGACCGTCAGCGGTTTTTATAACACCTTCTTGTTCTAATGGTATTTCCCATGCTTCGTATTTATTATTCTCTTCATCATATTTTATCGTCGCAGTATGTGTAATTGTAGTGCCATCTTTTTGTGTTAATTTTGCGGTTATGGTTCTGCCTTCAAACTCGGGATTATTAATATCTTCCATTAAAGCAAAAGCCATAGTGCAATAATCGCTTGGATTTTCGTAATCGTAGGCAGACATTACTTGTTTATAATCTTTAGCAAGAAGATTGTATCCTTGAACTTGTGTGCCTCGAGGGAATTCGTCCGCCAATGTAATCTTTGGATAACCGTTTGTTATTAGCAAAGGCACCGTCCCCTCAACTTTTATAGGATTGTCATATTTCCCTTCAGATAAGCGAGCTATTTTATGTATATAATTTGTATTTTTTCCGTTTTCGTTAATGCTTCCATAAACATATATATCACCATTATGTTGTACCGCAAAACAAGAAAGATTTGAATGCGCATCCGTAAAAGAACTATAATAAATAGTTGCTACATCAATTTTGTCAAAAATTCCGTGTTGGTATTTTAATGTTGCATAATGATATCCGTTTTGAGTCGGCATCGAATTTGTTACAGTAGTAATTTCTAAAACATATTCTTTTTTATTAATGACGGTCGTGTTTTCAGGATTGACAGTTACGCTTATTTCAAATGTATCGTTGCTAAATGTTGTCTGTATTTCTTGCATTGCTTTAACATCGTCATTTGTCAACACTCTTGGTCTTGATTTAAGCATTCCGTCCTTATACCACATATTTTTGCAGTCGGTCATTTGGTTATCGTTTATAAGGCTTAATCCGTCCCTAAAATTTACGCCACCCGCCATATCGGGTATATTCAGCTTATATGTAGCGTTTCTATTTAAAACAGGTATCATATTATGCTCCTTCTATTTCAACTGTTGGAAGCGTGTCAGTTATTGTTGCCTGCGCGCTTACTGATTTCCTTTTTAAGTTATACATTTGCGAATAAAACTGTTGATTAACGGTATCTCCCATATTTTGCGCTATGAACGATGCAACACCATAAGGCATAACATCGTTAAGCACACGTTCTTCAAGATTTACGCTATCATTTGCGCTTGTAATAGGCTTAAAATCCGTTTTGTTATTAAGATAATATAAATCGCTGTATATGGCGTTTACCGCAGTAATAGACGTTAATTGAAATCTTGCAGAATCAGTGTTGCCTTCCATATCTGCATATCCCAATAAAGCCATAGCTTTATCAATAATATTTTTTGCTATCATTGTATCACTCCTAACTGTTCCCTTATCTTTGCCTTTTCACTTTCAGGCATCTGTAAATAAGCTTGATACTGGTCAGGATATTGTTGCGCGAATTGTGCAAGTGTTTCCTCTTCTTCGTTCTGTGTTGCCGTCTGTTGCGCTTTCATTTCGTCAATTAAGCCTGTTACATCAGGTATTAATCCTTTGGGAACTCGTTCAAGGAATTGTGCAGGTGTAATAATTCCTGCGTTCAAAAGATTGCTTAACGTAGAAATAACAACAGATTCACCCCAAAGTGTTGATGCGCCAACGTCAACCCTTGCATTAACAACAATGTTTTTATATCTTTCTGCATCAAAGGGGACATATCGCGTACCGTCTTTATCTTCAACCCTTAATGGTCTGTTACCGTACATGTTGAGCCAAAAGTCCGCCCAAATACGCGCAATTTCTTCAACGCAAGAATAATAAGTGTTTTGATAAATCTGCATAGGCTGAAGCGCCGCTTCTCGCATTGCTATAATTGCTGAAGCATTATCAGGGCGAATATTACCAAGTGCGGCATCATTTGCACCCATATCTGACAATGTATTGTTTGCAATATCTGCTACTATGTTTTGTAATTGTCCTGCAAACTGTGGCGGGTTAATATATGAGATTGCTTTTTGTACGTCATATTCGCCACTTGATGCAAGTTTAATAATTTGCCCGGGGTCATTAGTCACAGGCTCGTGAATTAAATCGCTATTAACAACCATTTTAGGCATACCCGTTAGCATCGCAGACCAAACGGCCGCAGATAGTGCCCTATTTATTGCTATTTGGTTAGGAATAAGATATGTGATTTCACTATCACCGTAACCGCTTGAAAATCTTGGTAACCAAGTGAACTTTGCAAAAGGATATAAGCGTAATTTTAAATCCCATTCATCGCGAATAACGGCTTTTTCTGTTACCTTAATAGCCTTAATACGATGTTTGCCTGTTTTTTTATCGTATTCCTTCCAAAACTTTGTTAATACGGTTACCCTGTTATTATCTTCGGGCTCATTCTCGCCCCAATCACCCGCGTTATAGGTTGCTGATTCTGTGTCTGCCGTAATATCCTTTATGGATTTCTTATTGGCTTCAGCTTCGCGTTTAACTTCTGATAACGGTTTTCTTTGCGAAACGATAATATAAGGCTGTTTTTGAATTTCTTTACAGTTCGGGTCCCCTAAAATAACATTAACAACGTTTAATATTTCACAGTTAATATCGCCCGTAATTGCTGTTGTTTTTGCATCGTCAGCAAATAATCCCGTTTCTACGGATTCATCCCAATAAGTATATAAAAATGCCGTTCCTGAAATATATGCGCACTTGGTTAATTCGTTAGCAAGCTCGCCAAATTTAACACGTTCCGCCGTTGCTTTGTTGTACGCCGTCAATGTTTCCATAATAACGTTTATTTCTTCATCAGTTACCGCGCCTTGCATTATTTCGCCTTGCATTAACTGATTCTGCAAATCTTTTTCAGCATCCTGCATTTCTTTAGTGTTGGGAATACCTTCAGCAGAATAATTTACCGCCACAGGTGCCGCGCATACTGCGGAAATCTTATACTCACCAATACGCTTGATTATGTTCCTGCGCACTAACGGTCTTGAATTGCCCGCTTGTACTCCGTGCCATTGGTCGCCTACATAAAAGCGTT
The DNA here is from genome assembly GCA_015069575.1 of Clostridiales bacterium. Taxonomy (GTDB): domain Bacteria; phylum Bacillota; class Clostridia; order Christensenellales; family QALW01; genus UMGS1322. The sequence goes on from SVIH01000012.1 coordinate 15,053, forward strand.
CATTCATTTTTGCTTGGTCAGCGATGCCCCTGTTCCCTATGCTTGCTTTGTATTCATCGCCTTTTTTATATTCATCAAATATTTCGTTAGGTTTCTTCTTTATTTCCATTTTTACCCACCTTCTTATTTGTTGTTTTCTTAACTTCTGTAAATCCTAATGTTTTTAAGTATTCAATTTTGCGTTTATCTTCTGTATTTACTACTTCGTTTTTATATCGGCTAATAAGTTTCATTTTTTACCCCTTTATTTTAAAAAAGGGACACCGAAAGATGCCCCTTTTATTTAGTTTTTATATATTAGATTGCTGATGTTGCAACTGCAATATGTTCAAGACGGCTCTTCTTAACAAATACATCATAGTAAAGTCTGTACTGGAAAAGGTAAGCATCTGCATCCTGATTCTGTTCGGGTGTGAAGATACGCATTTTTTCTGTCTTTTTAACAAGAGATGCACCATCTTTAGCAACCATAAGCATATTGATGTTCTTTGCACCTTCATCAACAGTAAAACCGCCTGTAGTAGTTGTTGTGCCTGCATTAAACTGATATGCAGTTTTCATTCTTTCATCTGCAACAGGAAGAATTGCGATACCGTTGATTGATTTTACCTCTAACTCAATATCACCCTTCTTGAAATCGCTAACGGTAACCGAGCGTGAGATTTCAGGTGTTGCCATAAGTGCTGCATAAGCAGAAGGATTCATAAAACAAACAAGTTCCTGTTCAAAACCTGCCTTTGCCTGAATAGCGGTTGCCATTTCAGTAAAGGTTTTGAAAACATTGTCTGCAGTATATGCTTTTTCGTTTCCATTTTCAGTTGCTACGCCTGCTAACTTTGATAAGGTGTAAGCATCCATTTCAGGAACAACCTGAGTACGAACATATTCCTTTAAGGTCCGACCTGCAAGGTTTGCAATGCCAGTTTCGTCCATATCCATTCTGTCAAGCTGAAGTTCTCTGCCTCTGTCTTTAGTAAGCATAAAGGAAGAATTTGTAACGGTGATTTTACCTGAAGGGAAACCGTTATCCCTATCGTAGTCGCCTAAGCCTACAAAATCAAGCTCAGGAATTAAAACTGTTTTTGCACCAACAAACTGTGCTTTTAATACGTTGTCAGCAAAAAAGCCTGTTACTGCGCCCTGCACTACTGCTTTATCAAGTGCGCTTGCGAATTTTTGTGCATATTCTAAAGAATTTAATGCCATAAAAAAATTACCTCGTTTTCTTAAATTTATTTATCGCAGACCTTTTAAAAATGATTCCATTAGTGAATCGTGTTGTTCTGCATCGCCTGCCATATTGCCCGCGCTTGCAGTTGCGTTTGATTGTGCCGTCTGCCTTGCACTATCAATACGTTTGTTCTGTTGATGCTTGTATCTTAATACCGCATCCGTTAAATTTGTTCCCTTTTTTGCCAATTTAAGCACATCCGCTGGGATTTGCGAAACATCGGCATATTCGGGGAATTCTTTCTGCAGTTCTATAAACTCGTCAGCTAAACGGCTTTCAAATTTACTTACTGCGCTATCTTCGGCTTGCTTATCAGCGTTTGCTTTATCGGTTTTGAACTTGTTATACTTTGCTTCGTTCTCTGCCTTGAACTTTTCCATAAAAAGATTGATCACATCTTCATCTTCATATTTTTCTTCAAGACTTGCCCTATAATCATCTTCAACCGCTTTAATATGTTCGTCAAGCCATTCTTTAGCCCCTTTGCCCTTAATTGATGCCAAATATGATATTTGGTCAAGCATAGGAGCAACGTCATCAAATTTAAGCCCTTTTTGTGCGTATGCAATCGCTTCTTCTTGGGTTAATTCCCTATCTTCGTGATTATAACGCACTAAAAAAGAATTTGATGCGCTTGCATCGGCTTCCTTTTGTGCTTCCTCATCTTGTGGTACAGATGTATCAACATCGTTTTCCGCTTCTGCTACCGGTTCATTATCCTGTATGGTGTCATTCAAATTTTCGGTATTGTTTTCCATTGTATAATCCTTTCTGCTCTTGGTGCGAGCTTCGCTTATTATCGGCTTTGTTCATCGCCGTTATAAGTATAAAAATTTAATAATTCGCGTTGTTCTTGTTCTTTTTTACGCTTTTCTTCTTGTGTTATCTGTGGCGGTTTAGGCTTCTTTCTTTTTCCCATCAAAAAACCCACCGCAAAACACCCCATACTTAACACTATCCAAAGCGTTAATAATAACAATGCTTCCGCCATTAAAACCACCCCCCTGTCATATCGTTTGGTGTTATACTATGCTTCATTTCGTAATATTCATCTGCCGTTGGTCGTTGTCTTTCCTTTGGATTAACCGGCTTAAAAAATCTAACGTCATAAAACGCATATCTTAAAGCATCCATCAAGTGATTGTTTGAATCTTCAGGCTCGTTAATGCCGTTTTCCTGCTTGTCTTTCTTGTAACAATACGATGATAATTCGGCTATTGTATTCTTGCAGGAAGGATGCACGAACATTTTGTATTCCTGAAGCGCCATAATGCCGTTAATTACGCTATCTTTACCTTTTACCGATGCTTGTAGCCTTTGAATACCTAAACGCCTTAAATCATCGTTAGATTTTGGCTCTGCGGCATCCGCACGTATTCTTTCTTTCGCGTAACCTTTACGTTTTATCATTTCGGCTATATCAGAATTAAGCATTTTATGTCCGTAGTGTTCATCGTAAATATAAAGCTCTTTTGTTATTGGGTTAGCTTTAATGCATATAAATGCCGTTGGATCATTAGTGTATCCGTAGTCAAGACCGAAGAATGCATTAAACTGCCACGATTCATCAACCTTTGCCCCGGTATTATCAAAACCTATTCCCAACTCATTATGGTCAAAGTCTTGTACTACCCAATTTTCATAAATTAAGCCTTCGCTTATGCCCCAGTTACCTAAACCTGCAACGTCATACTTGCGCGGGTTCTCTTGCTTCATTCGTTCAAATATCATTTTGTCCGTTTCGTCAAGAAACTCATTAACGGTATAGTTGGTTGTATAAGTGTCAACGTTATCGTTAGGCTTATCAAAAAACCGTTTTTTTAGCCAATGTTCCGCACTCCACGGGTTAAACGTTAATGTTGTTTGTTTAAATAATCCATCAGGCACGTTACCGCGGGGAACAGATAAGTCAAGTTTATCAAAATCCGCCTCGCTTTTAATTTCAAAGGCTTCCTCTACCCACACCCAACAAAGATAGCCCTTCGGTACCGTTGTGGATGCGAGCTTCAGAACATCATCAAAACCCCTGAATAATATCTTTTGTCCTGTGGGCTTATATGTCATTTCCATCGGTGAAACATTATTCTGCCACAGATGGCTGACATTTAACTTTTCCTGCGCCCATTTTAACTGTGCATAAGTGGAATCCTTATGAGTATTAAAAACCGCTCTAACGACTAAAAGATTACTTTCAGGATGTTTCATTAACCGGTAAATATAATTTAATGCCGTTGTGGTTGATTTTTTGCTACCTTTACCGCCCTTTAATACCCGGTATCTTTTTTCACTTTTCCAAAAGTGGCCGTAGCCTGCGCCAATTATGTCGGGTAAAAAAACTTTAATCTTTGATTTCTGCTTCACCGCTTAACACCACCACCGCAGGAGCGCCACCGTGTACGTTTACATTATCAACAAATCCACCTGCGGACCTTGCGCGTAGTTCTGACGCCTTTAGCCTATTTGCCGTTGTTTCTTCTTTGTTGTTCATAACCTCTGTCCAAAAGGCATTTATATCTTCCATAGATGCTATTCTGCTTTTATCAAGTTCCGCATCCCTATCCTTCAAGTACATTTCAAGTTTCTTCAAGTTTTCAAAACCTATTTGTTCAAAGGAATGTTTACTTGTTGCTTTATAGCCTGCCTTTTCTGCCGCTTCTCTTGGGTTAAGCCCTTGCTTATAATAATCAATCCATGCACGTTGTTTATCTGTTAATCTATCTATGTTATTTCACCTGCTCTTTTTTCAACATCCCGCCCACCATCCGCTATTTGATTTAATCTTATAAAACAGCCATTAGCCTAATAAGGCTTGGTGGATGCTGTTATGGTACAACATCCGAAACCTATAATAAAAAGAAAAGGAAAGATGATGCCTTGCATCGTATTAAGCGTAACACAGATCAAGGGGTATTGAGGTGTAGAGTTTTACAAAAAAAGAAGGTTTTTTAAACCTTCCTTTTATAGTTTTAAATTTTTAAGCGCAACACCGTGAACACCTTTCACCCAATCGTATGAATATCCCATCACGTTTGCTATTTGCCAAAGCAACAACCGGTGCCTTTTTCCGTTCTTAATATCACCGATATAGTGCAACCACAGCACGCGTCTTTCGTGCATATTTGTCATATTCATTACTGCTTGTTCTATTTGCACTAATTTTTCAATCAATGTCATTTTTTCAATCTCATACAGTTCCCTCAGAACAGGATTTTCGCAAACCGATAACTCTTTTCGCAAATCGTTAACGCGATCTTCCGTTGCTCCAAACTGTTGGAGTATTGCTTTTTTTCTTTTACTGTCCATATTCACCCAGCCCTTCAACATAACACCAACTCTGAGGCGGTCTTGTTAAATACTTTCTGCCACCTTGACATTGATTGCAAGGCTCGCTTTCGCAAGGTGTATCATAATATCTGCACTTTCCGCAATCTTCATTTTCAACAACCATATAAAACTCGCCCAACTTTTTCGGCTTGTCATAGATTTTAAGGTTTGATATGTGCCAAGCGAATATCGGTTTTCCATTGGCATAACCGCATACTTCATCATACGATAAACACGATTGACTTTGTAAATAGTCTGAAAAAGGAGCAATCCAATAACCGCCTGTTATACTATCACATACAAACTCGCCTATGACTTGTCCTTTACCTCTTGCGTATACTGTAGGCAAATCGCCGTCTAAATCAACAATAATTTTGTTTTTGTTTACGGCTTTTGTTTCGTATATGTAGCACTTAAACGGTACTTCAAGTTTCGGCTTACTCTTGCGTACTTCTATCGTTTTTTTACTGCTTGCAATTAGTTCACACCATTTAGGATGAATTGATATTAAAACTGATTTCACTTAATCACCCCTTTGCCTTCGGTTCATATGCTCTTGTTTTAGAAAAATAGTGTTTGCACCTTTCAAGCCCCTCTGTGCCTTTATAAAAATCTTGATACGGGCAAACGCACTTATGAATACATTGTCTGCACCTTTGTTTGTTGGTTAACGCTTTCATTTACTATCACCCACCATTTCTTTTAAAAGGTTGTCAATATCGTGCCATATGTAATGTGCATATAAAGTTTCATAGGCTTCATATTTTGCATATTTTTCTTTCAGTTTTTCCGCAAACTCTTTCACCGCTTCGGCTGATATATCACCAATCAGCTTGTCATAATCATCAAGCGACCTTGCATACACAAGACAATTATTGCCCACATCTACTGTGCAAGGGTATTTTTTATTTAAGCTTCCAATCTCGCCTTGCAACCTCTCAATCTCTGCTTTCTGTCGGTTGAAATACTCACATAAACCTATGGCGGTTTCTTTGCTTATTGTAATAGTATTTTTATAGGCTGTTGCACAATGTATGTTGTATAAAGCCTTAAAAATTTCGTTGTCGGTCATAAAATCACTCCTTTACCATTTCAACAATATCGTCTTTTATAAGTTGAAATAATAATTCCAAGCACTCTTTCCTTACAAAACTATCCCAATCAAATCCACTCATCCAAGCATCGTAAAAGATATGCTTAAACCAATATTGCTTTTTACAAGCAACAACACTAAATGTAAAATGTTTTTCCCTTTTATCAATTTCAATTTTGCGACAATAAGAAACAATTTTTCCTGTATCAATATCATATTTAGGCTTAAAGCCATAGTTCAAAAGAATTTCAGCACCAACATTTTCTTTCAGTTTTAAATTTAAACCATAACTCATTCTTCCTCACTCCAATCTAAAGCCTGTCCGCAATATCTACAATAAGGGCTTGAGCCTACCAAAGTGCGACAAGTCGGGCATACTATTTCACGCCTTGTTTTTGCAGGCTTTTCGGTATCTGCTTTTCAAGGGCAATATCAATTAACTTGTGTAATTCTTCGTTATCAACATCTGCCATTGTTGGATTTTCTCTTATTTTTTTAACTTCTTCAAAGGTCATTCTTCACCGCCTCCTAACAGTTCAGGATTATCGTGTATGTTGCCGATAACTGTTTGATAATCGCCTTTAAACCTGTGCATTGTTAGGTTCATATACTTTGCACCTTTTAAACCGAAATCAGCAGACCTTTCATCATAGCAAACAACACCGATAAATATTTCTCGTTCTTTTTTGTTTTCACCGTGCCAAAAATCACGCTCTACCTTTACAATATCCCCCTCAAAAATCTTCGTGCCGTTCTTGTCGGTTAAGCCTGTGTACTGTCCTATACTTGCTTGTTCAACAAAATAATCCTTATTGTTTGCACAAATACAATAGCAGTTTGGACTTTGGCTCAAAAATTCTTCTTCGTTTCCACAATCATAGTTTGGGTGAAATGTTTTCATAATTCCACCAATCACCCACTCGCCGTTGCTAAATCTTTTTCCCCTAAACAAAATCTCTCTCATTCTTCCGTTACCTCGCTTTCAAGCCATTGTTTAATAGCATCGATCCAAGTTATACCTCTACCTGTTATGTTATTTATTGCTTTTTCATATATTTGATTTAACTGTCGTGGCGCACAATAATGGTCTGTATGGTTTGCAAAAAATTTTGTCAATTCGTCAACACTCATATTCTTTATGCGTTCATAGTTCGTCATCTTCTCTTCCCCCTTGTATATTCATATCTTTGTTTATCATAAAGTTTTGAAACGTATCCGCCTTTATGAACTAACCTAAAGCCGTTCTGTTTAATGTCTATTTTTTCTATATCGTGGTAAATGGTATTACATTCAGCTTCGCGGTCCCGTACTGTTACCGTCATTTATGCCACCTTCCTTTTCTTATTTTTCTTTACCCATTTTTCTAAAAATTCTTGCACGTTTTCAGGCGGACGAGAATTATTCATTCCATAGGCCTGCAATATTTTATGGCTTTTAGGGTCGTATTCAACCGTTATGAACGGTGTATCAGGATGTTTTGCCTGCCTTACAAACATTATCCAGCTTCGGCCTTCTGCCATTTTTACATCATAACCCATCTTGCCAACACAATGCCTTAACGCGTTGCCTTCCTTTTTGAGTTCTGATATATCCTTTGCAGAAACTATAACCAATTCACCCTGCGCAATTTCAAAAGCTGAGGCTTTTATTCCTTCTTTTGCAAAAGCTTCATATACTTTCTTCCGCTTTTTACGATCTATTACCATCTTTTGCGCTTCGTACTCATCAATTCTTAAATCGTGCATCCGCTTAAAGTTTTTAGGATATATGTTTTTCGTATCTTCTAAATTAAGTTTAAGTTCTTTTATCGCTTTAAAATAATCGTTATACAGCGTATAGCTAATATTCTTCTTATTGCACCATTCAACGATTTTTATCGGGTTAACGCTTGTCTTTGATAAAGCCGGTATGTATTTATACGCTTGCTTTCTTTTGTATAAAGTTTCTGAAGCCTCACCAATATCAACGTGATTATTAAATGCATATACCGTTGCTTGCGCGCCATATCTGACAACCTGTTCCCTATTTTTACAAAGATAACGTTGAAAACTTTTATCTTTTTCCGCCTTTTTTATAAGGCTTATTTGAATAGGCAAATTAAGTTTGCCAAACATTTCAAGGCTTTTATGCTCTTTATAAATTTTTAAATACTCTATTAGGTCCCCGCCTTTGAATCCGCAGTATGTGTATTCTTCTACAGTTTTAAGTATTTCGGGGTTAATAACGTCGTACCACAAATTGCAACTATCTGCTTCATACCATTTATCGTAATCGTCTTTATCAAAAACTATAAAACTATATCCGCGCGAAGAACAACGTTTTATTTTATTTTCATATACAGGAGTTTTTCCCCACATACTAAAAGTTAAATTTTTAACGTAAACTTTTTCTGTTCCCGTTGTCCTACGTCTAACCTCTGTATATTTCTTCTGACCGTTTTTATACTCTCTGCAAGCAAACGTACGCTCTAATATCTCGCCATCAACAACTGTAAGATAAGCGCAATATTGATGTCTGTTCGTAATATTTGTGCAGTTTGTATCTATCCATTCAAGAACAGGTTGCGGAAAATCCAAAGGTATTTTTAATATATCCATAGCCGCTACCCCAACAAATCAAACAGATTAAGTTGTTCAAACTCTTGTTTAATTTCTTTCTTGGGTTTTTCCTTTGGCTTTGGAGCATCTGCTTTAACGGTTTTTACAAGCGGAGCTTCTTTAATCTTATCACCCTTAATACTGTCTTCTTCAAAAAAATGTATCGCCCATCCAAACACCGTTTTATCTTCTATGCAGGCGCATCCGTTTATCGCAAGCTTTTTAGCTTCGTTTGTTATGTATTTCCAACATTGCTCTAATGTTTTTTTGCCTTCGTTTATTTTGTTTGCAAGAACGTCGCTGACGTTCTGCTCTAAGTAGCCAAGTATTATTTTTTCGTTTGGCGTTTTTGCAGTTAAATTCAATCCTTTTCCCATTCTTTTTATTTTCCTTTTCTTAAAATTTCTTCATATTCCGCGTAACGATGCGATCTTATCGGTCTAACGTACGGATAAGTGTTGAAATATAGTAACAAGCACTCACCGATGTTTTTATAATCATTAACAAACTCAAAACCTATAAGCTCGCCATTTTTAATCCTTTGCTTTATCTTGTTATGATATGGATATATCGTTCTCACCCTCAATAAATTCCAAAAGTTTGTTTAACGCCTTTTCCTGTATTTTGTTCGGCTTATTGCTTTTAATTCGCACGTTAAGGTGTTTCATCCATTTGATTACATCCCTTTGCGCGTTTTTATATCCTTGCTTTAAACCGTCATAATAGCCCTTTGGTGCTTTTGAATTATCAAGCCCTGTCTTACCCTGGCCCTGTCCGCCAACGGTCTTATTTCGCATCTGATATCCTTTGTCAGCGTAAAGTTTTATGTAATACTGTTCTTGCGCATCTAAATCGCTATCAAACCGCATAAAATCAATCTTCCATCCTGTTGGATTCTCAGCGGAATATAAGCCGTGCTTTTTTAATGACAAGTCTATATGCTGATATCCGTTTAAATGATCTGCCAATCTACCAAGTATGTTTTTAGCCTGTCCTACATAGCCATATTTGAATCCGTTTTCTTCTCGGGTAAGCATATATATTCCGCTTCGTTCCGGGCAACCAGGACAAGCCATAAGAATGCGTTTTTGATTTTGTTGCTTAATGGCGTAAATCTGTTTATAGTTCATTTGATGTTCTCCTTAACGGGAATATTTTTTTCATTTCTTCTTGAAACTGCGGATTCATTTCAAAGTACGCATTATACAATAGCGTTCTCAAATATGGCTTGGTTTTAACAACGTTAGTGGAAATACTTTTACACTTTTCAACCGCATACTGAAACACAAAAAAATCAATTTTGTTAAAAACGTCCTTAACGAACTGTGCTTTAATCCGATTCCCGCCGATGATAATTGTTTCATCATCTTTCATTGATTCTACCTCGTCAATAATTAAGCACAAAGAATCAGCGTAATTTTTATCTTCCGTTTCTAAAAACGAATCCGCGCACACGCGCTGTCTTGTCATGTCTTGTCTTGTCTTGTTAATAATATTTATATTATCAACATCAACATCAACATCATTATCAACATCATTATCAATATAGGTATGTTTCGTATCGTTTCGTATCGTTTCGTATACGTTCGTATTCGTTCGTATTTTTTCTTCCCATCTTTTTTCTATATTTTGTTTATTTTTTTCGCATTTTGCTTTGTATTTTTGTTTATCTGCTTCTAATTGCGATTTTATAAAGCTAAATGCTATTTGCAAGGTTTTAGGAAGCGGGATTTCCTTTCCTGACATATCGTATTCACACATCGCTCTGAAGATTTTTCCTAACTCGGCATCTTTAAAATCTTTTAGTGTTTCGTATGTTGTGTAATAAACGATAAAACTTTTCCTTTCTTTGCTCATTGTTTTACAAACTCCCTTGCTGCTTTTAACGACCAACCAACAGATTTAAGCCTGGCAGTTTCTTGCTTTACATATCTTTCAACAAGATGCTTTTCTTCTTCGGTCGGCTTAAAATATCCTTTTCCGTCCTGTAAGTTTAATATAGGCGTTTTCCTTCGTTCTTCCGCAATAATCTTACGAATTTTACGTCTGTTAATACCCGTAAGCTCGCTTAACCGCGTGCCTGTAACGGCGTTATTTTGTCCGTAAGGTATGTAATCTAAAATACACATATTTTTACTCCTTTAAAACGGTATTTCTTCATCGTCAACAGGTTCTTTACCTGTTCTAAATTCGTCTTGGTTTGATTTAAGGGCATTTTCCCCGTTGTTTGTGCTTCGGCTGATAAATTCCACTCTGTTAGCAATAATTTCAGTTATATACACCTTGTTTCCGTTTTTATCATCATAGCTCCTTGTTTGGATTCTGCCATCAATCGCTACTTGGCTTCCTTTGCTCAAATATTTACCGCAGTTATCAGCTGATGCACCCCAAACAACAACGGGAAGAAAATCGGCTTCAGGTTGTCCGTCTGCCTTAATTTCTCTGTTTACCGCCACCGTAAACGTCGCAACACTTTTTCCGCTTTGTGTTGCTTTTAATTCAGGATCTTTTGTTAATCTTCCTATAATTACGCATTTATTCATATCAATTACTCCATTTCTTATAAACTAAATCTTTTTCGCTTAAATTGGGATAATGTCCTAAAAGGTATTCTTTAATGGTAAAACGTATTGTTTGGTGCATCGTGCCACTACTTTCATCATATTCCCTGTGGCAATCGTTACACAACGTAACTATGTTTTGTTCAATACCTAAACCGCCTTTTTGTCGGCTTATAAAATGACACCACGGATTACCGGGACGACCGCAAAGAATACAACAACCGTTATCACGTTCATAAACCTTTTCTTTTACCTTTTTAGGTATATCCGTTGCCCTGCTTCGTGCTGATTTATACAATAAATCTCACCTGCCTTATTTCATCAAGCATTGTCCATCTAAAAGTCCTGTCCGCAGGAACTATGCCTTGTTCTTCCTGCTCAAATCTTCGGTCATAATCGTGAACTGTATGTCCATCTGCTTTAAATGTTATAGGACTATCTGCATCCCATTTTAGCAACAGTTTCCAAAGTTGCGGATGTTTCCTGCGGAGCATTCGCAGTTGATTTACTCCTTGATTATGGCAGAACCAACACCCATCTCTATAACTGTCCTCATAAGTTGGAGATAGTATGTTTTCATATTGGCAATGCAGTCCGCACATATCCTCATCAATACCAAACATAACCAATGGAGCAACTTTTGTTTCACTTATAATTTTATGTCGCTTTCTTTCATCGTAAGCAATGCCAATATATTCAATATCTCCTGTGTTTATTGCTCCCACTCTTGCACCCATTTTAAGCCTTGAATTACACCAAGCAACTCTTTGGAAAGGAAAGCCATATATCCTGCCCTTGTTTTTTCCGCTTTCAAATACTCTATAAAACCAACTTTCATATGTTACCTTATTTCCGTTTTCATCTTTAGCATACAGATGCTCTACCTCAATGCCATACTTCTCTTTTATATAGACATCCATTTTCTTTTTAAACTCTGTTACTTCGGGAAACTCCGCAAGAATGGTATCTGTTGCCCACACATCAAAGGTTATTATTCGGTCAAGTGGTAAGCCTCTTGTCTTGATTACATCAAGCATTTTTAAACTGTCTTTACCATAACTAATACAAGCAACATAACTCATTGTGTTCCCCACAAATCAATCAACCGTGCAATCTGTTCCGGTGTTCTTGTTTCTATATCAAACTCTTTACATTCGTAGATGATATTATCAATAAGCATCTGCATCTGTTTCTTATTAAACTGCGAGCTTCCTTTAAACCTATCAATCCAAACATACCCTTTATGCTCGGTTGATTCACCTACAATATCGGCATACCAACCTAAACCATTTTTAGACCACGTTTTGATTTCGTCTTCCACATCAGATGCCTTTACAAGCACCCTTGAAGGCTTTTGCGGAATATCCCTTATCTGTTCCCTGTAAATGATTTCTTTCGGTTCGCCGATGGCTTCTGCAAGCTTTGTAAGCAGTACCCAACAATAACTATTAGCATCGTTTGTACGCTTTTCGTAAAACTTTTCAAATTCAACTGAATCCGCTTTGCTTTCAGATATTTTTCTTAATGCTTTATGTATTGTGGTTATATCTTTTAATTTAAGCATTAACCACGAACCATCCGTACCTGCCATATATTTGGCTTCTTCAAATTTAAACATTATGCATTCTCAATTTCTTTCAATACATTAGGTAAATATATCTGTAGCAAAGAAAGTGAATCATTGGCGCCATATTTTTTTAAGATTTCAGAACATCTTTCCGCCGCTTCGTGTCCCCACTTTGCTTTTGAAACAGATACAATCTTTTTTGCCTCTTCTTTAGTTATTGTTTTTTTGAACAAATCTTCTGCAAAATCATCTGTTTGATATTTGCCGTTATCTTCGCCCATATAAATATCGGCGCTAAATCCTAACTTTTTACACGCATTACTTAAAGCATCCGTTTCAGCTTTTTTAGTGCAATCATCATCTGTAAAAGGTGAATAGTTTTCGTTTGCTACCAACGTTGCGCCACCTTTACCGCTGATACCCTTGCTCCATCCTTCTTCTGTTTTAACGTAAAGCAAAATATCCATTAAAAGCACCTTTTCTGTGCTTATAAGACCGTCTTTATATGCCTTTGTTCCACCATCAACAATCTGTGTGTTTACTGTCTCGGTGTACCAACCAACACCGCAGGGCCCGAATATTTCGGTAAGCTTTTTAATGCGCCACATCGGGTTAATATCCGTAAAACCTTTTAACCTACCTGCCGTAATTTCTTTTGTAACATCCTTAGGCGTTTGCCATACTTGGTTATATATCTCCATATTTTTCATAAACTTCCCCCCCTTAAATATCCGTTAAATAATCAATAATAATTTCCTGTTCTTCGGCATCAAACTGTTTGATAAAATCAAGTGCTTTTAACTGTAATTCGTTTACACATTTAAGGCATCTGCCGTTAGTTTCTATCTCGGCCACGTATTTACCGCATTTAGCACATTTAACCGCTTCTTTAATTTCTTCGCTATTACATAAAGGACACACATGTTTAAATCCCTGATGCCATATTTCAGGATCTTCACATCTGATTAACTTTGTTTCTTCAACGAAGTTGTCGCAATCTTCACAATAAAACATAATATTTCCTCTTATAAAAATTTTTCTTGCATACCGTCAAAATTAAGCATCTTATTTTTTGCTTCATAGTAGAATTTTGTATTAACCTCAAACCCATAACTATTACGCCCGCACTCATAAGCAGCCCTTAACGTTGTACCGCTTCCGGCGCAGGGGTCAATAACAACATCGCCTGCATCTGTAAAAATCTCAATTAACTGTTTCAAAACGTTTACAGGCTTTTGTGTGGGGTGTATTTTGGGATATTGCTTTGAATTATCCCTGCGCCATTCAAACCAGTTAAAAATCATCTTGCCTGAACCTTTGATAATGTTTCCATTCTCGTCATACTGTCTGCCGTTGTTGAATTTAGGAAGCTTGTCCCGATACAAAACAAGGGCATATTCCGTAGCACCTACAATCTTCATATTTGCCTTTAAAACTTGCGCTGAATAATTCTTGATAAACACAAGCGGAAACGAATGCTGAAAGCCGTATTTTTCGCCGTACTGTTTAACTGATTCTAACTGTTCAAAGGCACAGAAAACAATCATTGCAGGGGCTTTTCCTTTGTCTTTAGGTTCTTTGATTAAAAGCCTGTTGCAAAAGTGAAAGTATTCCGCTATCTTAAACTGACCATCACCGTTAAAAAATGCTTTCCCGGCAAGCTTGCTTTCACCATTACTGTTATCCCCCCCGTTATACCAAGACGGATTTGAAGCGTAAGCATTAACGCCTAAATTGTAGGGTATATCAGTTATAACTAACTGCGCCCTGGGTATGTTGTAACATTTGAAATTTTGAAAATTATCGTGATATAATTCAGTTTTTATCTTGTTCACAGTCTTCCCCCCCTAACATCCCAAAGCATCAGCTAAAAGCAAAGCCACAAGATATGGTGCGACTGCAAAAGCAAAAAGAAAAAGCACCTGTAAAACCTTAATTATGTACCAAGCAATACTACCCGCTTTAATTGTGTTGTAATAACCTTCTGTGTTTAATTGGATATCTTCAGACAACCATTCAATATTTTTAAACATTTCCTTTTTCTTCTTTCTTTAAATTTTATGGAACTTTCGCTTTTTGCCATCAATAGCCATAAGATTTATTCCTTTTTCTTTTGCTCGTTCTATAACCTGTTCTGTATCCATACGGCATACTGTTCCGTATGAACAGCCAAACAACTTTTGCAATTCTTCCACTTTTACCACCCTTGTCCGTTTTTCTTTTTCTTGAATGTTATCACCTTCAAATAATGGACAAGCTCTTATTTCATAAGAGTCAATTTCTGTAAAAGGTGTTGTGCTATTTTTAATTTTTGTAGGCGTAGCATCCCAGCCCTTAACCGCTTTACCAAGCGCACTCCAAGAACACTTACCCGTAGCCTTTTTACAGTTCCAGCATAGTTGCTCACTCATAACAATCCATCCGCTATTTGATATACAGTTTTATTTAAACCCTTCTTTTTTCCGTAGCGATTTTCAAAATCGTAGCGGGTCATATTCAACGTGCGCTGCCATCCTACGTCGCTATCGCTAATTTTGCCGCCGTTAATGCTTAATAAATGTTCAATAACTTCTCGGTAATGTTGTTTTTCTCTTGCCATATCACACACTCCTTAATTCCCAGCCACCGCTTTGGTATATAACTTTTGCTTTGTTATCTTTAAACGTTGCATTTTCAGAAAGTATTAATCCGCTTTGTTTGTCCCACGTGCTATAAGGCGAATTTGCAATAATAGCCTGTCCTTTTGCTTCGCTGATAGATGCGCTACCGCACACTTTGCTGATAGATGCGCTATCGCACACTTTGCTGATAGATGCGCTATCGCACACATAGCTGATAGATGCGCTACCGTACACTTTGCTGATAGATGCGCTATCGCACACATAGCTGATAGATGCGCTACCGCACACTTCGCTGATAGATGCGCTATCGCACACTTTGCTGATAGATGCGCTACCGTACACTTCGCTGATAGATGCGCTATCGCACACTTTGCTGATAGATGCGCTACCGCACACTTTGCTGATAGATGCGCTACCGTACACTTCGCTGATAGATGCGCTACCGCACACTTCGCTGATAGATGCGCTATCGCACACTTTGCTGATAGATGCGCTACCGTACACATAGCTGATAGATGCGCTACCGCACACTTCAACATTCTTACAGTCTTTAATATAGTGGTTCTTGCCACTATCAATTTTTAATCCGTCAATGCCAATATGTATATGCTCTTTCGCCCATTCCTTAACAGCAGTAATCATTCTGCTTTTTTCGTATTCTTCCACAAACCAATCGGGGCGAATATCCTGGTCTACCTTAAACGTCCATCCGTCAATATCTGAAAACGCATCATCATTTTTCGGGTATAATTCCGCACGAACAAAAAGCCTTTCGGCATTTGTTCTGTTGTCCTCTATGCCTAACTCGTTTAACATATCGGTATGACTGTCATAATCGGGTATAAATACCCTGTCCTTTAAAATAATTGCTGATTTGAATTTACACATTTTCTTTCCTTTTCCTTTAAATTTTCATTTTTTTCGCAAGCATACCCGAACCCACCGCTTGAATTATTAAAAGTTTTCTGATATAATGTTTTTGCCGAATGGCACAAGAAAGGTTGATGACATATTGTCAGAATTTTTGAATGTGCCCGTTCCTGAAGGTAACAAATGATGCTATCGGCACTTAAACATCTGCAGTCCCGTTCTGCATAAGTGATTTTGCTTAAAAAGAAGCAAGAGGGAGGATTCCTTTTGTGAGAAACGGGATATAATGTTCTCACCATAGAACCACTTATATTCCTTATCTCTGCATTAAGTTTCAGGTAAACAAAAACGGGAGATAATGTCCGTAAACCTCTACGGGCATTTTTCTTTTGCATCAAAATTTCTTCGTGATAATAGATACAGTAGTTCAAGTAAAATGGGCTCGGGTATGCTTGCGGTGATTGTTGACACTTTGTCAACCTCTTGTGCAAAAAAAACACTTTATTACTTCGCCTTTCGGGATTTTTAAGACAGTGCATAGCTTCTCTATTTCAGAAACAGTCCAATCATTTTTGCCATTTATTTTTGAATTAAACGACGTTAGCGAAATGCCCATAATTCTTGCACATTTTGATTGTGTTAATCCATTTTGAACAAGTCTTTTCTTTATTTCCGTTGTATTTGTCAATTATATCACCTCTCTTTTTATATATTTGGTTGACTTTCTGTCAACCACACCACCAATAATAGCATAGCGTTTCCTTGTTGTCAACTCTTTTTTTAAAAAAATGAAAAAATTTTTTAAAAAGTTGACAAAACAGAAATTTAGTGATATATTTTTTATGAGGTGATTGTATTGTCAATCTATAACAGAATAAAGCAAAAACGAATTGAATTAGGAATGACTCAACAAGACCTTGCTGAAAAGGTTGGCTTAAAGACAAAAGGTGCTATAAGCCGAATTGAATCAGGCGATAGAGATATAAACCAAAGGCAAGTAATTGATTTTGCAAAAGCTTTGCACACGACTCCTGCATATTTAATGGGATGGGAAGAAGAGGCAAATTCAATTGGTGTATTTTTAAATTATCCTATATATAAAGCCCCGTTATACGAATCTGTATCCGCAGGTTTTGGCGCATATGCTAATGATTTAATTGTTGATTATATACCCATATTTGTAGGTTGTGAAAACGAAGCAAAAAAAACTTTGTGCATTCGCGTATCTGGTGACAGTATGTTTCCAAAGATTGAAGAAGGCGATATTATTCAGGTCAATACAGACGAAGAGGTTAAAAACGGAGACATCGCCGTATTACTAATAGATAATGAAGAAGGCGTTGTTAAAAAAATTATTATTGGTAATAACTTTATTGAACTGCACTCTTTCAATCCAATGTATCCGGTACGAAAATTTATAGGTACAGAGATATCAAGATTAAAAATTGTCGGAAAAGTTAAAAAGGTTATAAAAAGCTTTTGATTTTCAAAAGGCAGGTATTGATTATGAAAGTATATGAATATGATAAATGTTCTGTTTTAGTTTCTGACGAAGATTACAAGTTTCTAATAGGTTTAGACGAATCACTAAAAAGAGCAAGACACGGTGTTGAGATTTACGAGAACGACCCTACGCTTACAAATTACAGGGAGCAATTATTGTCTTTGCTATGGCAAAAACAAATTTCAAAAATTAAATATAATAGTGAATTAAAGAAAATACCAAATCGCATTGCATTTATACAAAACAACTATAATTCTTTTAAAAACATAATTTCTCGCAACGAGGAAGAAAAAGAACTTATCCTAAACAAATACAAAAAAGGTTCGTTTTTATATTGGGATTCCGGGCTTCTTTCTCGGTTCAGAGTTAGTTATGATGATTTATTAAGACTAAGAGAAATTGATATAGAATTAGAAAAAGCTCGCAAATTAGACAACTCGGCATATGAAATTGCCGCTTTAAACGACGAAAAACAAAGAATATACAAAAAGCTATTACCAAAAGGGAAATCCTTACACCATTATGATGCAGGGGAAACGCAGCTTGACCATTTGCATGTATTTTTAATAGCTTTTGGTTGTTTCTTTTTATTTGTGTTGCTTTTGATATGGGCCGCTGGGGCTAACTAAATAAAAACATACAAATTCACAAAACAAATAACCACTAACGTTAAACATTTCTATGTTTGTACGGTTGAGTTAGGTTTTAAAAACAATTTTATAAAAAGGAAATAGTAATTATGGAAAAATTTTTTGTTATTATAAAAGCTTTTTCGCCCGGATTAGCAGCATTTTTTATTTCTTATTATATTATGAGTACGCCAATGCATTGGATTCTAAAAGGAATAATTGTGTTTGGTATAATAGCTGTTTTTTTAATATATACTTTTCATCCTGATAGACCGCACGATGAAGAATAAAAAAGCGCGAATATGTAGCGAAAAATAATAAAAGGGATTGATATTATGAAAAAAGTTTTAAGAATTATTGGTATTATACTTATTGCATTACAAGTTCTTTCTTTGTTTGGCGCAGGTGCATCAATTACAGAATATTTTTCTGCAGGCTTGTTTGGTTTAATGTTTTTGTTTGGATATTTTTTGCCCGGTATTATTGGAGTATTACTTATTATATTTTCTCGCAATAAAAAATAATAATGAAAACATATAAATATACAAAACAAATAACCATAAACGGCAAGCGCAAGGTGTTCCGTGCCGATAGTCAAAGGGAACTAAATAAAAAAATACTCGCTTATCAGGGCGAGCAGGAAAAAGGAAAAATCTTCTCAGACGTTGCGGAAGAATGGAAAGAAGAACATTGGAAGCACCTTGCTTTTAATTCTACAAAAAATTATAACGGCGCCTTTAAACGAATTATCAATGAATTTTCAAACAAGCTTATAAAAGATATAGAGCCTTTGGATATTGACCGTTATTTGAAAAAGATGGCATCGCAACAGTTCGCAAAAAAAACCATAAGCAATACGAGATGTGTTTTGAATATGATATTCACGCACGCAGTAATTCAAGGCTATATTAAATTTAATCCTTGCACGTGTATATCCGTAACACAAGGCAAACCAACGGAACGAAGACGAGCATTAACACAACAAGAAATTGACGCCATTATTGCAAACAAGGATATTGAGTTCGGCTTATACCCGTATTTTTTGCTTTTAACCGGGATGCGCCCAAGTGAGCCTTTGGCATTAACAGGTGCGGATATTGATTTAAAGAAAATGACCATAACCGTTAACAAAAGCGTTTATTGGGATAATCATTCGCAACCACAAGTAAAAAAGCCAAAGACGGAAGCGGGTAATCGCAAATGTTTAATACTTGCACCGTTAAAACCGTATCTTGATATTAAGAACAGTGATTTATTGTTTGGCATTGACGGTAAGATAATGACAAAAACACAGTACGATACCCTATGGGATGCTTACCGCAAACAAACAGGGCTTGGGATTACCCCATATCAATTAAGGCATACATATTCAACAATTTGCAAAAAAGCAGGAATTGGTGTTAAGGATGCGCAACACTTAATGGGACACGCAAATTATGCCACTACAATGGATATTTACACGCATTACGATGACGAAGCATTTGCATCAAACAAAACTCTCTTGGAGCAGTATATACACGAAAAATACACACCCAACGATTAAAATGCCGATAAATTCTGACTTTTTATAGAGTTCAAATCTCTCTGTCTCCGCCAAACAAAAAGACACTGCTTTTGCAGTGTTTTTTTGTTTTACAGGGTATTGTGTGTTTTGAACACGAGCGCCGGTTCCGGCGGGAGTGAAAACTCAGAGCGCACCCAGTGGGTGATGAAGCGATGAGTTTTCAGTGCAGTGGTCAAAATCTGCAACGACCGTTTACGTGAGTGCCCGCAGATTTTGGGTACCACAAGGGAGCGACATAGTCGGGAAAATCTCTCTGTCTCCGCCAAAGAATAACCGTAATCTTGATACAAGGTTGCGGTTATTTTCTTTTTATGGTACAATGGAGAAAAGGCGGTGATTAGATGAGTTTGGTGCAAGAATATTTTGTGTTAGTAAATGAAGTGGTTTCTTATAGGGAAACTGTATATGATGGTGCCACCGCAGAAGTACACAATCGCAAAGTAAAAAGAATGAGTGCAATTGCGTCGGAAATTGAACATAAATTTCCCGAACTAAAAAACGAATTTTATGAATTGCTAGCAAATGAAAACAAAGAAATCCGCCTTTGGGTTGCACACCATATTCTTGAGCATATGAACTATGAGCGTTCTTTTAGAAAAACCGCATTAAAGGAAATCCGTAGTATGGCGCGGACGGATAAAACGGCGTATGGCTTTGGTGAAAAAGTATGGTTAAAGGAGTGGTATAAATCCCATCCGAAGGACAGATGGATCTAAATGCCCCCCCCTTAAACCCAATTTGCACCCCCTTGACAAGAAATGCACCCCCTAAAATGATTTTGCACCCCCTAACTTCAAAAGGGGGTGCATTTGTATTAAAATTAGGGTGAGTCTTCAAACAAAAAGACACTGCTTTTGCAGTGTTTTTTTGTTTTACAGGGTATTGTGTGTTTTGAATACGAGCGCCGGTTCCGGCGGGAGTGAAAACTCAGAACTAAAGACACTATTGAAATCTAAACCCTCAAGTTCAGGCTCAATGGTTTTTTTATCATAAAACCCAGTATATTTTCAAGACATTTTCTTCTTCCTTTTGTCCGGGAGTTTTGTATGATAAAAACTCTGGCTGCATGAAGATTTTTCTCTACGGCTATTATGTTTTGAAAAGTGGTAGAAAAAGTCACAATTATATGCTATAATATCTTTGTAGAAAATTTCCCGGTGCGGTTACAGGAAGCATCAGCCCACCCGAGAATTGAACACGGACGAGGATGAAAGCCTATAACTTGCAAAAAAGTTATGGGCTTTTGCGTTTTTTATAAGGAATTACAGCGTGCTCAATCGTATAATAATTGAAGGGGTCAGGCGTGACCCAGAATTTAGGAGGAAAATCTATGGATTACGGTGCAAGTAGCTACCGCCGTTTCCTTGATGGTGATGAAAGCGCCTTTGACGAGATTATGAAGGACTTGTTTCGCGGACTTGTCTTCTTCATTGATCGCTATGTGCACGATACCCACGCAGCCGAGGATATTGCGATCGATACCTTTTCAGATTTGGTCGTTCATAGACATCGGTATAACTTCAAGGTGACGCTAAAAACCTATCTGTATATGGTCGGTAGGTCCCGTGCCCTCGACTACATAAAGCACCGCAAAGTCATCGACATTGTAGAGCTTTCTGAGGCGCAGAATCTTTCCAATGATGGCCAAACCCTTGAGGAAATGGTCCTTGCAGACCAACGCAAACGAGCGGTGAATACTGCCATTGCAAAGCTGCCGGAGGATATGCGTGTAGCGGTGCACCTCATATATTTTGAAGAAATGACATATGAGGAAGCCGCCAAGGTTATGAAGAAAAACCGTAAGCAAGTGGATAATCTTTTGTATCGTGCTAAAAAGGAACTTTGCATTATTCTTGGAAAGGATGATGAGCTGTTATTATGAGAGAATTAAACGAATGTAAGGCGGAAGTATTTCGCCGCAGTAACAATAGAATAAAGGAACGTAGAAGAAAATTCAACCGTGTCCTTGCACTCTGTGTCCCGTTGTGTCTGATACTAACCGTTTTCTCGGTTGCGATTCTCCCGGCAATGATGCCGGCAGGTGCAGGAGAAAAAGGTTATTATATGTACGGCACTGAGCATGACGGTAACGGTAATCGCAGTGACATGAATGGTGCGGTCAATACCGACATGCCGGATAACCTATCTTTTTCTCTAACGTGGAACATCTATGGCATCAGCTCCTACGACAGTGCTACCGGTAGGTTGGTAAAAACTACAAATGCGACCAACCCTGAAGACTATGTAACCACGCTTCATCTCGATGGTGCGCAGCTGTTTGAGATTTGGGAGCTTCTTTTGGAGTTGGATATTAAGACCTATCCGGATGAATACGATCCTCATGGGGATCTTACTTCTTTACCGTCTATGACTTTGATCCTCACACTTCGAGACGGTGATCATGTTAAGACTGTTCGAGCGGAGGATATTGCACTATCCTATAAATCTAATGATCCTAAGGGACAAAAGTTCCTTGATACCTGTAAAGGCATTCAGGATATTCTGACCGCAACTGAGCAATGGAAGGCACTTCCCGCATATGAATTCTTCTACTATTAAGAGGAGAAATGACAATGAAAAAGACACACATTAGTTTAATAATTGTAAGTTTGCTTCTTGTTTGTACAATGGCTGTTAACTTGACCGGTTGCACGATGGAGGTACAAGCAAAGGACCTGATGGAAGGCATCACGCCTAATAATGTGAATGCTCTGGATGATCTCAGTTCGCAAAACGCAAATGTTACCGATTTTGCGATCCGCTTGTTCAAGACAAGTGCGGAAAGTGGCAAGAACACGTTGATTTCTCCCTTGTCGGTACTGTGTGCTTTGGCAATGACCGCAAATGGAGCAGAAGAGGAAACTTTAGCACAGATGGAAGAAGTTCTCGGTATGACCACCGAAAAACTTAATCTGTATCTGTACAGTTATATGAAGAATTTGCCCCGGAGTGATAAGTATAAGCTGAGTGTTGCCAATTCCATTTGGTTTGCCGAGGATAAACGCTTCACGGTCAATCAGGATTTTCTGCAGACCAATGCCGATTACTACGGTGCAGATATTTACAAAGCACCGTTTAATAAGCAGACTTTAAGGGATATCAATAATTGGGTGAAGCAGAATACCGACGGAATGATTCCGGATATCCTGGATGAGATCCCTGAAGATGCGATCATGTATTTGGTAAATGCTCTGGCTTTTGAAGCTGAATGGCAAGAGATCTACGAGAAAAATCAGGTGCGCGAGGGCAAGTTCACTAAGGAGAACGGCACAAAACAGAACGTTGAGTTTATGTATAGTACAGATGCTACCTATCTTGCGGATGAAAAGGCTACCGGCTTTATGAAAAAGTATAATGGCGGTAAGTACGCATTTGTTGCTATGCTTCCCAATGGAGAAATTACGGTTTCCGAGTATATTGAATCCCTGAACGGCGAATCCCTGAATGCTCTGCTTACTAATCCCCAGTATGCAACGGTTCATACCTCCATTCCAAAGTTTGAAACAGAGTATGACGTAGAGATGTCCGAGATTCTGAAATCTATGGGAATGACGGACGCATTTGACGTAGAAAGTGCGAATTTCTCCGAATTGGGAACTTACGAGGACATGAATATCTTTATTGGCCACGTTCTCCATAAGACCTTCATTTCCGTTGGAGAAAAGGGAACAAAGGCCGGTGCAGCTACCGTTGTTGAAATGAAGTGCGGCAGCGCCATGCCCATAGATCCAAAGCAAGTATATCTTGACAGACCGTTTGTATATATGCTCGTGGACTGTGAGAACAATATTCCGTTCTTTATCGGAACGATGATGGATGTAAATTAACATTTTTACATTGAATTATACAAAAAATTCTGCTATAATGTTCTCGTAAATTAGATTTCCCGGTGTGGTTATAGGATATCGACCCACCCGAGAATAATATTGAGGATTATATTGATACGCCCATAGCTTTTATGGAAGTTATGGGCGTATTTTGCTTTTTGATATTGTGAATGTATCTGGGTTTGCAGCCGCAGCATCCTTTATTCCGCTGATGTTTAGATTTGATTGCGTGACGGTAATCGATGTTATTATTACCTTACTTCTATCAGGGATTTTGGAATTTGCTTTGTTAAAAACAGGAGAATCTGAGAGATTAAGTGCTGATACAGATTGAGTTGAAAAAGAAATAATATAATTGTGAGGGTTCGAATTCATATGCAAAAGTGACGAAAATATCTTTTTTGTAGCCCATAGACAAACAAAGAAACACTGCTTTTGCAGTGTTTTTTTGTTTTACAGGGTATTGTGTGTTTTGAACACGAGCGCCGGTTCCGGCGGGAGTAAAAACTCAGAGCGCACCCAGTGGGTGATGAAGCGATGAGTTTTTAGTGCAGTGGTCAAAATCTGCAACAAACATTTATGTGAGTGCCCGCAGATTTTGGGTACCACAAGGGAGCAACGTAGTTGTGAAAATCTCTCTGTCAGATTTTTATCTTGCCTTTTTGCTTCGGTAATGCTATAATAAACCATAATGTTGGTAATATTTGCTATTTTATATTGAGTGTATTTTAACCAAAGTTATTTTGATTAGCAGAAACACGAGGAGCCTTTTATGAATAAACTTATTTCTACGATTAAACAAATGAGTCTTTTTCAAAAAATCCAGTTTTTAAGTGCATTTGTACCGCGACTATCAATTATATTTGTTTTTACAACAACTTATATTGTTTGCTGCAAAAACAAATTGGGATATCTTCTGTTTACGCTTTGCTCTTTCTCTTATTTTATTTTGTTTTTTATCTTTTCAAGTATTAATATTTTGCCACTGTTTAAATACTTAATTTGCGTACTCATATCATTAATTGGAAATTTTTTTATGATTCTTATTCAACGCAGTAAAACGCAAACCTTCTAAAAAAAACACTTGCTTTACGCAAGTGTTTTTGTTTTTTATTCAGCTATCGGTTCTGCCTGTGCTTCAACTTCTTCGTTCTGAGGTTTCAAGCTTAAATATGCATTAGTGAAAGTTGCCTGCATATAAGGAACAACCCATATAGCAGCAAGACCGAATGTAATTGCAACTAACAGTGCCCAACCTATAAATGAAAGTTCTAACACAAAGAGGTCCATTTTGTGACCTTCAGTCATTTTCTTTGATGCCTCAATGCATTCTAGCGCAGCCTTGCCTTTGTTTTCAGCAAGCACGAACATTGACATTGAATATGAAATTCCTTTAATAATGCCAGGAATAACAAAAAGCAATGACCACAAGAATGTAAATAAACCTACAAGGAATGTAACCTTAAATGCACTCCAGAAATCATCAAAACCGCTGAACGCATCACTTGCCTTTGGATTTTCGCCTTTAGTTAATGAAAGATATACCCTAACCATACTAAGTGAAAAAGCAGGCGTAATAATTATCGAAGCAATAATGCTACCACCGGGAATTAAATTAAGTAACGCACCTGCAACTGCTGAAATTACAGCAATAATAAGTGCAATTACAAATAAAACTCCTATTTTACCTTTAATCTGTTGTTTGGCTTTTTCTTTTAATTCTACTCTGTTCATAAATTTTCTCCTTTTCTCTCATTTGAATTAATTTTATCATACAACAAATGAAATTTCAATAGTTTTTTTGTTGCTTTTTACACAATAAAATGCTATAATCACAAAAAATATTACATTAAAGATAAAGGAGATTATTATGCCTCAATTGCTATTACCTCTCATAATGCTTATAATCGGTTTTGTTTTGTTAATAAAAGGTGGAGACTGGTTTGTTGACGGCGCATCAGGAATTGCAAGAAGATTTCATTTGCCTGAAATTTTAATTGGTGCAACAGTTGTTTCAATTGGAACTACTTTGCCTGAGGTTATGGTTTCGGCAGGAGCTGCATTACAGGGAAGTGGCTCTATTGCTTATGGAAATGCCATTGGTTCGATTATTTGTAACACTTCATTGATTGCAGCAATTACCATCGCTGTTAAACCTGGTCTTGCAGCAAGAAAAAGTCTTTTTGTTCCCGTACTATTCTTTTTGGGCGCAACATTAATTTATTGCGTAAGCGCATACATTTTTAACCGTTTTTCACTTTTAATCGGTATTGTTTTACTTTTAACCTTTTTTACCTATATGATTACAACGGTTTTGCGTATGAAAAACAGCGCCACCACAAAGGATATTTCAGAAGAAGCTCTTGAAGCCATAAGCGGAGAAGACCATGTTGTTGAATCAGAAAAAGAAGGCACGAAGGATTCTCTTTTAAAAGATATTGTTTTGCTTATTCTTGGTGCAATCTTAATTGCTTTCGGCGCTGATTTCCTTGTTGATAACGCTATTATTGTTGCACAGCACTTTGGTGTTTCCGAAAAAGTTATCGGCCTTACCATTGTTGCCCTTGGCACTTCTTTGCCCGAGTTTGTAACCGCCATTACATCTTTAATAAAGGGTCACGGTTCACTTTCATTAGGCAATATAATTGGTGCAAACATATTTAACCTTGTGCTTGTAAGTGGCGTTGCTGTTACAATCAGCCCATTTGACCTGCCTGTTTCATCTTTAATCAACGGTATAAATTCCTCACTTATTATTGATATTCCCATAATGGTTTTAGTAATGCTTATTTTAACCGTGCCAACTTTAATAAAAGAAAAACTTTCACGTTGGCAAGGAATTTTACTGTTGGTTATTTACGCCGGTTTTTGCGCCGTGCAATTTGCAATATAATTAAAAGCACCCACTTGGGAGACACTTTGCAAAGAAGTTTCTCCCAATTTCTTTTTTTTATTAAAAATGACACTTTCGCTTTGAAAGTGTCATAGTGGGTTACATACTTTGAAATTATACCTATCTCAAAAATAAAAAGATTAGTGATATTGTGAGACAGGTCTCACAGTGATATTTTGCCTTGCGGCAAAGTGATATTGAAACTTACTGTTTCAGTGATATTATATTCGCCCTTAAAACTCGCGAAGCGAATATAACTTGGGCTTTAGCCCAAATATAACTGCGTAGCAATATAACTCGCCACCCGCGAATATAACAGAGGCACACTTCCTTACGGAGTGTGCCTCTTTTGGTGTTTTTTTATTTTAATAAATCGTCATACTGACCTTTATCTTTATTCCTTTTATAAAGCACAAATCGTGTGCCGATTACCTGTACGCTTTCGCTATCCGTATCTTCTGCTAACTGGAAAGCAGCTTCCCGGGCAGTTACAGGTGAAGTTTCAAGCACCCTTAATTTTATAAGTTCGCGTGCAGATAGAGCTTCAATAACCTGGCGAACAAGATTATGGTTAATCCCATCCTTGCCAACTTGAAGTATTGTATCCATTTTATTTGCGCATCCGCGAAGGCGGGCACGTTGTTTACTTGTAAGCATATTAATCTTCCTTTTTTTATTTTTTATTCATTTTACACTTTTTTTATTTTAAGGTCAATATAATTATTTGAAATTTTTAAATATTACAAAAATATTACATTGACATTTATTTTTTGATGTTATATAATGTATTTACAGAAAAACATTAATATTTTATGGAGGGCTGTATTTATGAAAAAATTTTTTGCTGATTTTTTATCAGATCCCGTTTCCCGTGCTATTTCCACAGTAATTGCAGGCATTTTAATAACTGTTTTTCATTCTGTTGCCCTTGATATAGTTTGCATTGCTCTTGGTTGTATTCTTACTGTTATAGGTTTTATAAACATTATTAAATATTTTCGCAAACCTATGGACACAAATTTTAATTTATTAACAGGTCTTATTTTTGCAGCGCTTGGAATTACCGTTATTATTGATCCTTCATCATTAATCGGTCTTGTAGCTGTTGCATTTGGAATCATAATACTTTATCACGGAATCGTGAATCTTCAAAGTGCGCTTCAGTTAAAAAAATTAAATTATAAGTTCTGGTATATTGCACTTGTTTTTGCATTGCTTACGGTTTTTGCAGGCGTATTGTTAATTACCCTTAAAAACCTGATGCTTGATGCCATTGCTCTTACCGCAGGCTTAATCCTTATAGTTGAAGGTGCGCTTAATACTTGGACTGCAGTAAAGGTAAAAAAGACAAATGGTTAATTTAAAAAGAATTCTTGCCTGTATAATATGCGTATTTTTATTATTGAATACAGGCTGCAAAAAAAATGATCCTGATGTACCAACAGGTATTCAACAAAACATAAAAAAGCTGGCATTGATAACATCTGATATTGAAATTGAGCTTGACTATAATTACGCTGCTATATGGGAAGGCGTTTTATCTTGTTGTCAAACCAACAACATAAACTATAGTTTTTATATGCCTGACGATATGTCTGAGCAAGCCCTTAGCCAGCAATTTGAATATGCAGTAGGCGATGGTGCATCTACTATCATGTGCATGGGTGATGAATTTGCACCTGTTATCAAAGTTATGCAGGATAAATACCCTGATGTAAACTTTGTTGCCATTGATGTTCCTGCTGACAGTATCGGTGAATTAAAAAAGAACACACATTGTGTAATGTTCCGCCAAGAACAAGGCGGTTACATTGTAGGATACGCTTCTGTTAAAGACGGGTTTACAAAATTAGCTTATATGGGCGACCATAAATCAGCAACATATGAAGCATATGTTAATGGTTTTATCAAAGGTATTAACGATGCAGCAGTGCAAAGTAATATTCCTGTTTCTATAGAAATTGCTTATATCAGTGATTTTGACAGTCCTGATTTTGCCTTTGACCATGTTGGTTCGTGGTTCAGCGGCGGCACCGAACTGTTAATGATATGTGCTGATGATTACTTTACAGAATCTTGCGCGCAACACGCAGTAAATAATATGGGTTATATGATTGGCACAGATAACGATAAATCCCATTTAGGTGCAAACCTGGACTACAATCCATTTATTACCAGCGCGCAAAAAGGATTAAGAGAAGTTGTTGATACTACTTTAGAAATGGTTATTTCAGGCCAATGGGACGATTCTTTAGGCGGAAAAACTCTTTATTACGGCTTGCAGAACGGTAATTACATTTACTTGCCCGATCATGAAGCCACCTGGCTTTTTTCAGGATTTTCTTTGGAAGATTACCAAACCTTAAAAAACAGCATCGCAACAGGTTCAACGCTTATTGACGGAAGTAAAATGCCAACCGTAAATGAAGACCTTGTAAAAATAAATATCAAAACTGCAGAAGATTAAAAAAACAAAAAGCCTTGATAAAATCAAGGCTTTTATTTTTTATGTAAAAATTATTTTACGATATATCCTTCTTTAACGCCGAATGCTGCATTTGCTTCATCAGTATCAATATGCATAGCAAGTGCAAACTTTTCGCTTACGCGAACAACAACATCACCAAAGATACAGCTTCTCTCTGCGCTTTCAGCTTTAACTGAAACGATTTCCTTATCTTTAACGCCAAGTTTTTCAGCATCAGCGGGAGTCATATGAATATGCCTTTTTGCAACGATAACGCCTTCTGCAATTTCAATTTCACCACAAGGACCAACGAGTTTGCAACCGGGTGTGCCCTTAATATCGCCTGATTCTTTAATAGCAATGCCAACACCGATAGAACGGGCATCTGTTGCTGAAAGTTCAACCTGAGTATCAGGGCGAACAGGACCTAAAATACTTACGCCTGCAAGTTCTTTTTTAGGGCCAACAACTGTAACGCGTTCTTCGCATGCATACTGACCGGGCTGTGAAAGATCCTTTTTAGCGGTTAACTGATAGCCTGCGCCAAACAAAGTTTCTAAAGCTTCCTGTGAAACGTGAACATGGCGGGCACTTGTTTCAATAATAAATTTATCCATTTTAAAAATCTTCCTTTCAAAATTACTGGCTATATTCTACAACATATACTGTTTTTTTGCAAATGTTTTTTAAATATAACTATGTTACATTTACAAATTTAATAGATGATATCTGTTGGTCAATAATGGGGCGGTCGCTTAGATTAGTTTTTGTTGTTGCAATTTTATCTAAAACATCAAAACCTGCAATTAATTCACCAAACGCCGCGTACTTTCCATCAAGGGAAGATCTGCAATCACCATGGCAGATAAAAAACTGCGAAGACGCTGAATCAGGATTATCAGTTCTTGCCATTGATAAGACTCCTTTTTTGTGGCTTAAATTATTATTAAAACCGTTTATGCCAAACTCCCCTTTAATTTTATCCTTGCTTCCGCCTGTACCTAATCCCGTTGGATCCCCTGTCTGAATAACAAAATCTTTAATTACTCTGTGAAAAGTTAATCCGTTATAAAAATTTTCTGAAACAAGTTTTTTAAAATTTGAAACCGTTATAGGCGCTGTTTCAGGATAAAGGCGGGCTATCATTATTCCCCCGTCCATCATTTCAATTTTAACATAATCAGTTTGCTCGTCTGTTTCAACAAAAGAAATGTTTTCCTTTTCCCCTTCTTTTGTATCTTCGTGAGTGTTTAACTGACCATTATTACAGCCCGCAAACAAAAATATAATCAAAAACAAAGAAACTAATTTAATCAAGTTCTTTAACGCCTGTGTAGAGTTCATAATATCTTCCTTTCAGTTTCAAAAGGTCTTCATGATTACCGCGTTCAATAATTTCGCCGTTTTCCAAAACCATAATAGCGTTGGCGTTGCGCACAGTTGAAAGCCTGTGTGCAATAACAAAAGTAGTGCGGTTTTTCATTAACCTTTCCATACCGTGTTCAATATGCCTTTCCGTTCTTGTATCAACTGAACTTGTTGCTTCATCAAGAACAAGAATCGGCGCTTTAGAAAGCGCTGCACGGGCAATATTTAAAAGCTGTTTTTGCCCCTGTGAAAGATTTGCGCCATCACCGGTTATCATAGTGTTATAGCCCTGGCTTAAACGCATAATAAACGAGTGGGCACTTGCTGTTTTTGCCGCTTCAATAACTTCTTCATCTGTTGCATCTAATCTACCATAACGAATATTTTCCATAACCGTTCCTGTAAAAAGATGCGTATCCTGTAAAACCATTGCGATATTCTGCCTTAAAACATCTCGTTTTATATCCTTAATATTAATACCATCAATGGTGATTTTACCTTCTTCAATATCATAAAAACGATTTAAAAGGTTTGTTACAGTAGTTTTTCCTGCACCCGTTGAACCAACAAATGCAATTTTTTGTCCCGCTTTTGCATACAAAGAAATATTTTTTAACACAGTTGTTTGCGGAACATACCCAAATGTAACATTTTCAAGCACAACTTCACCTTTTAAAACAGGTGTTTGCGCATCTGATTTATCCGGTGTTTCAGGAGGCATATCCATAACGGCAAAAACCCGTTCTGCACCTGCCAAAGCAGCAAAAATGGTGCTCATTTGTTGTGAAATCATATTTATGGGCATTGAAAAACTACGGGAAAGCCCACAGAACAAGCCAACGCTACCAACATCGCACACACCTGCCAGGCACAAAAGACCGCCAATGCCTGCAGTTAAGCCGTAACTGATCTGGCTGAAATTATGCATTATCGGACCCATTATTCCGCCAAAGAACTGGGCTTTAAACAATTTATCACGCATATCACCGTTTAAAAGATCAAACTCTTCCTGGCAAACATCTTCGTGATTGAATACTTTTACAACTTTAACACCGTTAACGGTTTCTTCAATATATCCGTTCATCGCGCCAAGCGCCGCCTGTTGCTGTTTATAATATTTACCTGAATGTTTGGCAATTAATCCACCGCCAAAGGTAAATATAGGAATAAACGCAACGGTTATCAAAGTAAGCCATATGTTTGAAGTAACCATTAAAACAAAGGTTGCAATAAGTTGCACTAACCCTGAAAAAGTACTTGTAAGGGTTTGGGTTATCATTATATCAATATTATCAACATCGTTGGTAAAACGGCTCATAACTTCACCGGTTGTATTTTTATCAAAGTAACTTGTAGGAAGCATCTGTATTTTATCAAACAGGTCATTCCTTAACTTTTCAATAGAACGCTGTGAAATTTTAAGCATCATTTTTGCCTGAAGATAGTTTGAACAAATACCTACAAGGTAAACACCCCCTAAAAGCATAAGGGTCTGGGCAAGATAACCTATTCTTTCTAACGCAGTTTTATCTTTTTCAACAAGTTCGTTAATAATAGGGCGCAAAAGACCTGTTGCAAAAACGCTTGTAACACTTGTAACAAGAATAAGCAAAAATACAACTAAAAGCAGATACTTATATTTTGCAATATAAGAAAACATCCTTGTAATTACACTTTTTATATTTTTAGGTTTGCCCGTCATTCTTGGTGCGCCCGGTCCGCCCCTGCGTCCGCCAGGACCACGCCTTGCACTTTCATTTACTGCGCGTGCGTATTGTTTTTGGAGGTCAGCTAAAGTTCTTTTCATATTATGCTTCCTCCTTATCTATCTGAGAATAGTATATTTCCTGATATTCCTTATTATTTTTAATAAGTTCATCATGTGTGCCTACGCCTGTAATTTTGCCTTCATCCATAACAACTATCATGTCAGCATCAATAACAGAAGAAATGCGCTGGGCAATAATTATTTTTGTAGTTTCTTTAAGTTCATTTTTAAAGGTTTCCCTTATCTGTTTTTCTGTAGCAGTATCTACCGCGCTTGTAGAATCATCAAAAATAATTATCTTTGGCTTTTTTAAAAGAGCGCGGGCAATACAAAGCCTTTGTTTCTGTCCGCCAGAAACATTCGTTCCGCCCTGTGAAAGATCAGTTTTATAGCCATCTTTAAATGTTGTTATAAATTTATCCGCCTGTGCATTTTTTGATGCGGCAATAATTTCTTCTTCCGTTGCATTTTCGTTGCCCCATCTTAAATTATCTTCAATACTGCCCGAAAACAGCACGTTCTTTTGCAGTACCATCGCAACGCCATCGCGGAGATTTTTAATAGAATAATCCTTTACATCTACCCCATCAACAAGTACCTGACCTTCATCTGCATCATAAAGGCGGGGTATCATTGAAACTAAAGTACTTTTGCCACAACCTGTTGAACCGATAATACCTACCGTTGCTTTTGCAGGTATTGTAAGATCAATATTATCAAGCACTTTTTCTTCGCTGTTTTTATAATAGCGGAAAGAAAGCTCCTTAAATTGAATACTTCCCTTTTCAACCATTAAATCAGGGTGCTTTGCATTTTCATCGGTTATATCAATTTTTTCATCAAGCACTTCACCGATACGCTTACCTGATGCAAGTGCACGGGACATATTCATAAACATCATGGTTATCATCATCAAAGATGAAAGTATCTGCGTAATATACGTAATAAATGCAGTAAGATCGCCGGCTGTCATTGTTGAATTAATAACCATATTACCGCCAAACCAATAAACTGCAATAGTGGTTATATTCATAAAGAAAGTAACTAACGGTGAAAGCAAAATCATAATATTCATTGCTTCATAGCCCGCCTGTTTAAGCTGACCGTTGGCTTTGCGGAATTTTTCACCTTCAAATTCCTGCCTTACAAAACTTTTAACTACGCGTACATTTGTGATGTTTTCCTGTACAGTTGAGTTAAGCCCATCGATCTTTTCCTGCATACATGAAAATTTAGGATAACTTTTTTTAATTATAAAGAATATACACACAAGCATTAATGGCATTACCACCGCCAGAACTAAGGTAAGGCTTGGATTTAATACTATTGCCATAATCAAAGCGCCAATAAGCATACCCGGTGAACGAAGCGCCATTCTTAAAAGCATATTCACAAAGTTCTGCAACTGGGTAATATCATTTGTAAGCCTTGTTACAAGTGAGCCTGTTTGAAAACGATCAATATTCTTAAAAGAAAATTTTTGCACCTGCTTATACACATCACGACGAACATCTGTTGCAAAATTTACCGATGCCTTTGCGCCAAACCAAGCGCCGCCTACACCGCCTATCATCATTAAAATAGCCGTTAAAATCATACCCGTCATCACAGCAACGATAAAGCCGTCACCTGTACCGAAAACAGTATATAACCATTTTACAATCTTAGGGGCTTCTTCACCTGAAACACCATAATCAATAATACTTGCCATAAGTTTAGGCAAAACCATTTCGCCTGCAACTTCAACAAGCATACAAATCGGCCCTAGAATAAAAGCAGGTAAATAGGGTTTTACATATTTAAACCATCGTTTCATCTTTTTTAACCTCTTCCTGTTCAAAATCGTTTAAATTCTTTTGCATTTTTTCAAGGCAATTGTAAAACAGCAACAGTTCTTTTTCAGAAAAATCCTTGAACATATGGGTATCAACCTCATCTACAAGGGCTTTTGTTTTAAAAAGAATTTCTTTGCCTTTATCGGTTACGGTGATTTTATTAAAACGCATATCATCTTTTAATGCTTCGCGCTTTATATATCCGCCTTTTTCTAGTTTTTTAACCGAAACCGCTATTGCCGCAGGGCTGACTTCAAAAAAAGACGCTAACTCTTTTTGAGAAAGCGGTTCTTCACTTTTATAAATGTGTAATAAAAGCCTGTGCTGTGTGCGGTGCAGGCTACCTTTTGCAACTTGCTTTTCTATTAAAGTGCGATGCAATCTATCAGCACTGATAAACTTGTGTATAACTGTATTGATATCCACTTTTTTATACTCCTTTTTAAAAACAGTTAACATATTAACTATTATATATGTTTTTATTGAATTGTCAACCTGAACAATGTGAAAATAAAATGAAAAAGCATTTCTGAACGAAATGCTTTTTTAGTTATTTTAAGTTGTTGCCGGAGTTTCCGTTGGTGCCTCCGTAGGCGCTTCTGTAGGAGCTTGTGTTGGCGCTTCTGCAGGCGTTTCTGTTGGTGCCTGTGTTATTTCAGGCGTTTGTGTATTTTCAGGAACAAGTGTATTTTCAGGTGTTGCCGTTAACTGTGGGCTAACACTTGGGGCAACAGTCTGATTAGGTGTAGGTGCTCCGCTTGGAATAACTGTTGGTGAAGGAGTTGATACGGGTGAAGAACTTACAAAAGGCATCAAACTTGCTATAGGCGGTTCAGTAGGTATCGGCGTTGGTGTTGGATAAGCAGTTTTTGTTCTGCTGGCAAGAATTATTTCTCTGAACCCTTTTTCTGCATCAAAATCAACCACTGACCATAGTCCGTCTTTTGTAAGACGCTGTTTTTTCAAACTGTAAACATTTATTCTTGTAAGTGTATTTCCGTTATCTACAGGCGTGTAATAATACAGCCATCCGCCTTGGAAAGTAAGGTTCTGGCAAAGTGTATCGCCCGTAACCTTTACAATTTCCGCTTTATCATTAAATTTTATATAAATGGAATTTGCATCATTTTCGTTTGTGAAAAGCAGATACCTTGTACCTGGCTGAACCTGATTATATGCCTGTGGAATCAACACCGTTGCATTGGATTCATCAGTATTATTAAGGGGAACCTGAAGACAATTTTTATCACTGTAATATCTTCTGTAACAAAGATTTCCCTTGTAAACAAATGGCCTGTCCACACGGGACTGAATCATCTGCGTCTGTTCAAGAGTGTTTAAATCGAGCCTGTATATTCTTTCTGAATTTATACGGGCATTTTGCGTGTAATATATAGCGTTATCATAGTAGAAAATGTGTGAAACATCTCTGTCTGCTATTTCCGTTCTTTCAGAGCCATCATGCTTTATCCTGAATATAGAATCTTTATCCAAAGCATTTGCAAAATATATCCATTCATCCTGAACAAGCACAAAGGTGCGGGTATCAACCTCAGTAATTTTTACTGTTTCACTGCCATCAGCTAAAGTTTTTGTTAAATGTCCCGCTGAAGAAAGATCGCTGTAATAAAGCCAACCTTCATAGTAATTAAGATTTGCGCAAGGCTTATCTACCAACAACTGAACATTTGTTCCATCAGGCCTTGCTTTATATATTTTGTTTTCGTTATTTTTATCAATATAGTACAGCCACTGGCCAACAAGCACTACAGAAGAATTATTCTGCCCATCAAAACCTGTAGCTTTAACTTTTGAAAAAGAACTGAATCCATCTTGTTTAAGTTGATTAAGATTAAACATATCTGCCAAAATAAGCGGATCGTAATTGCTCATTCTGGTATATGCAATTTCTTTTGAAAAACTTTTAAATCTTTCAGCATTTCCATGGCGCACTTCTATATGAATATGAGTGTCCCCTGCAGGTTCGCCTGCACCACCGCCATATCCTAAAAGGTCGCCTTTTTTAACTTTTCCACCGTTTTCATATATCTTTTTTGCAGGAGTAATATCGTTGGCGTGAAGTATAATAACCGAAAGATCTTTTTCTTCAACATAAATGATTATCATATTGTAATCATCTGTTGCTGCTGCATAAGTTATTTTGCCATCAACAACACTGTAAAACGGCTGATTATTGTATATGGTAAAATCTGTGCCTGTATGGTAATATCCTTCTAAAATTCCGCCAACATAATTGTACTTTGACAAAAACCCTTGAATAATACTGCCGTATTCACTTTCATAATATGAGTTTTTACTGCTTTTAAAAAGATTAGATGCAAGCCTTATTGCCCGATCGTCTTCAAGGGCAGGATTTTCCGCATTAAACAAAAGCGCATCATCATATTGATTAGGGTTAGAATACCCATATATTACACCCGGAACATAATCAAAATGAACCTTTTCTTTTACAATTCCGTTTTTATCAGTTGAAACAACCGTTATGTTACGGCAATCGGTTCCTTTGATTACTTGCTCGTTTTTAATGCTTGTCCACGATGAAGCATCAAAGCCTTTTTCAACTGATTCAACATTTCCATCTTTGCCGTAAATCTTGTATTTATAATTGCCTTCAAACCTTGAATAAAAAACAATATCCCCCACCTGATAAGGTGCCTGACTTGTGCCAAAAAGATATATACCCGCTGCGCGCTGCGAACCATCATCAAGTGAAAGTTCTTCAGGTTTTTTAAATCTATCCCAAGGCAAAACTGCAGCAGTAATTGCAAGAAGCACAACAACTGCAACAATAGCTATTACGGTGTGAAAATATTTTTTAAGCATAAAAAACTCTCCCAGTATAAAGAATACATACAAGTATTATATACCATTTTTCATATTTTTACAATAGCAAAAAACAGGATACATAAGTACCCTGTTTTTATTACATTTTTTCAGGTGCTTCAATGCCTAAAAGACCTAAAGCAGTTTTTAAACAATCGCGGGTGCATTTTGTTAAAACAAGCCTTGCTTGCATTACAGGTTCTTCTTCACCTAAAATGCGGTTTTCAAAATAGAAACGATTATAACTTTGAGCAAGATTTGCCGCAAACCTTGTTATAATTGAAGGTTCGTATTTTTCTGCAGCATCAAGTACAACTTGCGGGAACATTTCAATGCGTGAAACAAGGTCCATTGATGCCTCATCATTAAGCGCATTAAAGTCTGCTTTTACAAAATTAATTTCAGGCGCTTTTTTAAGTACTGAGCAGCAACGGGTGTGGGCATACTGAACATAAGGACCTGTTTCGCCTTCAAAGTTAAGCGCCCTATCCCACCAGAAATCAACATCTTTAATTCTGTTTGAGAATAAATCATAGAAAACTACCGCACCGATACCAACCTGTTTTGCAACTGTTTCTTTGTTTTCTAAATCTGGATTCTTCTCGTTTATAATATCAAGAGCCTTTATAATGGCGCGATCTAAAACCTCATCAAGATAAACAACGTGGCCCTTTCTTGTTGAAAGAGTTTGTCCTTCATAACTTACCATACCAAAGGGAACATGCACTAGGCTGTCTGCCCAATCATAGCCCATCTGTTCAACAACTTTAAATACCTGTTGAAAGTGTAAGTTCTGCTGATATGCAACAACATAAAGGCATTTATCAAAATCGTAAGTCTTTTTGCGGTAAAATATTGCCGCAAGATCCCTTGTTGCATAGATGGTTGCGCCATCTGATTTTAATAAAATGCAAGGTGGCATTTGGTATTGGTCAAGTTTTACTACATATGCACCTTCAGAAAGTTCAAGCAGATTCTTTTCTTTTAATTCTTCAACAACTGCGGGGCATTTATCCTTATAAAAACTTTCGCCTGCGTAAGAATCAAACTTAATTCCTAAAAGATCGTATATCCTTTGAACATCTTTTAAAGTAATATCTTTAAACCAATTAAAAAGTTCTATTGCTTCCGCGTCATCGTCTTCAATTTTTTTAAACCAGGCGCGTGCCTCGGTTTGCATATCTTCGTCAGCATCTTTTTCAAATCGAACATAAAGTTCAATTAAGGCGTTTACGCCTTTTTCTTCAACATCTTTTTTATTACCCCAATGTTTAAATGCACAAAGCATTTTACCAAACTGTGTACCCCAGTCACCTAAATGGTTAATAGAAACAACATTGTATCCTAAAAAACGGTGGATTTTTGCCAAGGAATTACCTAAAACTGTTGTGGTAAGATGACCAATATGGCATCTTTTTGCAATATTAATTGAAGAATAGTCAATACAAACTGTTTTATCCTTGCCAATTTCAGATGCGCCATAGTTTTCGCCTTTTTCGTAGGCACTTTTAAGCACACTTTCTGCGCGTTTTTTTGTATCAAGAAAGAAATTAAGATATCCGCCTTCAACTTGCGCTTGCTTTATAAATGCGGGCAAAACAAGTGTATCCTTAAGTTCCTGTGCAATAACAGGCGGTGCTTTACGCATTACACGGGCAAGTTTAAAGCAAGGAAAAGCAAGGTCGCCCATTTCCTTTTTTGGCGGAACTTCAATAAAAGAAGCACATTCCTCTTTTGAAATTCCTGCTTTTTCTGCTATTAATGATGCAATTTCAAGTTTAAAATCCATGAAAACTCTCTCCAATTAATTAAATCAACCTATTATACTATTTTTATTAAGTAAAGTCAAATTCATATTTATTTTTTAGTTTTAGAAAGCTCCGCACTTAATCCTGTTGACAAGAAATTTATCCCGTGATATAATTCCACTGTAAAATTTAGATATGCCTCCATGGTCTAGTGGCCTAGGACACTGCCCTCTCACGGCAGCAACAGGGGTTCGAATCCCCTTGGGGGTGCCAAATAAGAAACCGCTAATAATAGCGGTTTTTTTATTACGGTATTTTGCAAGGGGATTCGAAGCCTGTGAGGGAACAAGGCGTAAAGAAAACAGTTTAGTAAACTGTTTTTAGCCTTGTTGTGCGAAACGGGTACTGTTGCAAAGCAACGGTCGTTGAGCAATTAAGGCGCGCAGCGACTGTATCCCCTTGGGGGTGCCAAATAAGAAACCGCTAATAATA
This sequence comes from Clostridiales bacterium, assembly GCA_015069575.1. Classification (GTDB taxonomy): domain Bacteria; phylum Bacillota; class Clostridia; order Christensenellales; family QALW01; genus UMGS1322. Next base: position 53,856 of record SVIH01000012.1, read on the forward strand.
GCGGTTTTTTTATTTCGATATTTTGCAAGGGGATTCGAAGCCAAAGTGGGAACAAGTACGAAAGCAACTATTTCGTTTGTGCAAAGCACAACATCATTGATGCGAAGCATCACATCATTTGCGACTTGTCGCAACATCATTTGAGGCAACGCCTCAACCTCGTTCATTTGTGCCGCGGGCGACAATGATGTTGACCTAACGGTCAAATGATGTTGCGTGTACCACGAAAACGATGTTGTGCCTTACGGCACAAATGAAAAAATCCAAGTCTTTCGACTTGGATTTTTTGGCTGCGGAACAAGGATTCGAACCTTGACAATACGAGTCAGAGTCGTAGGTGCTGCCGTTACACAATTCCGCAATGAATTAACTTTTATCGTGGCTATTATATTTTATTGTATGTACTTTGTCAAGCATTTTTTAAAATTTTGTGTGATTTGTTAAAAAAAGTCCAAAATGCCGTCTGCACCACTTATAACACCCGTCTCTCGACAGGTGGGTACGCCGAAAAAACGCATCTGCCTTCCACTGACATAGCCTTATAAGACCGGAGGCCTGACATAGCTTTTTTTACTGTTTCATAGCCATCGCTAAGCGTTCCCTATTTAATACTGTGGGTATTAATCAATGGTGCAAAACGCACATTTCAGACATTAAATAGTATACCACATTCTAATAAAATATACAACAAAATTACGCTGTTATATTTTATATTTACTGTATTCTTTTACCTGTTGACATTTACATATATTTATGTTAAAGTTTGTTTGCAGACCATATAAACAGGAGGTTTTTATGACAACCAAGCGATTACTTGCAATATTTCTTGTGTTTACAATGCTTTTTGCGGTTGTAGGATGCAAGAAAACCCCAGACACTGTGGAATCAACGGCTACGCCCGGCAATACCGGAAGCACTTCTACTGCCACAGACCAATTAACTGCCACAAATACCCCCGATTCATCAGAAGAATCTCTTACCACCACTACGCCTAGTAATACAGATTCTGCTAAACCAACACCAACCCCTGACAGTGACTTTATTTTTAACGATATTTCCCCTGAAAAAGTATCTACTTTTGATGATATAAAATCTGTTAGCCAGTCAGGTTGGAAAAGTTATCTTGCAGGCAACATTACCCTTTCAAAAAACGGTGGTGTTGGCGGTTCACAATGTTTAAGATATGTTGGACCTTCAAGGGAAGGTAGCGATAAATATACATATTGTTGCCCATATACAAACCTTTATGACATTATGAAAAAAGCAGGAACATATCAGGTATCATATATGGTTCTTATTGGCGGTGAAGATGCTGACAGCGTTGGTGCACCGGGATTTTCTGTTATAATTCGTGGAAACGGTGCAGGGGATGCAAACTCATTTATTGCCCCTGATAAAAACAATAAAAACTACCGTTATGTTCCCAGCGCAACCATTGATGGTGAACTTGGTGACTGGATGACTGTTGAATTTGAACTTACCGTGCTTGAAAGCGACCTTGACGGTGGTTCACATTCATGGAAACTTTGCATGCATGGTATTGATGAGTATGCAACTGAATTTTATATAGATAATTTTCAGGTGCTTTACGCTGAATCTGTTGCCGAAACAGAAAAACTTATAACAAAAACTGAAACATGGATCGCAAACGAAATGACTTTTATTGCAAAAAACACCGTTAGTGATCCGGTTAACACAAGAACTTTTGATGTTGAATTTACCAACGGAAACCAAACCATAAAAATGCCTGGTTTCTGGGATGGTCAGAATATCTGGCGTGTTCGTTTTGCACTTCCTAAAGAAGGTACCTGGACATATAAAACAATATTCAGCGATGCTTCTGATAGCGGTGTTCATAACAAAAAGGGTACTATTACCGTTAAAAAATATTCAGGAAATCTTGATATTTATAAACACGGTTTTGTAACAACAAAAGCAAATACAAAATATTTTGTTTATGCTGACGGTACACCTTTCTTCTATTTAGGTGATACACACTGGGATTTCTTAACAGAAGAATTTGACAGGGCAGGTTCAAAAGCAGCAGGCATACAGACTAATTCTCATTTTAAATACATTATAAATAAGCGTATTTCACAAGGTTTTACAGTTTATCAAAGCCAACCCAACAATGCACCTTTTAATTTTACGGACGGTATCTCTTTAAATGATATTGCAGGGTTAAGGGTGGCTGATAAATACTTTGAATACATTGCAGATCAAGGTCTTGTGCACGCAAATGCCCAGTTCTTCTTTGCTTCTACTATGAACAACACAATTATGAAGAACTATTCACAGGCCGAATATGAGAAATTACTTGATACCCTTTCAAGATACTGGATTGCACGCTTTGGCGCATATCCCGTTATGTATACTTTAGCGCAAGAAATTGACAACGACTATTATTATAAGGAAAACGGTGGCACAAACACCAATATGAACTCAACAAGCAATCCTTGGAAATTCGTTTGTGAATCATTGTATAAATACGATCCTTACAAAAACCCGATTTCCGGACATCAGGAAGGTTCATACACTACATCAAATTACACAACTGCTTCAAACTCCGCATTTCGCAACACAAAAGGGCACACATGGTGGGCAACACAATGGAAGCCTGTTCTTAACACCAAAACTGATTTTTCAGCTGCAATAGATTTCTGGAACAACGGACAAGGCAAGCCAGCCATTATGTACGAAGGCAGATATGACGGACTTTGGACCAACGAATACGGTGCCCGCGCACAAGGTTGGTTATCATTCCTTAACGGTATGTACGGCCACGGTTACGGCGCAGTTGACATATGGCTTTACAGTAGCGCATATGATCTTGATAAGAACACTGTCCGCGATGGCATTACGATTACCGTTGAAACAAAGAAAACCCCTTGGGGAAAATCCATTGAGTTTGCTTCAGGCTATCAGATGGGCTATATGAAAACACTTCTTCAAAAATATCAGTGGTGGAATTTAGTTCCTGCATTTGATAACAAAAATATCTTTGTTTCTGATACAGGTTATTATTCCGTTGCACACATAGGCACCGACCTTTATATTGCATATCTTTACGATAACATCAGCAGAGCAGGTTCTACTGCTACAGGAACATTTAAATCTCTTGATGCAAATGCCCAATACACATATCAGTGGTTTAACCCGCGCACAGCCGCTTTAACTAATCCCACAAAAGCAAATAAGAACGGTTCAGAATTCAGTATTGGACAGCGTCCTTCCGCTGAAGACTGGGTATTGATTTTGCAAAAGACAAAATGATTTTAAAGAGCGAAAATCTTTTCGCTCTTTTTTGTAAATAATTTATGTACATTGCATTATTTTATTGACCATTAACTAAATATATGATAGAATTTATTTGATAGTAATTGACAGGAGGTAATTTATGATTAATAAACGATTACTTGCATTAGCACTTATACTTGTGATGCTTTTCTCTTTTATAGGTTGTAAGGATAAACCCGTTGAACCAGGAGTGACTCCTACACCTGAAGCTACAGCAACTAATAAACCCGCTAACAGTTTGCTTAGCAAAGCGACCCCTGCACCACAAAATATGAAGCCTGTTACACAGGACAAAACACAAAATGATACCGAAGAACTTACTTTTACAAGTATTTTATCGGAAGAAAAGTCAAATTTTGACGCTTTAAATATTGCTGCTCAGTCAGGATGGTCAAAATTCCTTGGCGGTTCTCTTGAACTTTCTAAAGATGGCGGTGTTGATGGTTCACAGTGCATCAGATACATCGGCCCTGAAAGAGATGATACTCTCAAACATACTTATTACAGCCCCTCATATGACCTTTATAAAGTTATAAAAAATCCCGGAACATATAAAATTTCTTTTAAAGTTCTTATTGGCGGCGAAGATGCTGACAGCGTTGGTGCTCCCGGATTTGCCGTAATGGTTCGCGGAAGCAGTTCAAAGGACGCAAACTCATTTATTGCCCCTGATAAAAACAATAAAAACTACCGTTATCTTCCCAGTGTAACCATTGATGGCGAACTTGGTGACTGGATGACTATTGAATTCCAGGTTGTTGTTCTTGCGAGCGACCTTGACGGTGGTTCACACAAATGGAACATTTGTTTATATAACATCGACGAATATGCTACTGAATTCTTTATAGATGATATGCAGATACTTTGGGCTGCACCTAAAAAAGAAACAGAAAAACTTATAACAAGCACTGAAACCTGGATTGCAAATGAAATGACTTTCCTTGCAAAAAATCCTGTTACAGATCCTTCAAACACACATACACTTGATGTTGAATTTACTAACGGAAACCAAACTATAAAAATGCCTGGTTTCTGGGATGGTGACAATATCTGGCGTGTTCGTTTTGCACTGCCTAAAGAAGGCACCTGGACATACAAAACAATATTCAGCGATGCTTCTGACAGCGGTGTTCATAACAAAAAAGGTTCTATTACAGTTGCAAAATATTCAGGTGAACATGAAATTTACAAACGCGGTTTTGTAACAACTGACCCTGCTAAAAAATACTTTGTTTACGCAGACGGAACACCCTTCTTCTATTTAGGCGATACACACTGGGCTATGTTAGCAGAAGAATACGATAAGGGCGGTTCAAAGGCCGGAAAAACAGAAACTTCTTCACACTTTAAATATATTGTAAATAAGCGTGTATCACAGGGCTTTACTGTTTATCAGAGTGAACCTATCGGCGCTTCCTTCGATTTCTCTGACGGACTTTCCGTAAATGACCTTGCAGGCTTACAAGCAGCCGATAAGTACTTTAAATATATTGCAGATCAGGGCCTTGTACATGCAAACTCACAGTTCTTCTATTCTTCTGTAATGACTAAAACTGTTATGGAAAAATATTCACAGGCTGAATATGAGAAGATGCTTGATATTCTTTCAAGAAACTGGATCGCACGCTTTGGCGCATACCCTGTTATGTATACTTTAGCACAGGAAATTGATAACGATTTCTATTTCCAGGAAAACGGCAAAACCAACATCACAATGAACGCAGCAAACAACCCATGGAAATTTGTTTGCAAATCATTATATAAATACGATCCTTATAAGAACCCCATTTCCGGACATCAGGAAGGTGCTTACTCAATTGCAAACTATACAACTGCATTTAACTCCGCATTCCGTGATATTGAAGGCCACACATGGTGGGCAAACCAGTGGAAGCCAAAACTTAATGAAGCAACTGATTTCTCTGCTGCATTAGACTATTGGCAGAACGGACAGGGCAAACCTGCAATTATGTACGAAGGCAGATATGACGGACTTTGGACCAACGAGTACGGTGCACGCGCACAAGGTTGGTTAGCATTCCTTAACGGTATGTACGGTCATGGCTACGGCGCTGTTGACATCTGGTATTACAACAGTACAGATAACAAAAACAAAACTGTTCGTGACGATGTTACTATTTCAGTTGAAACAAAGAACACACCTTGGAGTAAATCTGTTGAATATGCTTCAGGCTATCAGATGAGCTATATGAAAGCATTCCTTGAAAAATACGAATGGTGGAATCTTGTTCCTGCATTTAATGACAAGAAGATATTTGTTTCTGATACAGGTTTCTATTCCGTTGCGCATATCGGCACTGACCTTTATATTGCATATCTTTACGACAACATAAGCAAGAAAGGTAAAACTGATACAGGAACTTTCACAGGCCTTGATGCAAACGCCGAATACACATATCAATGGTTTAATCCCAGAACCTCTGCTACAAGCGAACCTGTTAAAGTAAATAAAAACGGTTCAGAATTTAGCATCGGCGATCGTCCTTCTGCTGAAGACTGGGTATTAGTTGTACAAAAAGTTAAATAATTTTTAAGGGCGAAAATCAATTCGCCCTTTTTTAAAAACCTTATACATAAGGAGTTTATTATGGAAAGATTTATAAGAACAGAAACATGGTTAGCTACAGAAATAACTCTTTTTGCTACAAAAGAATATGAAAATCCCGTTAGAAATGTTATTCTTGATATGGAAATATCCAACGGCACAAGAACATTAACTGTTCCTGCTTTCTGGAACGGAAAAAACGAATGGTGCTTCAGATTTGCTTTACCAGAAGAAGGTGTTTGGATTTACAAAACAATCTGTAACGTGCCTGACGAAAACCTTAACAATATCTATGGTGTTGTGCATTGTACAAAATATTCCGGTGATCTTGAGATTTTCAAACGCGGGTTTGTTACAACGCATCCTGATAAAAAGTATCTTGTTTATGCTGACGGAACACCTTTCTTCTATTTAGGTGATACACACTGGAACTTTTTAACAGAAGAATTCGATTCCCCCGGTGAAAACGCCTGCGGTATTGAATGTGATTCTCACTTTAAGTACATTATTCAAAGAAGACTTGAACAGGGATATACTGTTTATCAGACAGAGGCTATCGGCCTTGAATTTGGTATTGCTGACGGTATTGATGAAAACGACCTTGAAATTTTTAAGCATGCTGACAAATACTTTAAGTACATTGCCGATGTTGGTCTTTTACACGCTAACGCACAGTTCTTCTTCCCAAGCGAAATGATTGAATTAATGGAAAAAATGCCTCCTGAAGAATATGAACCTATTCTTGAAGATGCATCGCGTTACTGGGTTGCAAGATTTGGTGCATTCCCTTGTTTGTGGACTTTAGGTCAGGAAATTGATAACGATTTTTACTATGGCGAAAGCTTTTCACAAAACAAAACAATGACCGCCGAAAACAACCCTTACAAAAAGGTTTGCCAGTGGATGTATAAATACGATCCTTTAAAACAGCCTATTTCTGCACATCAGGAAGGTTCATACTACATTGGCAAATACACTTCTGCCATTAATTCTGCTTTTTATAATATTGAAGGACACACTTGGTGGGCAAACCAATGGAAGCCCGTTTTAAACTATCCTCTTGATTTTACCGCAGCTATTGATTTCTGGTACAACGGTCAGAACAAACCTATTATAAATTACGAGGCACGCTATGAACTTTTGTGGACAAATTCATTAGGCGCAAGAATTCAGGGCTGGATAGCATTTTTAAACGGTATGTTTGGCCATGGTTACGGTGCTGTTGATATGTGGCTTTACAAAAGCCATTACGATATCGAAAACCCCACATACCGCGACGGTTTAGTTATGAGCGTTGAAGATAAATTAATGCCTTGGGGTAAAGCCATTAACCTTTCAGGCGGAATTGAAACAGCATATGTTAAGAAATTCTTTGAAAAACTTGAATGGTGGAAAATGGAGCCTTGCTTTAACTTAAATGAAGATTTTATTGCTGATGGCGGATATTATTCTGCTTCCCATATAGGAAAAGATATTTACATTGCTTATTTTTACGATAAGGTTGATGAAGGCTTTACAAAAACAACAGGTTCTTTTATCGGTCTTGATGATAATGCAAAGTATGTTTATCAGTGGTATAATCCTGTAACAAATACTTATCTTGAAGAAAAACCTGCAACAATTAAAGACGGTTGCTTCAAAATAGAAGAAAGGCCTACTCTTCAGGATTGGGTTATTACACTTAAAAAGATTAAATAAAAAGTTGCATAAAAAAGCGGAGTGAAAATTCACTCCGCTTTTTATGTATTTTAAATTAATCAAGCTGTGATGTACAATGTGGGCAACGGGTTGCTTCAATTGAAATTTCACTGCAACAGTAAGGGCATATTTTTGTTGTTGGTTCGGGAATTGGTGCGGGTTCTTCCTTCTTTTTAGCAAGGTTTGCTAAAGTATTAACACCCTTAACAATTAAAAATACTACAAATGCCATAATTAAGAAATTAATAACACCTGTAATAAAAGCGCCGTACCTGATTTCAAGTGCAGGTTCAAGTTCTTCTAAAGTTATAGGATCAACAACTGCATCTTTAACCTTAATAACAAGATCCTTAAAATCTGCTTTAAACACAAGACCAATAACAGGTGAAATCAAATCGTTTACAAGTGAATTAACGATATCCTTGAACGCACCACCGATGATAACACCTACTGCCAAATCAAGAACGTTGCCACGGCTGATAAATTCTTTAAATTCTTTAAAAAACTTTTTCATAAAAAATCTCCTTTTTTATATTTTCATTAGTAAAATATTACTACAAAATAGCCTTAAAATCAAGATTTATTTTGAAATTTCTTCAAAAATGCGCATATTTATTTCTTTTAACCTATAATCAAACTTTTTTACTTTGCGGTCATAAGTAACAAGACCGTTAATTTCATCTTCAACATCAGAAACCTGTGTGTAAACGCTTGCGCAAACACCCTGTTTAACCAATGGTAAAAGTTGATTTTCAAATAAATCCAAAAGATTTAAATTGAATTCTTCCTTATCCTTTAAGGTTTTATAACCGTATTCCTTACTATCGTTAAAAATATGGTTTTCTATCTTTAAAACGTAACCGCCAAATTCAGAAATAATAATAGGCTTGTTAGTTTTTACGGTCTTTAACTTTTTAAAGTAAACGTGCAAACTTTCAACATCAGTCTTTTTGCCCCTGAACCAGCCTGACGTTGAATCAATAAACCTTGTTGAATCTATCTTTTTAAGAGTATCGTACATTCTTGCCGAATCAAACTGACCCCAGCCCTCATTAAAAATAGTCCAATAAACTATTGATGGGTGATTCTTTAAGGAATTAACCGTTTGGACCATTTCTTTTTCAAAATTTCTTCTGGATTTTTTATTTAAGTGCAAAATTTTATCAGGGAATTTTTGCATAAAAACCGTAGGCAACGCAGTATCAAAGAAAAAGGAATATCTTCCGTTATTAACCATATCCTGAAAAACTGCCATTCCCAGACGGTCACAGTGATAATAGAAGAGTTCGCCTTCAATTTTAATATGCTTTCTTAGCATATTAAAGCCTGCTTCTTTCATTAAAAGAATATCTTCAACATAACTTTCTTCGCTTGCAGGTGTTAAAATGCCATCAGAATAATACCCCTGATCTAAAACGCCGTTAAAAAAGTAGGGTTTACCGTTCAATAAAAGGCGGGGGATATCATTAATTTGTTTAATTTCTAATTTTCTAAAAGCCAGATAACTTTCAATTTTATCCTGTTCAGTTTCAATGGTGAAATAATATAATTTAGGATTTTCAGGGCTCCAAAGTTCTTTGTTTCCGGGTGTATATTCAATTACAGAATTATCAAACTCTACCCTTTTATCTTCAAAAATCGCAACGCCTTTTTTAATTCCTTCAACGATAATTATGGCTTTTTCATCATCGGCTTGAATATCAAGTGATTTTATATAGTTTTCATTAACACTTTCAATCCATACAGTTTGCCATATTCCCGTAGTTTTTGTATACCACATTCCTCCGCGCTTTTTCGTCTGCTTACCGTAGGGTAAAGTTTTATCAAGGTTATCCGTAACCTTAACAATTATTTCGTTATTTTCCTTTAAATGCGCAGTTATATCAAAGGAAAAATGCTCATATCCGCCGATATGCTCGCCAACAAATTCACCGTTTAAATAAACATGGGCAATCTGGTCAACGGCGCCAAAGTGCAGAAATACTTTATCCTTAACAAAACCTTCAGGCAAAGAAAATTCCCTTTTATAAATACATTCTTCGCAAGTTTCTTGAATCTGCGAAAGCAAACTTTCAGGCGCAAAGGGCACAAGAATTTTTGCATTTTTATCATTAAAATAAAAATCCCACTCACCGTTTAAGCAAAAAAACGAATCTCTTTTTAACTGTGGGCGTGGATACACATTCCAAGGAATTTTTGATAAGTTTTCGCCTTGTTTTGTTAGCATATGATTTAATTTCATTTATTTCACCTTTAAAATTACCCCGCATTGCTACGGGGTAAATTTTTTAAATAAAATCTATATCATCTTGAGAGAAAGTAGTTTCATTTTTAACTGCTTCTTCCTCATCAATATTTATATCGTATGGATCTTCAAAACCCCATTGACGCTTAGGTGCTTCCTGCTTTTTCATTTTTTTGTTTTTTGCAAGCATTACAATAATTACAACAATTATCGCAACAAGTATAATAGCGCAAACAATAATCGCAACAAGCATCCAATCAATCTTTAAGTTATCAAAGAAATTGCCTGCAGGCTTAGGTGTAATCTCAATGTTTGTACCTGTCTGCTCAGTTTCAAGCGCTTTTAAGGAAAGTTTTTGAACAGAACCATCAGCCTCACAATAAACTGCAGGATATTTTTCCCCTAAACTGTTCATTATATGAATAATATAGTAGCCTTCGCCAAACTGAGTAAATGGCCAAACGGTGTATTCGCCGTCTGCAATAACTTTATGTTGGCTAACCGCACTTTCAGGTAAAATATCAGGTTTTTCTTCTAATGCGGTATAAGTTTTATTTGTATTTGCTATCTGCTTAAATGCAGAAAAGGTATGTGTTTGCTCATTATACACAAAGAACATATCCCTTGTGCCATCGTTTAACTGCACAAGCTTTATTCCGCTTAAAACTGCCGTTTCAATTTCTGTGCCGTTATAAAGATGTGTTTCCTTATTAAACCCATCGGGCAAGGCAAGTGAAATCGTAGGATTAAGGGTGTATTCCTGTTCTTCAACAGTTACTTTTATGGGTTCTTGTGTAGGCGCGGGAGTAGGCGTTGGTGTTAATTCAGGTGTTGCAGTAACTTCCGGCGCAAGCCTTGTAATTTTAACGGTATAAACCTTTTTTGTTCCGTCCTGTGCAGTTACGGTAACCTTACGGGTGTTTTCACCTACTTTAAGACTAAGCGCACCGGAAACAACGTCTGTTGCCTTAGGATCTTCCTTTTCCCAATCCATAGGAAAGCTTGTAACTGACCCTGGAACTGTACAGGTGTAATTGGTAACATCCTTTGAAAACTTTGGTACAAGTGTACAACCCTTTGGCACAGTCAACCATTTAAGGTTAGCGTTATTGGATTTATTTTCCTGCTTAACGGAAATTGTAGTTGACTCGTCGGGTGCGCCAATAAAGTTTTTGTCAACATCTACCATTTCTTTTGTAGTGACAGATATTTCTGTTTCACCTACTGCAAGGGCTTTAAATTTTATAGTCACTACTACTGTTTTAACGGTACTGGTGTTATCACCAAGCACAACTTTTAAGTCTCCTTGCTTGTTAATTTTTATGCCATTTGCATCATCGCCAAAGCTACTGTCTCCCGAAACATAAGAAAGTTTTGTAGTATCATATCCTATTGTTGCATGTACTCCACCTATAACTCCGCTGTCTTTAAAAGTAAATTTTATTTCCACAGTTTCGCCAACAAGGACAGTGCTTTTATTTTTTGTTATACTCACTGTTGGCTCTGCATTAACAGGGATAGCTGTAAACAGCAGTAATAATATTATTAGTAATGAGAAAAACTTTTTCATAAATACTCCTTATGAATTAATAATAATCTCTTGGCATTCCAATAAATCTGCTAAAGAAATTTTGCCATCCATAGTGCAATCTGCACCTATAAAATATACTGTGTCCTCGTATATTTCTTCCATTATATATTCTTGTATTTGCAAAAGATCTGCTAAAGAAATTCTTCCATCGCCACTTGAATCACCGCAAACCGCAATTTCAATGGTTCTTTCTACTTTGCCACCATAAACAAGGCTTATTTTATCCCCTGTTTTCATAATATCCGCGTTTTGCTTTTCGTTGCCTTTTGCATCAAGATATTTTACAGTGTATCCTGTGGCAGTTATCTTTTTTGCAAAATTTTCTTTTGTGGTGCCAACTTCAACACCTTTTATAATATTGTTGGCAGTTTCATATTCTGAAACAAAGTTTTTTTCAGCAGAAGAAGAAACATATAAAGTATAAACTCGTTTAAGCCCGTTTGTTGCCGTTACAGTTATAGGAATTTCGTTAATGCCTTCTTTAAGCTCAATAACCCCTGCGCCTTCAATTTTAGCACCTGTTTCCATCGCCTTTGCAGTAACGGTTATTTGTGTTTCTTGGGTAAACACATCGTAACCCATTGTGTATTTATTAAAGGCTGATGCCATTCTTCCGCCTTCAACAGTTAATGTTGATAACAGGTTATTTGCGTTGCCTGTTTTTAAGGGAAGCATTCCAAAATCTTCGGGCATATCGTTATATACAGGAATCAAAAAATTAAGTGGTGATTCTGTTGCGTTAGCATTTATAATGGCGTTCCTTAAGGTTGCACATTCGCTTACCGCCGCAGTAACGTTAGTCATATACTGGTGCTTGTAAAGACCGTTTCCACCGTCAACAACATCATACTTTTGTAAATACAAGGTATTTTGCCCAACGGAAATATAGTTTTTAACCAAAAACTGCGCACCGCCTAAAATTGCTTTATAGGGGGTGTTCCAATTCCTTTTTGGGTTTGCCGCATAAATAGCGCCGTTTACAATTGCAGAATTTCCGTTTTGTGCATAAGCACCAATATCAAAATGATTGTAATAGCCTTCGTATCCGGGAACTGTGCCGTGGGCAAGTTTATTACCGTTTGCGCCCTGTTCCATTTTAATTCTTGCTGCAAGCATATAAGGGGAAGCGCCTGCTTCCTTACCTGCC
>SVIH01000001.1 GCA_015069575.1 Clostridiales bacterium
GGCGAAAGGGATCACCTGTTCCCATTCCGAACACAGAAGTTAAGCCTTTCAGCGCTGATGGTACTTGGCTGGAGACGGCCCGGGAGAGTAAGTCGCCGCCGGAATCTATATGAAAAAACAACCACTATTACAGTGGTTGTTTTTTTGTTATCTATTTATTATTATCCTTTTGCAAATGTTGTTTCACCGTGCATTATTAAATCAATTTCTTTAAAACGATATGCGTGGTCGTTATATTGATTATAATAATCAAACGTTTTGTAAAATTCTTTAGTTTTTTTATTCTTACTAAAATCAAGCTGATCTAATATTTCCCACTTAATTTCAAGAAAGTTAACAATGCCACCTGTCCACCAAGTTTGATGCCAAGTAATAACTTTTTCTGCTTGCTTGCTATATTGTGGATTAGAATCAATGTATCTGTGAATTTTGTTATGGCGATCTACCATACTGAATCGCAGTTCATCATACTCTTTTTTGTAAGTGCTTTCAGGTGCTTTTGCTTTTTCAGCATCATTGTCAATATATCCTTCAAAACCGTTCATCATAAGATATATGTTTTCAAGTAAATTTAAAAGATCGTGATAATCAGTTGCTAAAGCACTAACCCTTGTAAGATTAAAAATTGTACCTTGCCCGGGTTCAAACTCTTCAACAAGATCATAATAATATATAGTGTTATTTGGTGTAAATTTATTCCATTGTTCCACTAACGCATCAACTTTTGTGCCGATTTTGTTGTTTTTATTTTTTATCATTTGTTGAACTTGTGTGGTTTTTTCTTTATATAAATCAATAAGATAGTTTTCATATGAAATCATTTCATATGTAGTGCCATATGGGTCAGCATCTTCAGGCTGTTTGGGAAGATTTTTATAATTTAAAATTTCTTCTCTTGTTTCAGGCACGCGATTTTCAGAAAGATATTTAGACGACATATAACCAAAAGTATTTTCATTAATGCCTATATAATACCAACCGTCTTTTTCAAAATATCCTTTAACTATTGTGTTAAGGGAAAGTGTTGTTATTACTTCGCTGTTTGTATTGGCTTCTTTTCTAACATTTACGGTGCTACCGATTACGTATAAATTTTTATAATTTGATAAATCAACTTGTGAAGCAGTTGGTGTTGGTGTGTAGCAACCAACTATTTCAGGAGTAGGCGTTACATTATCTATAAAAGGAGTTATATCATTAAACGGCGTTATATTGTTTGAAGTTGAAACCTCATTACAACCTATTAGTGAAACAACAAGTATCATTATAAGTAGTGCAGTAACAGTTTTTTTCATAACATTCCTCCAAATAAAAAGTGTGCCCCAACAAGAGACACACTAAATATCGATCCCTCATTATAATTTCACAATTATTGTAATAAAACTAAAGAATATTGTCAATACTTGAAATATTATTTTTAATTACATTAAGGGAATAATATTAACTTTTTAAATATAGCAGTAATTACTAGTGATCTGCGATGCTTCTTACACCATCAAGATTCATGCGTAATCTTGTAACTTCTTCATAAAAATAGCAGTCAAATGCTTGCTGGATATCATCTTCGCATTCCCATGCAGTTTGAATCGAAGCATATCTTAAAGTTTCGCTTGCTTCTTTACAACCGTCTAAATGCTTAATAATTGCTTTTGCAAGCAAAGTATAAATACGCGCATGATGGTAAACAAGTAACCAGCAGTTTTTGCGGCAAGCATCGGCTTCGTTATCACTATTTAATTTTGCTTCAGGAATCATTTCTTCCATATTTTTAACAGCATCTTTAAGATATGCTTTAAAATCTTCCTTTGGTGATGGATCGTGGCTACGCATATTTCCAAGATAAAATGCTTTTGCAATTACACCAAAGTAATCACACATTTTAGCGTAATTTTCTTCGCCAAATGAAGCAATGTAAACATGCTTTCTTATTTCTTCAAAGTCAACATTACTGTTCCATAAAGTTTTGCCTAAAACAGTCATAGCAATTGATGTAGGGAAGGTGTTGCGTTGAAGCTGACAGCTTATAAAGTTATTAATACCTAAATTATCAAAATTGCGCACATCTTCATATAAAACTCTTGCCATACCTTCACCACTTGCTTCCATTAAGTGATCCCACATTAAATGGTATTCAAAAGCAACTGTATCGCCTGTGTACTGCTTTTTCCAGTTGTATAAATATGCAAGAAGTTCTTCAACTGAATGGGGAAGTTTGTATTGGTTTAATTCATATTCACCAATTTCTTTGATTGTATATTCACTAGGGAAAGGTTTAGCATAAGTTCTTGTAATAGGTGCAAATTGCATAATTGTTAAATCAGGATGTTTAACATGCTCGTGAATTGGTGGGTGAGCCTTATTATATCCTGTGCTGAAAACAACCTGCGCTTTAATATTTTCTTCTTTAAATCTTGTTGTAATCTGATTTACCATTATTGTTTGATAGTCAGAAAATCTGTATTTTGTACATTCAGGACATTCGCAAGTGTTGTTAAAGTAATCACCTAACCAGAAGTGAATAACATCAGTCTGCGGATGTGATTTTGCGTAATTAACAACAGCATCAACCATAGTTTTTTGAACATATGGATTAGAATAGCAAAGCTGTGTTGAAAGAGGCTGATTTAACCAAACCTCACGTTTTCCGTTAACAAGAGCACATATATCTTTATATGACTGTGGAATTTCATCATCCTTTAAGGTGTACCAACCACTTGTTTCAAGGCCAAAGGGATTGCATGTCCAGCCATGGCCCATTCGCATAAGTAATAAACCGCGATCCTTAACTGATTTTTCAATAATCTCAACAAATTTCCTTGCCATATCATGATCAAAATGTTCAGGTTCTTTAATGGTGCTTCTTAAATGTGTGTACCATCTGTCAAAGAAAGTATAGGCATCTTCAAACTGTATGTAATATCCGTTATAACCAAGCTTTGGAAGCCATTCAATCATATCAAGAACATTTTCAAGGCTTACTGCGCCTTCAATACACATTGTGCGGTGACGTTTTGTTGCAATTTCAAAAATATCAATGTCTTTTGTGTCTGCAACAGGGGGAATATATGTTCCGTCTTTTCCCGGGCGTAACCAAACGATGCCCCAGCTTTCGAGTAAACGGTATACACCAATTAAAACACTGCGGGGGTTAATTCCTGCGATATATCCTTTTTTGTTTGTAACTTTGATTGCAATTGCATCGTCAAGTTCAGGATTTTTTACATCTGCTTTTAGACCAATTTCATCAAAAAGATGAAGCTCGATTTCAGCAGAAACGCCTAATATTTCAAGGTATTTATCAAGTTCTTGTTTTGCATAGTTTACTACTTTGTTCATAAATATATTCGCCTCATCAGTTAAAAATAAACATATTCTCATAACAGGTTTATTTTGTAATCAAGGAATGATTTTTTCTAGTAACTCCTTTGGATATTCGGGAATTGCTCCTAATTGTGTAACAACATAACTTGCTAAAAGAGATGCTCTTTTTAGGCAAGTATTTAGGTCTGTGCCCGAAAGATAGTTTGATAGGAAGCATGCAGAAAACGAATCACCTGCGCCAACAGTTGAAACTACTTTAGCGTTCGGTTTTGCTGAATATATAAATTCATCATTCTCTGCATCAAAAACAAATGCACCATCACAATCAAGCGTAACAATTATTATTTTAAGATTAGGATATTTTTTCTTTAAAATTTTGCAAATTTCTTCGTTTGTGCCGTTGATTTTTAAAACACCGATTTCTTCCCGCGAAATCTTAAATATTGTGGTTGCTTTTAATGATTGATCAATCATTAAATCATCATAATAATTCTGACGAATATTGATATCAAAAAAAACTTCACGATAATTACCTTTTAAAAGTTCGGTAAGCGTTTGCTTTGATATATTGTTGCGTTGTGCAAGAGTACCAAAGTATAAAGCATCAGCAGAAAAACATGATTTTTCAGGTGTGGGGATATTGTCATAAGCAACGTTTTCTACGAGATTATATGATGGAGTTCCGTTGTTAAGGGAAACGATACATCTGCCTGTTTTAAATGGAACTTGCATAATGTTTTCGGTATTAACTTTAAGTTTTTCTGCTTCGTTAATTGCAAGCAAACCAAGTTCATCATCGCCAACAGCAGAAACAACATTAACATTCACACCAAGATTTGCACAATGTGCACCAAAGTTAAAAGGAGCACCGCCGATTTTTTTATTGTCATCAAATATGTCCCAAAGAATTTCACCAAAAACAGTTAGTTTCATAAATTATTTTACCTCAGGATACTCGTTACAAAGAAGGTATAAAGGTTTTTCATCTTCTTCAATTTTAGGGAATCGACCCATCGTTTCGTAAAAACGATTATCAATATTATCGTCATTAACCATTGAAACTTCACCGATTAATACTTTTCCATGGCCTTTTTCAGCCCAAAATGCATGATATTGATAAGGTGGAAGAGTAATGCTTTCACCGGGTTTTAAACAAAGTTTTGTTCCTGCGGGAACTGTAAATACCCGACCATCACTAGTTACTGTAACAGGTGTATCTGCAAGGGATTCATCTTCTGCACAGTTATATACCTGAACAATAAGGTTGCCTCCACCACGGTTGATAATATCTTCCATTTTACTCCAATGAAAATGCATAGGGCATACCTGTTCTTCGTCAGAAATTAAAAGTTTTTCCGCATAAGTTTTTTTACAGTCGGGCTCTTTTAAAGAACCATTTCTTATTGTAAAAAGGAACAAACCTACTTTTTCATAATCGCCTAATCCGTAATCAGTTATATCCCAACCAAGCATATGGTTTCTTATTTCATCATATTCGTGTCCTTTGTTTTTCCATTCATCAGGTGAGAAAAAAGCAAAAGGCGGAAGATTAAATTTCATTTCGTTAATAAAATCTAAATTTTCTCTAAGCAGTTTATTAATTTCGCTTCTTTTCATATTGATTGCTCTCCTTTAAAATTTTAAGTTATATTATTTTATAATATATTATTATAAAAGTCAATATACAAAAAAATTATTTTTTTAATTTGTAAAAAACGAAACAAAACAAAAAAGGCATTGAATTGTTCAATGCCTTATTATTTATTTTACTTTTTCAGCAAATGAATTATCTATAATTGCCGAATAATCCGCGTTTTTTACTTTTATTCCTGCGTCGGAGATAACCTTTATTAATTGGTTAAAATCGTCTTCGTTACATGTTGGATTTGTTTTCCATGCATCAATTTTTTTGTAATTTTCAACAACTTTTTTAATAAGCGCAATATCACTGTCCGGGAAGGTTGGCGCTATAGCTTTGGCAATTTCTTCAGGATTATGATCATTAACCCATTGTTGTCCTTTATATAAAGCATCAACAAAATCCTGCACAAGATCTTTGTTTTTATCTCTGAAACTTTGCGTAACCATCATTGCAGTATAAGCCACATATTCTGTTTCTGCGCCGATTGATGCAACAATATATCCTTCGTTTGCCATTTCCATCAATGAAGCACTTGGTTCAAACAACGCTACATATTCGTCATTGCCTGACATAAATGCACCGCCCATTAAATCAAAACTTACATCACATCTAACAATTAAATCTTTATTAGGTTCTAATCCATTTTTTCTCAATGCATATTCAAGCGTCATTTCAGGCATTCCACCTGTTCTTCCGCCAATGATAGAAGTGCCTTTTAATTTTGACCAATTAAAGTTATCATCAGGTTTTTTACCAACTAAAAATGAGCCGTCACGCTGTGTTACCTGTGCTATTACAACAGGATAATCTTCTTGACCTTCGTTATAAACATATACGGCAGTTTCAGGACCCATAAATCCAATATCTGCTTGCCCGGTAATAAGTGCGGTCATTGATTTATCACTGCCACCACCATTTGTCAGTTCGATTTCAATACCTTTTTCTTTAAAAAAGCCAAGCTCTATCGCTGCATAAAAAGGTGCATAAAATATTGAATGTGTAACTTCATTTACTTTAAGTACTGTTGTGTTACTGTCTTTGCATCCTATAAAAAGAGTGCAAAGCATAACAAAAAGCATGATAAAAGAAATAAATTTTAACTTCATTTTAAATCCTCCTTAACTTTCTTTTATAGGGTATGTTTAAACAAATAAAAGTGTGAAAATTTAATTTTTAAAGCCAAATATTTTTATTATATATAGTGACATATGATATTTAATATGTTATAATAAAGTATAATAAAAAAATTGGAGAAACTTATGGAAAATCAAAACTTCATTGATCAAGCAAAACTTAATCCTGAACAAAAAAAAGGCGTTAAAACAACTGAAGGTGCTGTTTTGATTTTAGCAGGCGCAGGTAGTGGAAAAACAAGGGTTTTAACACATAGAATTGCTCATTTAATACTTGATAAAAAAGTTTCACCTAAAAATATTTTGGCAATAACATTTACAAATAAAGCTGCAAAAGAGATGAAGGAAAGAGTTGAAAAAATTTGCGGCACACAGGGGAATGATGTATGGATTTCCACATTCCATGCTGCTTGCGTTCGTATTTTGCATCGTGAAATAGAGGCTATTGGTTACAATAAAGATTTTACTATTTATGAT
This sequence comes from Clostridiales bacterium, assembly GCA_015069575.1. GTDB lineage: Bacteria > Bacillota > Clostridia > Christensenellales > QALW01 > UMGS1322. The sequence goes on from SVIH01000001.1 coordinate 6,574, forward strand.
GATGATGACCAAAATAAACTTATTTCTGAAATTCTTTCTTCGCGTGAACTTTCCCCAAAGGATTTTCCGCCTAAGGAATTCCGTTATGTAATTAGTGAAGCAAAAAATCAATTTAAAGGACCTGAAAAATTAAAGGAGCTTGCAACTAATTCAAGGGAAGAACTTTTTGCCGATGTTTATTATGAGTATGAAAAACGAATGAAAAAAGCAAACGCTCTTGATTTTGATGATTTACTTGTAAAAACGGTTCTTTTATTTAACAGCTATCCTGAAATTCTTCAAAAGTATGCAAGAAGATTTATGTATATTCATGTTGATGAATACCAGGATACCAATATGGTTCAGTATCGCCTTATCCGTCAACTTTCATCATACTGGAATAATGTTTGTGTTGTTGGTGATGATGATCAGAGTATTTATGGTTGGCGCGGTGCAGATATTCGAAATATTCTTGAGTTTGAAAAAGATTTTGATAATGTAACCGTAATTAAACTTGAGCAGAATTATCGCTCAACAAATAATATACTTAAAAGCGCAAACGCTGTTATAAAAAACAATGCTGAACGCAAAGAAAAAGCACTGTGGTCTGAAAAAGGTAATGGCGAAAAAGTTAGAATTGAAGAGCTTTCTGATGGCAGAAGTGAAGCGTATTTTGTTGTATCTCAGATTGCTGAAGATTTTAAAACAGATAAAAATTACAATAATTTTGCTGTTTTATACCGTACTAACAGCCAATCGCGAGTATTGGAAGAAATGCTTTTAGGCAGTGGTGTACCTTATGTTGTTTATGGTGGACAGCCGTTTTATAGCCGCAAAGAAATAAAAGATGCTATTGCATATTTAAAAATATTGACAAATCCTGATGATGAGGTTGCATTAAGGCGAATAATTAATGTTCCCAAGCGCGGTTTAGGCGATTCAGCTTTAAAAGAAATTTCTCAAATTGCTTCTCAAAATAACGATAGTATGCTAGGTGTAATACTTTCTGCAGATTTTAGCAAGTTTTCAGGTAGAACCCGAAGCAAAATACAGGATTTTTCCTTGCTTGTTGATGATTTAATGACCAATAGTTTATTAATGGATCCTGAAGATTTTATTGATTATCTTTTAGAAAAAACAGGCCTTGTTGCTATGTATGAAAACGATAAAAGTGATGAATCAAAGGACAGGCTTGAAAATTTAAAAGAACTTTCTAATGCAGTCAAATCTTATTATGATGATAATCCTGATGCAACATTACAGGATTATCTTGTGAATATTGCGCTTGTTTCTGAACCTGAAGAAAACGACTTTTTTGGCAATAATAAAGGTAAGGTTTCGTTAATGACCTTACATTCAGCAAAAGGTCTTGAGTTTGATACAGTGTTTATTGTTGGAATGGAAGAAGGTCTTTTCCCGCTTTCAAGAGCAACAGATGATGAAAAAGAACTTGAGGAAGAGCGCAGGCTGTGTTATGTTGGCATAACCCGTGCTATGCGAAAATTGTATTTATTGCATGCATCTGTTCGTTTTCAGTATGGTCAGACATCTGCAAATCCTGTTTCAAGATTTATCAGCGAAATTCCTGAAGAATACACTGAATCATTTTTGCCCAAGCCAATAACACGCAGGCAAGAATATTCATCGTCCTTTGGTGATTGGGATGATTTTGATGACTTCGGTTATGAAGAAGATAACAGGCAGGAGACAACTTCCTATAGAAAAAGCAACTATACGCCAAGTGTTAATATGGGTACGCTTAATTATTCAAAACCCAAAATTGAATCACAAACAAATGAATGGAAAATGTTAATGACCGTTAAACACCGTAGATTTGGAATTGGTAAAATTGTTAGCGTTAAAGGAACAGGCGATAAAACAATGGTTACTGTTGCATTTGAAAACAACGGTGTAAAAAACCTTATTGTAGCACAGGCAAATCTTGAAATTATTGGTGATTAAAATGGATGAAATGAAGAAACTTGTTGAAAAACTAAATAATCTTAATTATCATTATTATATTCTTGATGATCCTATTGTAAGTGATGATGAATGGGATGATCTTTACAGGCAATTAAAGATTTTAGAAGAAAAAACAGGTGTGATTTTAGAAAATTCACCTACAAAAAAAGTAGGTGGCGAACCTATAAAAAGTTTCGAAACTGTTACTCATGAAACTCGTCTTTGGTCAATGGATAAGGCACAAAGTTTTGATGAACTCTATGCATGGGAAGAAAGAATTGTTTCCCGTTTAACAGAAAACGGTTTTGATAAACCAACGTATTCCTTGGAATATAAATTTGATGGTTTAACCGTTAATGTAACCTATGAAAACGGATATCTTGTTGATGCAGTAACAAGGGGAAACGGTATTCAGGGCGAAAGGATATTTGAGCAAGCAAAAACAATAAGGTCATTACCTTTAAATATTGATTTTTCAGGAAAACTTCAGGTTCAGGGCGAAGGTATAATGAAAAAATCAGTATTTGATAAATATAACGAAACCGCTTCAGAACCTTTAAAAAATCCCCGTAACGCTGCAGCAGGTGCATTAAGAAATCTTGATCCTGCCGTTACAGCAAGCAGAAAACTTGATATTTATCTTTATAATATCGGAATTATTAATGATCAGAGTTTTTCAAACAGCATTGAAGCAATGGAATTTTTAAAAAATCAAAAACTTCCTGTAAACACATATTTTAAAACATTTACTTCCATTAAGGATGTTATTGATGAAATAAATAATGCTGAAAAAATGCGCCAAAAGTTAGATTTTCAGATAGATGGAATGGTTATAAAAGTTACCGATTATAAAATGCGTGAATTTTTAGGTTATACAGATAAATTTCCAAGATGGGCAATTGCATATAAGTTTTTTGCTGAACAAGTTCCCACAAAATTATTGAGTGTTGATTGGGAAGTTGGCAGAACAGGTAAACTTACACCCAGCGCAAATTTAAAGCCTGTGGATATTGGCGGTGCAACAGTTAAAAGGGCAACATTAAACAATAAATGGGATATTTTGCGCAAAAAAGTAAAATTAAATGTTGATGTATGGGTAAGGCGTTCTAACGATGTAATTCCCGAAATTATGGGCGTTGTTGATGAAAATCAGCAAGGTGAAGAAATATTAGTGCCCGATAAATGCCCAAGCTGTAATACTTTACTTGAAGAAAAAGGAATGCTTCTTTTTTGCCCAAATAAAAAATGCAAACCGCAGATAGTTGCAAAAATAGCTCATTATGCATCCCGTGATGCTATGGATATTGAATTTTTAAGCGATAAAACAGCAATTCAACTTGTTGAAGTGTTTGGTATTAATGATGTTTCTGAACTTTATGATTTAAAAAAAGATGAACTTTTAAATCTTGAAGGTTGGCAGGATAAAAAGGCACAAAACCTTATCGATTCTATTGAAAAAAGCAAGAATGTTGACTTATCTTCGTTTATTTATTCTCTTGGAATTTTGAATGTAGGAAAGAAAACAGCAAGGGATCTTGCAAAAACATACAAAACCCTTGATAACTTCCGTTTGGCAACAAAGGAAAGTTTGTTACAAATTGGCGATGTTGGGGAAATTGTTGCAGAAAGTATTCTTGAGTTTTTAGTTAATGAAAGTTATCTTATTGATTCTCTTTTGGAAAAAGGAGTAATTCCTAATGAAGAACAAGAGATTGTAAGCGATAGTTATTTCTTCGGTAAAGGTGTTGTGCTTACAGGCAAACTTGAACAAATGACCCGTGATGAAGCAAGCGATGTTATAGCGTCTTTAGGCGGTGAAATACAAAGTTCTGTCAGCAAAAGAACGGACATTCTTATTGCCGGTGAAAAAGCAGGCAGCAAACTTGATAAAGCTAAAAAACTTGGCGTTGAAATAATTGATGAAGCAAAGTTTATTGAACTGATTAAGTCCAAAAATGCTTGAATTATATATTATTTTGTGATATTATATATAAATAAACAATTTGGAGGAATGTCGTTTTGAATAGTATGACAGGCTACGGAAGTGCAACTGTTGCTTTCGATGGTAGGGAAATTACCCTTGAACTTAAATCAGTTAATCATAGATTTTTAGATATTAACATTCGTATGCCAAGGGTGTTGATGTTTGCTGAAGAAGAGTTAAGAAAGGCTATTGGTAATTATATTGCCCGTGGTCATGTAGAAGTAAATCTTACATACCGTAATACTCGTGAAGATTCCAAAATAATTACTGTGGACAAGGCTCTTGTTTTACAGTATGCCAATGCTTTTAATGAAATTGCTGAATTTGGTTTTGAAAACAATATGCGTGTTTGCGATGTTGCAAGAATGCCTGATGTTCTTACAATAACCCAGTGCGATGATGATAATGAAGCAGTTTTAAAATTAATTCTTGAAGCACTTGATAAAGCCGCGCAATCTTTAAACAATACGCGAAAAATTGAAGGCGATAAAATCGGTGAAGATCTTAAAAATAAACTTCATAATATCTATAAAATTTCAAAAGATATTGAAAAACTTTCAGAAAATAACCTTAGCGAATACGCGTTAAGATTACAAAAGAGATTAGATGATCTTTTAGGCGATAATAAACTTGATGAACAGCGTTTACATCAGGAAATTGCCATTTATGCTGATAAAATTGCAATAGATGAAGAACTTGTCCGCCTTGAAACCCATATAAACAATATGCTTGATTATATGTCAGGCACAGGGGAAATGGGCAGAAAACTTGATTTCTTTATTCAGGAGTTGAACCGTGAAATCAATACAATTGGTTCAAAATCTGTTAATGCGGATATTGCAAAACTTGTAGTTACTGCTAAAGGCGAAATTGAAAAACTTCGCGAACAGATTCAAAATATTGAATAATCGGGGGATATATGGTTAAGTTTATCAATATCGGATTTGGTAATATGATTGCAACAGATAAAATTATTGCAATTGTTTCTCCTGATTCGGCACCTGTGCGCAGAACAATTCAAGATGCAAAAGAAAGAACTATTGATGCAACATGTGGCAGAAGAACCCGTGCAGTTATTTTTATGGAAAGTGGTCAGATAATTCTTTCTGCAGTTTTGCCTGAAACTATATCCGGAAGGCTTAAAGAACAGGGGGATGTTGAAACAGATGAATAAAGGTAGATTGTTTATTTTAAGCGGACCTTCAGGCTGTGGTAAAGGCACAGTATGTAAAGTGCTTTTAGAAAAAAACAAAAATCTTAAACTTTCTATTTCTGCAACAACAAGGGAAAAAAGAGTTGGTGAAATTGATGGTGAAACATATTTTTATCTTTCAAAAGATCAGTTTGAAGATATGATTAAAAATGACGAACTTCTTGAATTTAATCAAGGATATTCAGGAAATTATTACGGAACGCCAAAAAAATATGTTTTTGATCAACTTGAAAAAGGCTTTGATGTTTTGCTTGAAATAGAAATGAATGGCGCTAAAAATATTAAGGAAAAATACCCTGAAAGCATAGGAATATTTCTTTCACCCCCAAGTTTTGATGAACTTTTAAATAGGCTTCGCGGAAGAGGGCGTGAAAGTGAAGAATTAATTCAAGAACGCTTTTTGCTTGCCAAAGAAGAAATATTAAGGGTTGATGAATATAAATACGCTGTAATTAACGAAGATTTAAATGAAACTGTTGATACGATTGTAAATATTATAAACGCAGAAAAACATTTAACTTCGTTTATAGGAAATAAAATCAAAAGCTTGGTAAAATAAAAGGAGAATAAAAAATGTATAAACCAGTAAGCAAAAAAACTCAGTCAAAAGTATCATGCAAATATGCATTATCATCCGTTGTTGCCAAACGCGCAAGACAACTGGTCGATTTAAAACAGTGTAATGAAGAATTTAAACCTGTTATTCAAGCTCTTGAAGAATTTGAAGAGGATATTCTTGTGCCTGAAAAAGAATGAAGTATGCTTTAGTTGTTGTTGACGTTTTAAATCAGGATGTTGACAAGATTTTTACATACGCTATACCTGAAGCGCTAAATAATATTTGTGTTGGCATGAGGGTACTTGTGCCATTTGGACGGCAAGGTAATATTGAAGGTGTTGTTGTTTCCGTTTCTGACACAACCGATTTACCCCTTGATAAACTGAAATATGTTCATTCATTAATTGATTCAGTTCCTTTTCTTAATGAAGAACAAATATTTTTGGCAAAATGGATAAAAAAGCAATATCATGCCACTATGGCTGATGCTTTAAGGCTTTTTATTCCTGCTCAGGTACGCGCAGGTAAAGTAAAAACTAAATATATTCAAATGATAAAACTGTCTGCTTCTAAGGAGCAGACTGATGTGGTTTTGGGTTCATTAAAGCCCGGAACAAAAGCACATCGTATTATTTCGGTGCTGGCTGAATACGGTGATATGGAAAAATCACGGCTTAATCATATAGTAGGTGCCTGTTATGAGCCGTTAAAAAAATTAATCAGTAAAGGCATTGTTAAAGAGTATTCAGAAGAAGCCGTTCGCTCACCATACCTTGATATCGCGCCTGAAAGAGCACCTTGGTTAAATCTTAACCGCAAGCAAAATGAAGTATTAGATGAAATAATTCTTAGTAAAAATCAATTTGCACCATTTTTACTTCATGGTGTAACAGGCAGTGGCAAAACAGAAGTATATATGCAGGCAATAAATAAAATAACTGCTGAAAATAAAACAGCAGTTGTTCTTGTTCCTGAAATTTCACTTACACCACAGATGGTTTTAAATTTCAGAAAAAAACTTGGTGATGGTGTTGCAATATTGCATAGCGCATTAGGGCAGGGTGAACGATTTGATGAATGGAAGCGTATATTAACAGGTCAGGCACATATTGTAATCGGTGCAAGGTCTGCGATATTTGCCCCTCTTAAAAATATTGGCATTATTATTGTTGATGAAGAACACGAAAGTTCATATGTTTCTGAAACTCATCCCCGTTATGATGCTATTGAGGTTGCAATTCAAAGGGCAAAGTATAATAATTGCCCTATAGTTTTAGGCAGTGCAACGCCTTCTGTTAACAGATATTATAAAGCGCAAAAAGGCGAGTTTAAACTTGTTGAAATGTTAAGGCGCGCCAACGGAAAAGAAATGCCGCCTGTTTCAGTTGTTGATATGACTGAAGAATTTTCAAAAGGCAACAGAACAATATTTTCTCAAGAACTTTACGAAAATATGTGTTCAACATTATCTAAAGATCAACAAATAATGTTATTTTTAAACCGCAGGGGTTATTCAAGTTTTGTTATGTGCCGCGCTTGCGGAGAAACTATAACATGTGAAAACTGCGATGTTTCATTAACATATCATAGCAATGTTGATAAACTCAGATGTCATTATTGCGGTTACGAGATTCCAATGCCAAAACTTTGTCCGTATTGCGGAAGTAAGTTTATAAAACAATTTGGTGCAGGAACACAAAAGGTTGAAGAAGAATTTTTAAAACTGTTTCCTGATAAAAAAACGGTAAGAATGGATATTGATACAACAAGGGGTAAAGATGCACATTATCACTTGTTAAAGCAACTTGCAGATGGTAGCGCGCAAGCTTTAATAGGCACGCAAATGATTGCAAAAGGCCATGATTTTCCTAATGTAACGTTAGTGGGCGTTGTTGCCGCAGATGGTATGTTAAGAATGCCCGATTACCGTAGTAGAGAAAGAACATTTTCTTTAATTACACAAGTTTCAGGCCGTGCAGGAAGGGCAGAAAATCCGGGAAAAGTTGTTGTTCAAACATATTCACCCCAACATTTTGTAATTGAATGTGCCAAAAATCACGATTATAAAAGTTTTTTTGAAAAAGAAATTGAACAGCGTAAAGCAATGTGGTATCCTCCTTTTGCAAGGATAATAAGAATTCTTTATGTTTGCGAAGATGCTGAAAAAGCATACAACGGTTCATTACAAGCCTACGATAAGATCAGGGTTTTATTACAAAAATCAGGTGATAATGTTTTGTATTCAGAGCGCTCACAAGCACCTATTGGCAGGCTTCAGGAAATGTATCGTCATCAGATTTTAATAAAGATTAAAGAGTTTGATGGTATTGAAGACCTTGTTGATAAATTATTTGATTCTATAAAAGGTATTGCAGAAAAAGATCTTTACTGTGATATACAGATAAACCCTGTAAATATGTTTTGAGGTGAAAATATGGCAATCAGAAATATTGTTAAAGATAATGACCCAATTTTAAAAAAGAAATGCCGTGAAGTTGAAAGTATTGACGATAAAATAATCACTTTGCTTGATGATATGCGTGATACTCTTAGCGTGTCTAATGGTGTAGGACTTGCTGCGCCACAGGTTGGAATTTTAAGAAGAGTGATTTTAGTTGATACAGGCGATGAAATTCTTGAACTTATAAATCCTGTTATCGTTAAACAAAGTGGTCATCAGGATAGCCTTGAAGGTTGCCTTAGCGTTCCTGGCATCAGAGGACATGTTGACAGGCCTAAAAAAGTAACAGTTCAAGGTTATGACAGGGAAGGAAACCTGATGGAATATAAAGCACAGGATTTTGTTGCTACAATATTCTGCCACGAAACTGATCATCTTGATGGTATATTATTTACAGATAAAGCAACGGGAATAGGAAAGGAAAAATAATGGATATTGTTTTTTTAGGAACACCCGATTTTGCAGTACCATCATTAAAAGCACTTGTTGAAAATGGCTATAATGTAAAGGCAGTGTTTACACAACCGGACAGGCCAAAAGGCAGGGGAAACAAAGTACAATTTTCTCCTGTTAAGGAATATGCAATTGAAAATAATATTCCCATTTATCAACCCGATAAAATAAGATTACCGCAAAATGCGCAAATTCTTAAAGATTTAAAGCCTGATTTAATGATAACATGTGCATTTGGTCAGATTTTGTCAAAGGAAAATCTTGATACTGCGCCATTAGGGTGTATAAATGTTCACGGTTCACTTTTGCCTAAATACAGGGGATCTTCTCCTATTCAATGGGCAATTATTAATGGTGAAAAAGTAACAGGAATTACTACCATGTATACCGATATCGGTGTTGATTGCGGTGATATTATTCATCAGAATATTTTAGAGATTGGCGAAAACGAAACTGCGGGTGAATTGTTTGACAGGCTTTCCTTATTAGGCGCACAAACATTACTTGAAACATTAAAACTTTTAGAAAATGGTAATATTAAAAGAACAAAGCAAGATGAACAAAACGCAACGCATTTTCCAATGCTTGACAAAAAAATGGCAGGTATTGATTTTAATAAAACATCACAGGAAATTAAAAATCTTGTGCGTGGGCTTAACCCATGGCCTGTAGCATGGGCAAAATGCGGAGAAGATATTATAAAAATTTATTCTGTTAGTGTTTTAAATGAAAAAACCAATAAAATTCCAGGAACCGTTTTATGTGCTGATAGTAAAAATGGTTTAAAGGTTGCAACTAATGATGGGGTAATTTCCATTGATTTACTTCAGTTTTCGGGCAAAAAAACTATGGAAGCGAAAACCTATTTTGTAGGAAATAAACTAAAGGCTGATTTTTTAGTAAATGAGTGAAGATAAAGCAAGGCATCGGGCATTTTTACTGCTTGATGATATAATTCAAAACAAAAAATATGCAAATCTTACATTAAAAAAATCTATTCTTGATTTTGAACAAAGGGATAGATCGTTTATTGTTGCGCTTGTTTATGGAACACTTGATAAACTTATCACAATAGATTATGTGATTTCACTTTATGCTAAAGGAAAAATTCAACCCAAAATCAGAAACATACTTCGTATGGGTGTATTTCAGATTATGTTTATGGATAAAGTTCCTGATAGCGCTGCAGTTTCTACAAGTGTTGATATAGCACAAAAAGTTGGAAAAGGTATGCTTAAAGGATATATAAACGGTGTTTTGCGTAATATTTCTAGAAATAAATTAAATATCGAATATCCAAAAGATAAGCACAAATTTTTATCCAGTAAATATAGTTATCCTGAATTTTTTGTTAAAGATCTTGTTGAAGAACTAGGTTTTGAAGAATGTGAAAAATTCTGCTCTTTTTCTGACAACCATAGAACATGTATCCGTGTTGATGAAAACAAAGCCAATATAAATGAAATTAAAAGCAAATTAAACGGACAAGACAGTATTTATTTTAATAACTGCTTTTATATTGAAGGCGAACCACAAATGCTTGAAAACGGAATATGTTCAGTACAAAGTGAAGCCTCTGTTGCGGTGGTTAAAGCTTTAGGATTGAATGAAAACGATACTTTGTTAGATTGTTGTGCTGCACCGGGTGGCAAAACAGTCTATGCCGCTACATTTTTAAAAAACGGTAAGATTATGGCATTTGATAAACATGCGCATAGGGTTGAACTTATAAAAAATAATGCAAAAAGATGTGGTTATAGCCATATAATCGATTCAAAACAAGCAGATATGACAGTTATGGATAATTACGGTGTTTACGACAAAGTTCTTGTTGATGCTGTGTGTAGTGGTTTAGGTGTTGTTGGGCAAAAACCTGAAATTAAAAATACAGTTACCCCTGAAGGTTTAAGAGAAATAGAAAAAATACAGGCAAAAATACTTGAAAATGCAAGCAAATGTGTTAAAAACGGAGGAGTTCTTGTTTATAGCACATGCACGGTTCGTAAAAAAGAAAATATTGATATTATTAATAATTTTCTTAAAAATAATAAAGATTTTGTTCTTTCTTCTATGGAAGGACTTATGGGAGAAAAATTTGAACGAAATCACGATTTAAAAAAAGGATATATTCAGTTGTATCCGCATACTGATAAAACTGACGGATTTTTTATTGCAAGGATGTTAAAAAGTTGAGACTTCTTAATTTAAGTTTAGATGAAATAGAACAATTAGTTATATCTTTAGATGAGCCAAAATACAGGGCAAAACAGTTATATTCAGGTCTTCAGGCAGGTAAGGAAATTGAAGAAATCAATATTTCTAAAGAACTGAAACAAAAATTAGCCCTAAATGGCCATACTGTTGGTGGTGTAACCATTCATCAAAAACTTATTTCAAAAATTGATGGTACAATTAAATATCTTTATCAGCTTGAAGATGGTAATATTATTGAAGGCGTTTTAATGCACTATAAACATGGCTCAACATTGTGTGTTTCAACGCAAGTAGGTTGCCGTATGCATTGTGCTTTTTGTGCTTCAACAATAGGCGGTTTAGTGCGCCATTTAGAATCAGGTGAAATTTTAGGTCAGGTTATAGCAGCAAACCGTGATAATTATAAAGAAAATTCAAGGGGTGTTACAAATATTGTTCTTATGGGAAGTGGTGAACCTCTTGATAATTATGATAATGTCTTGAAATTTTTAAAACTTGTTTCCTGTGAAAACGGTTTAAATATTTCAATGCGTAACATATCACTTTCAACATGCGGTCTTGTTGATAAAATATATCAGCTTGCAAAAGAAAAATTAGGCATTACACTTTCATTATCGTTACATGCGCCAACAGACGAAAAACGGAAAGAAATTATGCCTGTTTCAAAAGCATATAATCTTAAAGAAACTATAGATGCAATGCATTATTATGTTAAAAACACAGGTCGCAGAGTAGTTTTTGAATACGCTTTAATAGATCAGTTTAACGACACAAAAGAATGCGCTGTAAAACTAAAACAACTTGTTAAAGGAATGCAGTGCCATATTAATCTTATTCCCTTAAATTCTGTTGATGAAAGCGGTTTAAAAGGCTCAAAAACAGATAGGGTAAACGCATTTAAAAAGATGCTTGAAGATCAGGGGTTATCTGTAACAATCCGCAGGGAAATGGGCGCTGATATATCAGGCGCTTGCGGTCAGTTACGAAGAAGCTACTTAAAAAAGGAGGATGCTGATTGGAATACTTCGGTTTAAGTAATAAAGGAAAAGTGCGTGGTAATAATGAAGATTTTTTTCATATACCGCAAAATGATGATGATATTAAAATGTTTATAGTTGCCGATGGTATGGGTGGTGAAAATGCAGGTGAAGTTGCAAGTTGTCTTGCAGTTTCTAGTATTGCGCTGCACATTAAAGAGAATTATAACAGCATTGACGATATACCGCTTTTGTTAAGGCAAGCACTTAACAGTGCCAATAAAACAGTTTATGAAACGGCAAAAACCGACATAAATTATAAAAAAATGGGCACAACCGTTGTATGCGCAATTATTAAAGACGGCCTTTGCTATGTAGCTAATGTTGGTGACAGCAGATGTTATATTGTAAATGAAAATAATTTACAGCAAATTAGCATTGATCATTCTTTTGTTCAAGAAATGGTTGATAAGGGCCTTTTAAGTTATGATGAAGCAAAGAATCATCCAAACAAAAATCTAATAACCCGCGCTATTGGTGTTGAACGATTTGTTTTAATAGATGTTTTCTCAAAACCGTTTAAAAAGGGAGATAAACTTTTGCTTGCAAGCGATGGTTTAACAGGTATGGTCGATTACGAAAACATAAGTTCCATTATTAATAATAGCGAAACCTGTGAAGATGCAGTAAAAAATCTTATTGATTCTGCAAATGAAGCAGGCGGAAAAGATAATATAACTGCAGTACTTATTTGTAATAATTAAGGAGAATATTTTATGGTCAACGAAATAATTGACGGAAAATATGAAATAATATCAAAAATTGGAAGTGGCGGTACAAGCATAGTTTATAAAGCAAAAAGGCTTGCTGATAACCGTGATGTTGCCATAAAGGTAATCAGGGATGAACTTGAAAATATCCGTGAATTAGAGCGCCATTTTCGCCTTGAAGCAGAAGCGCTTAATAAAATGTCACACAGAAATGTCCGTCGTATATTAGGCATAGGTCAATGGAATGATTCGCTTTATATGGTTACTGAGTATATTGACGGTAAAACACTAAAAGAAATTGTTTCACAAGGACCTGTATCATTAAAAAGTGCGGTAGATTATGCATTGCAGATTGCCGCAGGTATTGAACACGCACATAGAAAAAATATTATTCATCGGGATATCAAACCACAGAATATTATTGTTTCAACTGACGGAACAGTAAAAATAGTTGATTTTGGTATTGCAAGAATGTCAAGTCAGACAACACGCACTATGGCAGGTAAAGATGTTGTTGGTAGTGTTCATTATCTTTCACCTGAACAAGCAAGAGGATTACAGGTTGATACAAGAAGTGATATTTACTCATTTGGTATTCTTCTTTATGAAATGTTTACAGGAAAAGTACCTTTTCAGGGCGATGAACCTGTATCGATTGCTATGCAACATATTAATCAGATTGCAGAGCCTCCTCAAAGCGTAAACCCTGATATTACACAGGGAATTAACGATATAATTGTTAAATGTATTCAGAAAAATCCTGATGCAAGATATCAAACTGCTTCAGAATTAAGGGAAGATTTGCTTTTATATGTTGCAAATCCCAATGGATTTTCTGTTATGAAAGCTGATAGGTTAAAAGGTAGAGACACTGCTGAAAAAGTAGTACAGGAGAAACCTGTAACTCAGCCTGTAAAAATAACAAAACATGATGATGTTCCTAATTTAAGTGCAAATAAAAAAACCAATTTGGTTAAAGAAAATGAAAACAAAACAAAAGGACAAAGCAAAAGAAATAAATTAAATATTTTAGTTGGTGTTATTGCATCTGTTGTTGTGGTTGCAATTGCGGTAAGTATTATATTTTCGCGTGTTCTTGATAAAAAGTATCCTGAAAAAGCTATTCCCAATATAAATGGATTTGGTGAAAAAGCAGCTATAGCACTTCTTAATATGGAGTCTTTTTCTAAAATAGAAAAATTGTATGAAGAATCTTCTGAAGTTAAAGAGGGAAATGTTATCAGAACCGAACCTGAACAGGGAACGGTTGTTGAAGTTAATACTGAAATAATAATATATATAAGCAAAGGCGCCAAAGCAATTATGGCGCAAAATGTTGTTGGTAAAAATATGAACCAGGCGCAACAGATATTAATAGATCAAGGATTTTTAGTAAAATTCCGCTATGTTGAAGATCCTGAAAAAGATAATGGTATAGTCGTTGAGCAAAGCAATTCTACAGAAGCAATTAAGCAGGGAGAAACAATTACTCTTACAGTTGTCAGAAATATAGAAACTATTACCATTGAAGTGCCTGATCTTCAGGGTTTAACAGATGTGAATGAAATTAAAAACAAAATTACTGCTGCAGGGTGCATTGTTGGCAAAATTAATCAGAAATCTGTTGTTGATAGTTCTGAATTAGGTGTTACTTGGCAAAGTGTGAAAGCAGGAACTCAGCATATGTATCTTTCAGGTGAAACACCGCCACAAATTGTAATTGATATTGATATAAATATTTTAAAAGTTAGTTATTCCATTGTTTATGAATATGAAATGCCTGATGGCAAAAATGGTGATTTTGAACTTGTGTTATATGATTCCTTTGGTAATCAGATAGGTGATTCAAAAATATTTAGTTCAACCAATAAAGTTAATTATAAATATGTTGATGATAACCCTGTGACCGTTATGTTTGAACTGTATAGAAATCATTTGTTAGTTGATAAAAAGACGATGACTGCTGTTTCGGAGAATTTGAATGAATAATAACGGAATGATTATAAAATGCGTTGCAGGCGTCTATGATGTTTTAATTGATGGTAAAATTTATTCTGCAGTAGCAAAAGGCAATTTCAGAAGTAAAAAACTTGTGCCTCTTGTTGGGGATATGGTATGTATTAAGTTTTCTGAAAGAAAAGACGAGCAAAATCTTATAACTGAAATTTTACCGCGAAAAAATGCACTGCTTCGTCCGCCTGTTGCCAATGTTGATACATTACTTATAACTGTTGCAGTTAAAAAACCTAATCCCGATCTTAAACTTGCTGATCATCTCATTTGTTATTCAAGAATGCTGGGAATTGAACCTATAATTTGTATTAATAAATCCGATTTTGATGAAAATGAAGCAAAAGAACTTGCCTTGCAGTTTCAAAAAAGTGATTTGCGCACATTTATAACAAGTTCTTATAATGTTGAAGGAGTTGAAGAACTCCGCCATGCAATAAAAAAAGGGATAACATGCTTTAGCGGTCAATCTGCAGTTGGAAAATCAACATTAACAAATCTCTTGCTCGGTCGTGAAATGTTTAAAACGGGTGGTTTAAGTAAAAAAACTGAACGGGGCAAACACACTACAAGGCATAGTGAACTTGTTTTATTTGATAAAGGGAAGTATCTTGCTGATACACCGGGTTTTTCTTTGTTGGAAATGCCTGATTTTTCTCCTGATGATTTTAAAAATTTATACTATGAATATGAAAAATATTCTTATGATTGCCGTTTTAATGGATGCAACCATATTAATGAACCTGATTGTGCCGTTAAAGAAGCAGTTTTAAAAGGAGAATTATCACAGGAAAGATACGATAGATATAAAGTATTTTATAACGAAGTTAATGAAAAATGGAGGAACAGATATGATTAAAATTGCACCAAGTATTTTGTCAGCAGATTTTGCAAATATGGGACATGCTGTTGAATTTATTGATAATTGCGGTGCCGATCTTATTCATTGCGATGTAATGGATGGCGCCTTTGTACCAAATATAACGTTTGGCCCGGCAATGATAAAAGCCATAAAAAAATATACAAAAAAACCTTTAGATGTTCATCTTATGGTTGAAAAGCCTGAAAGGTTTATTGATGATTATGTTTGCGCAGGTGCCGATTACATAACAATTCATTATGAAGCCACCATTCATCCCCAAAGGGCGTTGGAATATATTCGATCAAAAGGTGTTAAAGCAGGTATTGTTTATAATCCTGCAACAAGTGTAGATTCATTAAAATATCTTGTTGATTCAATAGATATGGTTTTGATTATGTCAGTTAATCCTGGGTTTGGCGGCCAAAAATTTATTTCTTCTTCTATTGAAAAAATCAGAGAAGTTAAAAAAAATATCGGAGAAAAAAATATATTAATTGAGGTTGATGGCGGTGTTAACCTTGATAATGCTCAAGAAATAATAAAAGCAGGCGCAGATGTGCTTGTTGCAGGTAACAGCGTATTTTCTTCACCTGATCCCAAAAAAGTAATTGAACAATTAAAAAATATATAAGTAACAAAAAAATCCTCTTTTGTATATTATAAACAAGGAGGATTTTTTATATGAAAAGGCTATTTTTTAGGTTTAATCTTATAGGGGTTATATGTATCGGTGCAGGTATTTGCTTTATTCTTTTTAACATACCTGTATATATGTGGCTGATTTTACTAGGTATTTGTCTAATCTTAACAGGCATTTTTTTGTGTAGATAAGGGGGATTATTATGAAGATAATATGCATAAAAGCACCTAAACTGTTGAAAAATATATTTAGATTAATTATTAAAAAAGAAGATAAAAAAACTGTTGAAAAAAAGCTTGTCAGGTGATATAATATAAAAAAGAATATACGGAGGTATTCAGGTATGTCTGAAAACAAAGGAATTATCAGCACATCAGAAGCAGGCGGAACAATCGCTTATTCTGAAGATGTTATTGCAATAATATCAGGTCTTGCTGCATCAGAAGTTAAAGGTGTTGCAGGCATGAGTGGTGGTTTAAAAAGTGGTATTGGTGAACTTTTAGGCCGTAAAGATTTAGCAAAAGGTATTAAAGCAAATATTAACAATAACGATGTTGTTATAGATGTTAACATAATTGTACAATATGGCACAATTATTTCTGATATTGCGCAGGAAATTCAAAAATCTGTTAAGCGTGCAGTTGAAGGAATGACAGGGCTTAAGGTTGTAGGTGTTAATGTTAACATTCAAGGTGTTCAGGTTTTAACTGAAGAAAAAAAGTAAGGCGGTATTTATATGAAAATTGGTGAAAGATTACTGCTTGTTTTTATGACAATGGTGTTTTTTGCGTTAGTGTTTATAATTGGTTGCTGTGTTTGGTACACACCGTTTTTAGCACTGTTTTTAGAATTTATAGGATATTCTATATACCTTAAAATTGCAATATCAGCAATACTTCTGATACTTTTAGTGCTTTCTTTCAGATCAATGCTTGTTTCAACCAAAAAAGCAAAAAACAATACATTGATGGCTGCTTCAACTGATGAAGGCGGTATTTACATAAACCTTGATACTGTTAGCGACCTTGCAAAAAGGGCAGTTAAAAAAATTGATGGCGTAAAAGAACTTTGCGTTAAAACTGTAGTTAATGATGAAGGCGCGCATATTGCTGTAAAGGTTTCACTTGCACCTGAAGTAGTTATACCTGAAATTTCTGTTGCTATTCAGCAAAGTGTTAAAAGTGATATTGAAGCTCTTTGTGGAATTAGAGTAAAAAAAGTTACTATTCAGGTTGATAATTCTTTACAATCACAGACAAAATAATGCTAAAGGGCGGGAATTTCTCGCCTTTTAAAAGTATATACATACCTGCGGAGGATATAATGGCTAAAAATAAAAATTCAAGAAGTACTGCCCGTGAAATTGCGTTCAAACTTCTTTTTGAAGATATGTTTGGAACAAGTACAGCGCAAAGCATGTTAGGTGTTTTGTTCGATGAAGAAGTTAATTGGAACAACATTTCACAGGAAAATGAATCATATATACAATGGATAAGAGAAAAAACAAAAGAACATCAGGAACAGTTGGACAAGATCATATCTGATTTTGCTAAAGGATGGAAACTTGAAAGAATGAGCAGGGTAGATGTATCTATTTTACGCCTTGCAATATGTGAAATTATTTATCGTGAAGATGTTACCAATGCTATTGCTATAAACGAAGCAGTGGAACTTGCGAAAAAATATTCATCTGATGATGCACCGCAGTTTATTAATGGTATTTTGGGGGCGTACGTCAGAAGTTTATGATTTTTTTAGGTATTGATACAAGTTGTTATACAACAAGCGTTGCCGCAGTTGATGGCGATGGTAATATTATTCAGCATAAACGCCGTCTACTTTCTGTGGCGGAAGGGGAAAGAGGTCTTCGCCAAAGCGAAGCCTTTTTTAAGCATATAAATAATTTTCCGGATCTTTATAAAGAATTATTATCCGATGTTGATCCTAAGGAAATCACAGCAATTTGTGTAAGCACGCAACCTCGTAATATAGGTAATTCATATATGCCTGTTTTTTTTGCAGGCAGGCGCCTTGCAGAATCTATTGCTATGAGTCTTAATGTACCTTTATTTTCTACTGACCATCAGCAAGGCCATATTGCAGCAGCAACTTATGGCGTTGAAATGCCAAAAGATACATTCTGTGCAGTTCATCTTTCAGGTGGAACAACAGAAGTTTTGCTTGTTAAAAAAACTGATACTGAATATAAAACAAAAATTATTGCACAAACAAAAGACATTAATGCAGGTCAGTTAATTGATAGGCTTGGTGTAAAAATGAAATTAAGTTTTCCATCAGGTAAAGAAGTTGATAAAAATGCGTGTTTATATAAAGGCGAAAAAATAGTTCTTCCTATAAGCGCAACATATGATTCGTGCAACTTTTCAGGAACAGAAACTGCCGCTATAGAGAGTATGAAAATGGCGCAAGTGTTGAATGTTTATCTGAAGCAATTATGTCAGCAATAACAAGAACATTAGCCAAAATGGTTGGTGGTGCTGCATACTATGCAGGTGTAAGTGATGTTTTAATGGCAGGCGGAGTTTCTTCAAGTGAATATTTAAGAAAAAATCTGCCCATATATTTAGAAAAAAAGGGCATGCATGTAAATTTAAGGTTTTCACCCGTTGAATTCAGTTCAGATAATGCGGTTGGTGTTGCTCTTTTGGGCAGAAATAAATATATTTACAGAGGTAAAAAATGATTCTTGATGGTAAAATTTTATCAAAGTCAATTAAGGAAAATCTTAAAAACATAATATGTGCTTCAGGTAAAGAAGTTTCACTTGCAGTTATTCTTGTTGGACAAGATCCTGCAAGCTGTATTTATGTAAAAAATAAAACAAATGATTGCCATGAAGTAGGTATTAAATCTTTAGAATATAAACTTCCTGATACAACTAAACAAGAAGAACTTATGGATTTAATCCATAAACTTAATAATGATGATTCTGTTCATGGTATTTTAGTTCAATTTCCTTTACCAGAAGGTCTTGATGAAAGCGCTGTGGTTAAAGCCATTTCGCCTCAAAAAGATGTTGATGGCTTTTCAAAAATCAATGTTGGCGGAGTTTTAATGAATGATAAAGATTGCTTTGTTTCATGCACTCCTGCAGGGGCATTAGAGCTTATTAAATCAAGCGGCATTGAGATTACAGGTAAAAACGCAGTTGTTATTGGAAGGAGTAATAACGTAGGTAAACCTATGGCACTTTTATTATTAAATGAAGGTGCAACAGTTACAGTTTGCCACTCAAAAACTCAAAATTTAAAAGAAATTACAAAACAGGCAGATATTTTAGTTTCTGCAGTTGGCAAAGCGCATATGATTACAGAAGATATGGTTAAAAATGGCGCTGTTGTTATCGATATAGGTATTAGCCGTATTGATGGTAAACAAGTTGGTGATGTTGATTTTGAAAATGTTTCAAAGGTTGCATATGCTATAACACCAAACCCGGGCGGAACAGGTCCTATGACCAGAGCAATGCTTATGTATAATACTGTTAAAGCCGCAGGATTATTATGAATGTAACGGTATCGCAATTAAACGCCTATGTAAAAGAATGTCTGTCCTTAGATGTCGTTTTATCCGATATAACTGTTAAAGGTGAGATTTCAGGGCTTAAAATGCATTCTTCGGGGCATATATATTTCACACTAAAAGACGAAAGCGCAGCAATTAAATGCGCTTTTTTCAAACCTCATTCATTAAGGCTTGATTTTAAACTTAAAGATGGTATGAAGGTTTCTACAAGGGGTAGAGTTACCCTTTATGAACGCGACGGACAGTATCAACTTAATGTTTTTGAAATGAAAGAGGATGGATTAGGTGAACTTTACCAAAAGTTTGAACAATTAAAACAAAAACTTCAACAAGAAGGATTGTTTGATGATTCAAACAAAAAAACTATACCTGAATATGCTAAAAAAATTGGTGTTGTAACTTCACCAACAGGTGCGGTAATCCGCGATATATGTAATGTCGCATTGCGTAGATGTCCAGGTATTAGTATTTTGCTTGCTCCTGTTTCGGTGCAAGGGGAAGACGCGCCAAGATCTATCTGTACAGGTTTAGAATTGCTTGATAACAGAGATGATATCGATGTTATTATTGTTGGCAGAGGCGGTGGCTCAATAGAAGACCTTTGGTGTTTTAATGATGAAAAAGTTGTGCGCACAATTTTTAATTGTAAAAAACCTGTTATTTCAGCGGTAGGTCATGAAACTGACTTTACATTATCTGATTTTGTTGCTGATTTAAGAGCACCAACACCATCTGCAGCAGCAGAACTTGCAGTGTTTGATTATTACGATACTTTGCTTGATTTAGATAATATACAAAACAGATTAGTAAGGTTTATTGATGGTAAAATAATTGAATTAAATGCTAAAATTCAAAATTATTCATTATCTTTTGATGATCCAATGCATTTAATTAATAATTACAAAAATAAACTTGATTTTTTAACTGAAAAACTTTGTATTAATATTATGCCTGAAAAAAAAGAAGCACAATTAATGTCCTTAAGTGGCAAACTAGATGCATTAAGCCCCTTAAAAGTTCTTTCAAGGGGATATTCTGTAGTTTCAAAAAATGGCAGAATCATTAAAGAAAGCAGTAATATTACAAAAGGTGATTTACTTTTAATAAAACTCTATAAAGGCGAAGTTAAAGCGGAGGTTATAGATGAAAAATGTTGAAGAAATGACTTTGGAAGAAGCCATAAAGCAACTTGAAAAAACAGTTGATAAACTTGAAAATAATGAACTTTCACTTGATAAATCAATTTTAATTTTTGAAGAAGGAGTTAAACTTGTTGCACATTCAAGAAAACTTCTTGATGACTATACTTCAAAAATTACAATCTTAAAAAAAGAAAATGGTATTATAAAAGAAGTTGAATCAGATTATGAGTAATTTAGATACAAAATTAAATGAATACAACCGTTTGGTTGAAGAAAAAATGCAGGAATATCTTTCTAAAAAAAATATTCCTGAAGAATTACAAAAAGCGATGGCTTACAGCGTTTTTGCAGGGGGTAAAAGACTTCGTCCTGCATTAGTTCTTGCTGCCTGTGAACTTTTTTGTGATGATTTAAGCAAAGCGCTTCCTTTTGCTTGTGCAATAGAATTTATACATACTTATTCGCTTATACATGATGATTTACCTAGTATGGATAATGATGATTTTCGCAGGGGAAGGCTTACATCACACAAAGTGTTTGGTGAAGATAAAGCAATTCTTGCAGGTGATGGTCTATTAAGTTATGCATTTGATATTATGCTTGATAATTTAAAAACTTCAAATGAAATTAACGCTGCAAAATATATTTCAACTGCCGCAGGTGTAAACGGTATGGTGGCAGGTCAGTGGATAGATGTTAGTTCAAACGGAAAAAATATAAATGAAGAAACTATGCACTATATTCATATGAATAAAACAGCCGCACTTATAATCGGGGCAATTAAAGCGGGGGCATCTTGTGGTGGTGCAAGTAATGAAGATATATTAACTCTTGAAAATTACGGGCAAGAGATTGGATATACATTTCAGATAATTGATGATATTTTAGATGTTGTTGGAAATGATGAAGATTTAGGTAAATTAACAGGAAGCGACGCTGCAAACAACAAAACCACATATGTAACATTATTTGGAATTGAAGGCGCGCAAAATAAAGCAAAAGAACACACAGAAAACGCTTTAAATATTATGAATAAATATGGTGAAAAAGGTCAGTTTTTCAACGAACTTGCATTATATTTATTAAACAGAAAAAAATAACTGCTGAATAATTCAGCAGTTTTATTTTTTGTTTTTTGGTAAAAATATATATGGTGGTTTAATTATGAAAAAATATGTATTAGCAATAATTTCCGGGATAATAAATGGAATGTTTGGTACAGGTGGTGGGATTATTGCATTACCGATGCTTTATGATATATTAGGTGATACAAAAAAAGCGCATCAGAATGTTGTTTTGTTTATATTGCCGTTATCAATTATAAGCGCAGTTATTTATAAGAAAAATTATGATATAAAACCAACTGTTTTTCTTTGTGCAGGTGCTTTTTTAGGCGGAATAGCGGGGGCGTTAATAAGTAAAAAAATCAAGGTAAAATATCTAAAAATTATATTTGGTATTGTGATTTTATATATTGGAGTAAAAAGTATTTTATGATTTTGTTTTTTATATCTTTTTTAGCGTTCTTGCTTGCAGGATTCGGGCTTGGTGGCGGAGTCCTGTTAATACCCGTTTTAACATATATTATGGGTATTGACCAGATCTTAGCGCAGTATTTAGGTTTGATTTCATATATTCCTGCTGCAATTGGCGTTTTGCTTTTTAACTTTAAAAACAATAAAACAGACTTTTATAAAATAATTAAACTGATTCCGGTTGGCTTTATTGGTTCGCTTATAGGGGCATTGGTAGCAAACAAGATAAATGTTGAATTTATAAAAAAAGGTTATGGCGTTTTTTTAATTCTATTTGGAATTTATATGATATTTAATTCGGTTTTTAAAAAAATAATATAAAAACACCTGAATTTAATAAAAATATATAAAATTTTCTGTAAATTTTGTAAAAAATTTTAAATTACCTATAGATTTTTTTATTAATATATTATATAATAAATAATAATTATTATGAATAATTGTATTTATTTTCAAACATATAAACGCAAAGGAGAAAAATCAATGAAAAAAATTGCTATCATGGACATCGGTTCAAACAACTCGAGGCTTATTCTTGTTTATATCTATGATAATGGCAGTTACCGTATTGCCGACCAACTTAAAGAGCCTGTAAGACTTATTTCAGATATGGGTCATGATAATATAATAAAGCCCCGTAGAATTCAACAATTAATTAAAACAATACATATGTTTAAAAGGCTTTGTGCTGCAAACGGTATTGAACAGATATATGCATATTGTTCAGCAGCGGTTAATCTTGCCGCTAACCAAAGAAGTTTTTTGGATGAGGTTTATGCAACCACACAAATTAATCTTGAAGTTTTAACTGGCGAGAAAGAAGCTACCCTTGCTTTCCAGGGCGTTATTAATACAATGGATATTGATAATGGCGTTATTATGGATATTGGTGGCGGAACCACACAACTTGTTCACTTTGAAAAGCGTCAGATTAAAAATCTTGCATGTTTACCCTTTGGAACAGTTACATTAACTGAACTTTTTGGGTTAGCAGATAAAGTTAAGCAGGAACAAATTGATGCAATTGAAGATTTTTACCGCCAACAATTAGATTCGGTACCTTGGCTTTCTTCTATTGAAGGTTTACCAATTATTGGCGTTGGTGGTTCATTCCGTAACTTAGGCAAGATTATGCGAATGAAATCAAAAAAAGATATTGGCACACTTCATAATTACAGTATCCGTGCAAAAGAAATTGATGCAGTTTACGAAAATATGTGCCGTCTTGATTTGGATAGGCGAATGAAGATTAAAGGTCTTTCAAATGAACGCGCTGATATTTTCCTTGCTGCTTTTGCCGCAATAAAAACAACAGTTAATTATATTGGTTGTTCTGATATCTTTATCAGTTGCAACGGTTTAAGAGAAGGCATTATGTTTAACGAAATTGATCCACAGCTTTCAGTTAAACCTGTTCAGCATGTGCTTGATTTCTCTCTTAAAAATGCGTTAGGTCTTTTTCAGGAAAATGTTGAACATGCAAACAATGTTTCAAAACTTTCACTTTTGATGTTTGAACAACTTCGTCAACTTCACAAACTTCCAAATTCTTATATGCGCATTATTAAAACTGCAGCAACACTTCATGATATTGGCGCAACAATAAAATATCATGATCACCATAAACATAGCTTTTATCTTATTTTAAATTCAAATATTTATGGTCTTACACATCGCGAACATCTTATGAGCGCATTTGTTGCACTAGCACATAGAAAAGATGATGTAAAAAAAGAATGTCAAAGATATTCTGATATGATTAACTCAGACGATCTTATGATTATATATCGTCTTGCTGTTCTTGTAAGAATTGCTGAAAGTTTTGATAGGGCGATGGATGGAATAGTTGAAACAGTTTCATGTGATATTTTAGGTGATTCTGTTATTATGAAAACACAAGCTAAAGGTGATGCATCACTTGAAATTAAAGATGCACTTACTTGTAGTGAAATGTTTAAAAAGGCTTATGGAAAGAATCTTGTTATACTTTAATATGGAGAACTTATAATGAAATTTACTAACAAAAAGACGATTATAAAAAACGGTGTTGAAATTATTGATAGCGATATAAATGCAAAAGAAGGTACTATTAGTTACGGCATTTTAAACTCTCACAATACAAGTGGGAATATAAATAAATTACAAATTAAATTTGATGCCCTTGTTTCGCATGATATTACTTATGTTGGAATTATTCAAACTGCCCGTGCAAGCGGACTTGAAAAATTCCCGCTTACATATGCACTTACAAACTGCCATAACAGCCTTTGCGCAGTTGGCGGAACTTTAAATGAAGATGACCATCTTTTTGGTCTTTCTGCTGCAAAAAAATACGGCGGAATGTATATACCGCCTCATCTTGCAGTTATTCATTCTTTTGCAAGGGAAGAACTTGCTTCATGCGGAAAAATGATTTTAGGTTCAGATAGCCACACTCGTTACGGCGCTTTAGGTACAATGGCAATTGGTGAAGGCGGACCTGAACTTGTAAAACAACTTCTTGAAAGAACATATGATATTGATTATCCTGAAATTGTTGCAGTATATTTAACAGGCAATGTTAAAAATGGCGTTGGACCGCATGATGTTGCTATTGCAATGTGTAAGGAAGTTTTTAAGGAAGGAAAAGTTAAAAATAAGGTTCTTGAATTTGTAGGTCCCGGCGTTGAAAATTTAAGTGTTGATTTTAGATGTGGTATTGATGTTATGACAACGGAAACAACCTGTCTTTCATCAATATGGATGACCGATGAAAAAGTTAAAAATTATTATAAAACTCATAATCGCGTGGAAGACTATAAAGAGCTTAAACCACAACAGTTTGCACAATACGATGCTATTTTAGAAATTGATTTATCAGAAATTGAACCTATGATAGCACTTCCTTTCCATCCAAGTAATGCTTATACCATTAAAGAGTTTAAATTAAACGCAAAAGAAATCCTTACTGAACTTGATAAGGAAATTGAAAAGCAGTATCCTAAATGTTCCTGCAAGGTATTGCCTAAACTTAAAGAAGATGGTTTTCACGTTGATCAAGGCGTTATAGCAGGTTGTGCAGGCGGTATATTTGAAAATATTACTTGTGCAAATGATATTTTAAAAGGCGGAAGCACAGGGAATGATGCTTTCTCATTAAATGTTTATCCTGCAAGCCAAAGCGTTTATCTTGACCTTGTTCAAAAAGGTGTTATTGGTGACCTTATGGAAAGCGGCGCTGTTATTAAAACTGCATTTTGCGGTCCTTGTTTTGGCGCAGGTGATGTTCCTGCAAACAATGCTTTCAGCATTCGTCATACAACACGAAATTTCCCTAACCGTGAAGGCAGTAAGCCCGGTGAAGGCCAGTTATCGCTTGTTGCTTTAATGGATGCGCGTAGTATTGCTGCAACGGCGTTAAATGGCGGAATCCTTACAGGTGCTGATGAACTTGATGTTAAATACACAGATTATGAATATACTTATCATAGTGATATTTACAAAAAGCGTGTTTACGATGGCAGAAATAATGCAAATAAAGAAGAAGATCTTGTTTTAGGTCCAAATATTGCAGATTGGCCAAAACTTAAAGAAATGCCTGAACAAGTACTTTTAAAGCTCGCAAGTGTTTTAAGAGATAATGTTACAACAACAGATGAACTTATTCCATCAGGCGAAACAAGTACTCTTCGTTCTAATCCTTATAAACTTTCAAGGTTTACTCTTTCAAGAAAAGATCCTGAATATGTTCAGCGCGCAGATGCTGTTAAGGAAATTGAAGATACAGAAAAAAGGAATGAATTATTCAAAAATCTTAATAAATTCGATGGTATAAATATTTCTGACTGCGTATTTGGTAGTGGTATTTTTGCAAATATGCCAGGTGATGGTTCGGCACGTGAACAAGCGGCAAGCTGCCAAAAGGTATTAGGCGGATGGGGAAATATTGCAGTTGAGTATGCAACAAAACGTTATAGAAGTAATCTTATCAACTGGGGAATATTGCCACTTTTATGCGATAAGGAAACTGCCAAACTTTTTGATGTAGATGATTATGTATTTTTACCACACATTAAAAAAGATCTTTTAGAAGGCAATGAGCAAACTGAAGCATATCTTATAAAAAATTCTAAACCTGAAAAGATTACTCTTAAATTAGTCAGCATGACTAAAGACGAAAGAGATATTCTTTTATCAGGCGGTCTTATAAATTATTACTCTAAAAATATTTAGGAGGAATTTCTAATGGGATTTTTTACCCGAGATCTTGGTATTGATTTAGGTACGGCAAACACACTTGTATATCTCAGGGGCAAGGGGATTATTATTAGAGAACCAAGTGTTGTAGCAGTAAAAATTTCAGGAAGCCGTAAAGAAGTTCTCGCTGTTGGCGAAAAAGCAAAAAATATGATTGGCAGAACACCGGGTAATATTGTTGCAGTTAAACCTTTAAGAGATGGTGTTATTGCAGATTTTGATGTTACTGCAGCAATGCTTTCTGATATCATTCATAGGGCAATGCCAAAGGCATTTTGGTTAACAAGAACGCGTGTTGTTATATGCGTTCCATGCGGTGTTACAGGCGTTGAACGAAAAGCAGTTGAAGATGCTGCTAAAAATGCAGGCGCAAGCCATGTTGAAATTATGGAAGAACCAAAGGCTAGTGCAATTGGTGCAGGTCTTCCTATAAACGAGCCATCAGGTTGTATGATCGTTGATATTGGCGGCGGTTCAAGTGAAATGGCTGTTATTTCTTTAGGTGGAATTGTTGTATCAAGGTCACTTCGTATTGCAGGAAATAAACTTGATGATGCAATTATGAATTTTGTTAAAAAAGAGTTTAACCTTGCAATTGGAGAAAGAACCAGTGAAGAAATTAAAGTTAGGATCGGTTCTGCTTATCCAACAGGTGAAGAACATTCTATGGAAATTCGTGGTCGCGATTTAGTTACAGGTCTTCCTAAAACAGTTACAATAACTTCAACACATGTTCGTGAAGCATTAAGAGAGCCTTTAATGGCTATTATCGATGCTATTAAAGTTACATTAGAAGATACACCGCCTGAACTTGCCGCAGATATTATGGAACGTGGTATCTATCTTGCAGGTGGCGGAGCGCTTCTTAAAGGAATGGATACTTTGATAAAGTATGAAACAGGTATGCCTGTTGTTATTGCAGAATCTCCTCTTGACTGCGTTGTAACAGGCGCAGGTATGGCGTTAGAAGACCTTGATTATCTTTCATAATAAGGTATTATATGAAGAAATTAGATCGTAAAAAATTAAAAATTACAAAATTTATAATCATAGGTGTTGTGCTTTTCATAACCTTACTCTTGCTTATGTTTAATAGCGGCGTAGCTTTTTTAGAAACACTATCTGGCTATGTGGTTAATCCTGTTATTAATGCAGTTGATACTTCTGTTGAAGGAATTGGTAAATTCTTTTCAGGGTTTGGCACAAGGGCAGGTTTAAAAGAAGAACTTCGGCTTGCTAATGAAAAAATTGCACAACTTGAAACTGTTCAGTCAGTTGCAGACGAAGTAAAAGCAGAAAATGAACGCCTTTTGGCACTTTTTAATGAAAGTGAAAAATATCCAAGTTTTAAGTATGAATATGCAAAAGTAATTGTTCGAAGTGTTGATGATTACAGTGCAACATTTACTCTTAATAAGGGTGTGGCTGACGGAATAAAAGAAAATATGGTTGTAATTGCGCCAGGTGGTTTGGCAGGAAAAATTGTTCAAACATCTGAACATACATCGATATTACTTGCAATTATAGATTCGCGTTCAGGCGTGCCTGCTTTATCTGAAGCAAGTCGTGATATGGGTATAGTTAACGGCGTTAGTAATTCAGGTACTACAGCCGGTTATTGCATAATGAAAGATCTTCCAACAAATGCAATTATTAAACCGGGTGATACTGTTATTACATCAGGAATGGGTGAGGTTTTTCCCAAAGGAATTACAGTTGGTGTTATTATGGAAGTTTCCAAAGGTAACTCGACAAGTATAAATTCTTCAGCAAAACTTTCACCTGCAGTTGATTTTGACCATCTTGAAAGTGTTTTAATTATAACCGGTACGGAGGCTGAATAATGCGTACCATATCAATGATAGTTTTATCAAGTGTAATGTTTATTCTTCATATTATGCTTGCGCCGTTTGTTGAGATATTCAGTGCAAAAATTGATTTTATTATGATATCAATTTTGTTGCTTGCCGTATTTTCTCAAAAATGGTATCCACCTGTAATTTGTGCAGTATATTCAGGTCTTGCTGTTGATATAACTACACAGGTAAATACATATATAAATACAGGAATATATTTATTTTTTGCCGTCTTGTTAGGCGTATTAGTAATGATTTTTAAACAAAATAATATTATATCAGTTTCTATTTCGTCATTTGTTTGTGTGGCAGTAAAACATCTGTTTTTTGTATTTTTATTATATGTTATGCGTTTATCACAAACAGTTACATTGGGCACATTTTTTTATGGTTTACCATCAGCGTTATATACAGGCGTAATTACTGTTGGAATTTACTTTGTATATAAAGCAATATTCGAGCTTCCTTTTATGCAGGATAAAAATAATGATGACGGCAAATATATAATTTAAAAGGTGTAAAATGGGATTAATTAACAAGGAACATAGTATTGATACAACAACTACTAAACACCGTAGCAATTTTGTGCTATTGGTGTTTATTGTTGCGTTTATTATTCTTGTTTGTTCGTTAATTGATCTTCAGTTTATTAAGAAAAATCAAATTTTAGAAGCTACATCTATAAAACACACCCGCACCTTAAAAATACAAGGTACTAGGGGAAAAATTCTTGATGTTAACGGAATTCCGCTTGCACAGGATGAAGTTTGCTATAATCTTGAATTTTATAGAGAATATAATTTAAAATCTGAAAGAGAAAGCTATACAAATTCCATAATTTTTGCTATTGAACTTATAAATAAATATGGCAGAGATATTGAACCAACTTTTGCAATTACAAAAAATGCAGAAGGAAATTTTGTATTTAACTGGGGAGATGTTTCTGATGAAACTGCGCAAAAAAGAGAAAATACATGGCGTAGTGATTTTTATTTTGCCGATAGCAAAGGTAAAAAGATGTCACCGGAAGAAATGTACAGGGAAATGCGTGAACGATATGTTATTCCTGAAGAAATATCTGATGAAATGGCATTTAAAGTGCTTGGAATTTGGCAGGATAGTATTCAATCATATTGGGCATCAAAATCAATTACTATTTTAAAAAATATTAGTCTGGAATTAGTTACTGCAATTGAAAGTTACAGTTATGAATTAATCGGTTTTAATGTTACTGAAAAATCGTTGCGCGTTTATCCGCAGGGTACGGTTGCAAGTCATATTGTAGGTTATTTAGGCAGAATTACTGCAGAGAATCGTGCGTATTATGATGAACGTAAATATGATATTGAAAGTTTAGTAGGTGTTTCAGGCATTGAAAGTGTTATGGAAGCCGAACTTACAGGGGCAAGTGGTGAAAGAAGCGGAAAACGCGTTGTGGAAGTTACAAGCGGTGGCAGAATTTTAAAAGAACTTTCATTTGTTTCGCCCAAAAGTGGCAATAATGTATATTTAACAATTGATAATAATCTTCAACGTGTTGCTGAAGAAGCATTAAGAAAAAATATTGCTGAAATTAAAGCGCGTCAGTTGGAAGAATATAATAAAAAAACAAGTTATTATCTTAACCTTGTTGCAGAACGCGGCGGCAAAGAAATTCAGTTTGCAAGTGTTGGTGCTGTAGTAGTTATGGATGTTACTAACGGTGATGTTCTTTCGCTTGTTAGTGAACCAAACTATGATCCGAATTTGTTCTCGCAAGGAATTTCGCAAGCAGATTTAGATGCTATTGTTAATAACAATGCTAAACCGTTGTTTAATAAGGCAATAAGTTCTTCTGATACACCTGGATCAATCTTTAAACTAGGTATGTCCCTTGCAGGCCTTGAAGAAGGTGCAATATCTGCTGGCGAAACTATCTATGATGAAGGTGAATATAAAAAGTACGTTTCAGGAACAGAAAAAGGTCCAATGTGCGGTTGGTATAAAGATAATCACGAAACTCACGGGCATATTAATGTAATTAATGCAATAAATTATTCCTGTAACTATTTTTATTATGAATTAGCTGATAGATTAGGTATCGAAAAAATAAAAAAATGGGCGCATAATCTTGGTTTGTTAGATAAAACCAACATTGAATTAACAGGTGAAAGCGTAGGCATTGTTGGTGATCAAAAAACACTTTATGATAATGAGCGCGATATTAATAATCAGGATACAAGCCTTCCTTATCTTGTTTCAAAACAGTTAAGAACAATTTTAACTGAATGTGCGTCATACTCAAATAAAACATTAAGTGAAACAGATATTAATAATATTATAAATCGTTGCTTTGATATGGTTGGTAAATCAAGAACAGAAATTTTTGATTTAACAATTGCAATGCTTGTAAATGAATACGGTTTGTCGCGCAGTAAAGTTCGTGATGATACGCGTTATAAAATATATAGTTCTATTGTTCAGATAACATGGACCAATACAACAACAATTCAAACAGGCATTGGTCAGAGCATTACTACAGTTACACCAATTGCTGTTGCAAGATATATATCAGCCCTTGTTAACGGCGGTTATGTTTACGACGCTCATATTGTTGATAAAGTTACATCATCTAACGGCGAACTTGTTTATGAACAACAACCAACCTTGGTTCGTCAGCTTGATGTTAAACAAGATAATTTAAGTGTTATTAAACAGGGTATGAGGGATATGGTTAATGAAAGTGAAGATAGATATTCCTCAACTGCTCGTAAATATTTTGATGAATTTAAATACAAAACACAGCTTGGCGGTAAAACAGGAACTGCACAGGTTTCGCAGATTAACCTTGAAGATAACGCCTGGTTTGTTGCTTTTGCACCGTATGAAAAACCTGAAATAGCCATTGTTGTTTATATCCCTAATGGCAGATCAGGTTCTATGGCAAGCAGTACAGTAAAAGAAATTGCAGAATATTACCTTGATCTTAAATATGCTGTGGAAAATGACGATTTACCCGGTGATAATACAGTAGTTTATTAAGGAGCTTTTATGATTACAAAAAAACGATTTAGAAGAAATATGTTTCCTCCGCAATTAATACTATTTTCAGTATTGATGGTGGTTGTTATCACCGTAATATGTCTTGCTATTTTCTTGCCTAAAAGCGATAAGGTTCAGTATGAAGTTATTTATGATGGTATTAAATCACAAGGATTTATTGTTAGGGATGAAGTTTATACAGATTTAAATAATTACGAAAAGATTTATTTTAATAATATTGTTGAAGGTCAACATATTACAGAAGGCACTCAAATAGCATCAGCATATAAAAAAGGATATATAAAAAACACGCTTGATAAGCTGTACGAAACAGAAAGAAACATTGTAACATATCTTAACCAAAATATTATCACAAGTTTTGATGATAAAATTATTCAGCAATATGATTTTAAGATCGATGTTATTATAGGTAAAATGTCTCAAATGGATAATGGATTTATCGAACTTAATGCTGAATTGTGTTCATTGATGAGCCAAAGAGTTGAGTATATAAGGGCAAATTATACACCAGACCAATATTTAGAAAATTTATATAATGATGAAAAAAATTTAATTGCTTCCATTGATGCCTGGCGTGATTATATTGTAGCAAACAAGAACGGGTTCGTTGGATTCTATTGCGATGGCGTTGAACAGTTATTTAACAGTGAAAATATTTTAAATATTAATTATTCTGATTTTAATTCCAATATAAAAAAGAAGCATGATAATAATTTAAATGGATTTAAATTAGTAACAGATGGCAAATGGTATGTTGTGGTTGAAATTGATAATCCTAAAGACTTTGTAGTTGGTAATTTTTATCAGGTGTATGTAAGTAATGAATCAGAATATGAATATGGTTGTCTTGAAAAGATTATTGATGAAAAAAAGGGCAGCGCACTTGTTTTTTCATTTAATGATAATGTAGAAAAATATCTGGATCTTCGTGTTACCGATGTGTTTATTGGAACACGGTCTGAAGGATATAGTGTTAAGAATGGTTTTGTAAAAAATTCCACGGCAATTATAAAGGTTGATAAGCAAAAAACACAAGTTCCTGTTGAAATTCTTTATGAAGATAAAAATAAAACAGTTTTTAAATATACTGAACAAATTTCTTTAGGCCAAAAGGTGTATAACAAATGACAATTAAAGAAAATTATTTAAGTATTTATGAAAATGTGGATAAAATCTGTTCAAGTTGTGGGCGAAATATAAATGATGTTAAAATTATTGCAGTTACAAAAACAAGAACGGTTGATGAAATAAACCAGGTTATTGATGCAGGCGCACAGATAATTGGCGAAAACAGGGTTCAGGAACTATTGCATAAATATGATTATATAAATGAGAAAGCAGAAAAACATCTTATTGGCCAACTGCAAACAAACAAAGTTAAAGCGATTATTGATAAGGTTGACTGCATACATTCTCTTGATAGAATTTCTTTAGCGCAACAGATTGAAAACATTGCGCAAATAAGAAATTTAACTCCCGTTAAAGTGCTTGTTGAAGTAAATATTGGCTATGAAATAACAAAATCAGGTATTTTACCTGATAATTTAACAGAATATCTTGACATTTTGAAAAATTTTAGGTATATTAAACCTATAGGGCTTATGACCGTTGCACCAATGGATGCAAATGTAAAAGAACAAAACTTGTATTTTGAAAAAATGTTTAATCTTCTTGAGATAGGTAAAAAGCATTTTGGTAGTAGTTTTTGTGAACTTTCAATGGGTATGAGCCGTGATTACGAAACTGCCATTAAACACGGGGCAACAATGATCCGGTTAGGAACCGCACTGTTTGGAGAAAGAAATTGTAATATTTAAATTAGGGGGATTTTTATAATGGCTCAGGAGAGAAAAAATAAGTTTTTAGAGTTTTTTGGATTTGGTAATGCAGATGAATATGAAGATGATGAAGAATATTTCTACGATGATGAAGAAATAGATGAACCACAGTCAAGAAGCGTTTATGATGATGATAAACCACGTAGATCTATTCGTAAACCAAAGGTTGTTCCAATGCAGGACAAGCGTCCTATCAAATCAAGCGTTGTAATTTATTCACCTAAATCATATAATGATGCACAGCCACTTGTTATGCAACTGATTCAGCATAAACACGTTATTATTAAACTTGATAAGGTTGAAAGGCGTGTAGCACAGAGAATTCTTGATTTTATGAGTGGTGCTGCATATGCAAGTGATGCACAGGTTACAGAAGTTTCCAAGGGAAGCATTTATCTTTTTGCATCAAATCAGACATATATCGATAAATCAGATGATGTTGTTGCTGAACAGGGTGATGATGGTTTTACCCTTGATGATGAATTTTAATCATAGATTGTAGGTTTTATAATGAAAGATCAGGCTGATATGTTCAGCATTGAAAGAAAAGGTTTTAATAGGTTTGAGGTTCTTCAGTATATTGGTGAGCTTGAGGGAAAAAAGAAAAATCTTGAAGAAGAAGTTACTTCTTTAAATGCTGAAATTGACGAACTTATTAAGCAAAACAATTTTTTGCAAAATAAAGAAAACCTAGTTAAACAAACACTTTTTAATGCTGAAATTGCCGCACAAGAAATTATTGTACAGGCTGAAGATAAAGCAAATAATTTTCTTAAAGTCCGTAATCAAGAAATTGATGAAGCATTAAAGCGCTTAAATGATAAAGAAAAGGATATAAAAGATTTACTTAAACGCGTTGAATATATTCTTAAATCACAACTTGCTTTATTAGAAAAGTATAATCAAACCAACAATGACTAATAATAGTATTGGTGATTGATTTTTGAAAAAAATAAAGCTTGTTACAAAAAAAACATCACGCATTATTGCTTGGTCAGTATTGCGTGATTATTTGTATTATCTTTCGGATACAAAACGAATAATTATTAATAATTTTCTTGCCGGATTATTTAAAGGATTTGGAAGTGCCATAGGGTTTTTGATCATTAGCGGTATACTATTATATTTATTGACCTTGCTTGCATCAAGAAATCTTCCGATTATTGGCGATCTTTTACAAGAACTTGTAGATTTTATAAAATATAGGTATTAATATGTTATTTATTTTAATTTTTGCATTAGTGATATTGATTTTGGATCAATTATCTAAGTTGTTTATTGTAGGATTCTTTATAGAATCGGGGAATATGCTTATTGATGGTTTACTTACAGAACTTGGTGAATCCATTGTTTTAATTCCTAAAACATTATCTTTTACATATGTTTTGAACGATGGTGCAGCATTCGGTATTCTTTCTAATCAAAGATTGTTTTTTCTAATTACAACAATTGCAATTTGCGTTATTGGGTTTATTGTTCTATTGCGTTTTCCCCAAAAACATATTACTTTAAAAATTTCAGCATCATTTATTTTAGGCGGTGCATTAGGAAATCTTATTGACAGATCTGTAATAGGTGTTGTTCGTGATTTTATAGATTTAAAACTTATAGATACCATAACAGGATATAGTTTTCCTGTATTTAATATTGCTGATATTTTTGTTGTTGTTGGTACTATTTTATTAGCTGTTTATATACTTTTTATTCATGATAAAATTTATCCTCCCAAAGAAAAGAAGGATAAAGAAAATGGATAAAATTTTTATAGCCCAAGAAAATTCCAAAAGAGCAGATGTTTATATCTCTATAATTAGCGGTATTTCCCGTAGCGAATGTGTCAGACTTATTGAAAAGGGCGATATTCTTGTTAATAATAACAAAATATTAAAAAAACAGCAGATAAATATTGGTGACGAAATTTTTATAAAAGAACAAAAACTTGAAACAACTGAGGTCGTTCCTGAAAATATTCCTATAGATATAATTTATCAGGATAATGATATTGCTGTAATAAATAAGCCGCAAGGAATGGTTGTGCATCCTGCACATGGTAATTATACAGGTACATTAGTACACGCAATAATGTATGCAATTAAAGATTTATCAGGTATAAACGGTGTTGTTCGACCGGGCATTGTTCACAGGCTTGATAAAAACACATCAGGTATTATAATTATTGCTAAAAATGATAATGCACATAATGAACTTGCAAAGCAATTTAAAGACAGAACTTGTGAAAAAATTTATCTTGCATTAGTTGAAGGCGTTATAAAAGAAACGGATTTTTTAATTGAAAATTATATTGGCAGAAGTAAAAATAACCGTAAAAAAATGGCAATATATAATAACGAAAATGATGGAAGATTTGCAAGCACGAACTTTAAGGTTGTTGAGCATTATAAAGATGCCACATTAGTTGAATGTAAAATCAATACAGGCAGAACACATCAGATTCGTGTTCATCTTGCAAGTATTGGTCATCCGTGTTTGTGTGATAGTGAATATGGTTTTAAAAAGAATAAATACAATCACGAAGGACAAATGTTACATTCGTATAAACTAACCATTAAACACCCAACAACAAATGAACTGATGACATTTACTGCGCCTATTCCTGAACATATGGTAAATATTATAAACAAACTACAAAAGGGTTGACAATTTTTTTGTTTTAAGTATATAATAATAATGTTGAGATGATACAGGACACGCCTAAGAATAATCAGGCTTCAGAGAGGTTGCTGTTTTGCTGTGAAGTAACTGCCGAAAATCTTATGGATACCACCTGTTGATCAAATCGGTTGCCGCGATATAGGCTATAATGAGAACCAATTTGGGTGGAACCACGGGTTATTTTACTCGTCCCTGTTAATAACAAGGACGGGTTTATTTTTTTATTGGAGGATATTATTATGAAGATTATTTTGCCTGACAATTTTATTAAGGAATATGAAAATGGTGTTTGTGCAAGAAGGGTTGCTGAAGATATTAGTATGGGTCTTGCAGCCAATGCTGTTGCAGCAGTTGCAAACGGCAAACTTGTTGATTTAGAGCATACATTAAACGAAGATACTAATCTTTCTATTGTAACAAAGCGCGATGATTTATATCTTAATGTGCTTCGCCATACAGCAAGCCATGTGCTTGCGCAAGCAATTATGCGTCTTTATCCTGATACAAAACTTGCAATAGGCCCTGCTATTGAGAATGGATTCTATTATGATTTTGATTTTACAACTCCTGTAAATGCCAGTGATATAGATAAAATTGAAAAAGAAATGGTTAAAATTGCACAAGAAAAACTTGAACTTAACCGATTCTTGCTTTCAAAGGAAGAAGCACTTAAAAAAATGGCTGATCAACCATATAAACAGGAACTTATAAATGAATTGCCTGATGGTGAAGAAATTTCTTTTTATCAGCAAGGTGAATTTGTTGATCTTTGTGCAGGTCCACACTTAAAAAATACAGCAGAAATTAAGCATTTTAAAATATTATCTATAACAGGTGCATACTGGCGCGGTAGCGAAAAAAATAAAATGCTTACCCGTATTTATGCAACAGCTTTTAATAAAAAACAAGAGCTTGATGATTATCTTGTACAGCTTGAGGAAGCAAAAAAACGCGACCACAATAAACTTGGTAGGGAACTTGAACTTTTTACAACAAGTGATGTTATTGGTCAGGGACTTCCGATTATGCTTCCTAAAGGTGCGCGTGTTATTCAACTTTTACAAAGATTTGTTGAAGATGAAGAACAAAAACGCGGATGGCTTTTAACAAAAACTCCATTAATGGCAAAAAGTGATTTGTATAAAATTAGTGGCCATTGGGATCATTATAAAGATGGTATGTTTGTTATGGGTGATGAAGAAACAGATGAAGAAGTTTTTGCGCTTCGTCCTATGACCTGTCCTTTCCAATATCAAGCATATCTTAATCGTCCTCGTTCATATAGGGATCTTCCTTTAAGATATAATGAAACATCAACTCTTTTCAGAAATGAAGCGTCAGGCGAAATGCACGGCTTAATTCGTGTTCGTCAGTTTACGATATCTGAAGGTCATCTTATGTGCACTCCTGAACAATTGGAAGATGAATTTAAAAACTGCCTTGAACTTTGTAACTTTATGCTTAAAACCATCGGTCTTTATGAAGATGTTTCATATAGATTTTCTCAATGGGATCCTGAAAACAGAGAAAAGTATATCGGCACACAGGAACAATGGGATGAAGCACAAGGCGTTATGAAGCGTATCCTTGATCATCTTGGTATTGATTATAAAATCGGTGTTGGCGAAGCAGCATTTTATGGACCAAAACTTGATATTCAGATTAAGAATGTTCATGGTAAAGAAGATACGCTTATTACAATACAGATCGACCAGATGCTTGCTGAAAAATTCGGTATGGAATACACAGATAAAGATGGTAGCAAAAAGCATCCTTATATTATTCATCGTACATCAATTGGTTGCTATGAAAGAACATTAGCACTTTTGATTGAAAAATTTGCAGGGGCATTTCCTACATGGCTTGCACCCGTTCAGGTAAAGGTTATGAATCTTACCGATCGTACTGATGAAGCATGTAAAAACCTTGTACAAACATTGTTAGAGGCAAATCTTCGCGTTGAGTATGATAATAGAAATGAAAAAATTGGTTATAAAATTCGTGAAGCTCAACTTGAAAAAATTCCTTATATGATTATAATTGGTGATAGGGAAGCGGAAGAAGGTAAAATTTCCGTTCGTTCAAGAAAAGAAGGGGATCTCGGAACTATGACAAGTGATGAATTCCTTAGCAAAATATTACTTGAAGTTGCCAAGAAAAGTTTATAATTCATTGATTATTCGAGGACTGAAATGAAATTATCTGTATCAACCTGCGCATTTAATGGTTTAGCAAAAGAACCTGATGGATTTATTTATGCCTGTGAAAAATCAAAATTCAGAAATATGGATATTAATTTATCTTTTGTTTCACAGAATGATGATTATCAAAAAGATGCTGAAAAAATTATTGAAGCGTCAGATAAAACAAAAGTTAAATTTACGATGGCACATGCACCTTTTAAATTTAATCCATTTTTTAGTGATGAACATTTTAATATACAAGTTGAAGATGTTAAAAAGGCTATCATTACAGCAGATATGCTTGGTATAGACAGGTTAACAGTGCATGCAGGCAGTTCATTATGCGTTGATAAGCAGGATTTAATGCATAAGAATAAAGCATACTATTTAAAATTGCTTGAATATGCTGAAAAATATAATATCTTTATAATGGTTGAAAATATTTCAGAAAAAATTCGTAACCGTCCTTTTGATGTTCAGACCGCAGATGATATTTTGTGGTTAAAAGAACTTGTTAATTATCATCCGCTTTTAAAAGCGTGTTGGGATACAGGGCATGCAAACACTTTGAATCTTGATCAGTATTCAAACATCAAAAAATTAGAAGGTATGCTGATGGGAATACATTTACAGGATAATAATGGCGATAATGATGACCATATGATTCCACTTCTTGGTACAGTTAATTTTGATGAAGTTATTAAAGGTTTAAAAGATATTAATTACTCAGGTCCTTTTAATTTTGAGGTTCATGTTTTTAATAATGGCAATACATGGCCTAATTATCGTAGACCTTTTACAGAATCTTCCGGTGCAGAAAAATTGCTTTTTGATCCTGATGATGAATTAAGATATTTAGGTGTAGAAACATTGCATAAAGTTGCACTATATATTGCCAAAAAACACGATTTAAAATTTAATTAAAATTAATAAATATGCATACTTGCAAATAATTAATAATGTGGTATAATATTATTATATAATATTATGCCATTTTATTTTTTACACAATACACATTTAGTAGGAATAATTATGCTTGAAAAAATTTGTTTTCCAAATGATTTAAAAAAATTAAATATAGAAGAACTAAAAACCCTTTGCGATGATGTTAGAAAAGAGATAATTTCTACAACCGTCAAAAATGGAGGGCATCTTGCATCAAGTCTTGGTGCTGTTGAAATAATTGTTGCACTTCATTATGTGTTTGATACACCTAAGGATAAACTCATTTTTGATGTAGGGCATCAGTCGTATGCTCATAAGATTATAACAGGTAGAAAAAATGAGTTTTTAACTTTACGCCAAAAAGATGGAATTAGTGGTTTTCCTAACCATCGTGAAAGCGAATTTGATACATTTGATGCAGGTCACTCATCTACCTCTATTTCATCTGCTTTAGGTTTGGCAAGAGCAAGAGATAGTAAGAAAGAAGATTATCATGTAATCTCGGTTATTGGTGATGGTGCTATCGGGGGCGGAATGGCTCTTGAAGCATTAAATGATGCAGGTAATAAACCATACTCAAAATTTATTGTCGTTTTAAATGATAATGAAATGTCCATTTCCAAAA
Organism: Clostridiales bacterium; assembly: GCA_015069575.1. GTDB lineage: Bacteria > Bacillota > Clostridia > Christensenellales > QALW01 > UMGS1322. The sequence goes on from SVIH01000001.1 coordinate 46,279, forward strand.
ACGTTGGTGCACTTTCAAGAAATTTTGCTAAATTACGTGCAGCCAAAGGATACATTTCAGGAAAAAAACGAATAAAAAAAGCACTTGACAGAATTAATCATTCGGGCAAATTATCATCGTTTGTTAAGCATATTCGAAATTCATTAAGATATCTTTTGATCGGTGATAATATCTTTAATTCAATGAACATTACATATTTAGGGCCAATAAACGGTCATTCATTAACTGATTTAATAGAGATGTTTAATCGTGTTAAAGATAGTTCTAATCCCGTTATAATTCATGCAGTAACATGCAAAGGTCGCGGGCACGAAAAAGCAGAAGAAAACCCTGAAAAATATCACGGTGTTTCGCCTCAAAGCACAAGCAAACCTATATTAAAAAATTATAATAAAGTTTTTGGTGAAACATTGGTTGAATTATCGAGATTCAATGATAATATTTGCGCTGTAACAGCAGGAATGACTTATAATACAGGTTTGAATGATTTCAGCCAAAAATATCCTGATAGATTTTATGATACGGGTATTGCCGAACAGCATGCTCTTGCAATGGCAGGTGGGCTTGCAAAAGGCGGAATGAAGCCCTATGTTGTTATTTATTCTACTTTTTTGCAGCGTGGTTTTGACCAAATTTTTCATGATATTTGTTTGCAGGAAGTTCCTGTTACAATTTGTATTGATCATGCAGGATTAACAGGTGAAGATGGCGCAACACATCAGGGAATATACGATCTTGGTTTCTTGCGTTCTATGCCACATCTTATAGTTTTACAGCCAAGGGATACACAGGAGTTCTCACGAATGCTTAAATATTCTTCATTAAGTGATAAAGCCATTGCTATCAGATATCCTAAAGGTAGTGCACCTGTTATTAAAGGTGAAAAGGATTTTGATTCATTAACTTGGGATTATATTAAACGCGGAAGTAACGGTACTGTAGTTTCCTTTGGTAATTGTATTGAAACTGCGTTGCAAGTTGCCGATGAATTTGAATATTCTGTTGTTGATGCACGCACATTAAAGCCATTTGATGAAAAAGTATTAAATGAGATTTCATCAAAACCTATAATAATAATAGAGGATAATGCTTGTGTTGGCGGGTTATATGAAGGAGTTTTGAATTACTATTCAACAAACAAAATAAAGGCAGATGTTTACGGATATTCCTTAAAAGACGAATTTGTAAATGTTGGTTCTGTTGAACAGCAATTTATGGACAACTCCATTGATGCACAAAGTATTATTAATAATTTGAAAAATGAGATTAGATAAAGCGTTGTTTGAAAAAGGTTTTGTTAAATCGCGTAGTCGCGCAGCATTACTTATAAATGAAAACAGTGTTACTGTTAATGGAAAAATAATTAATAAAGCATCATTTAATATTAATGAAAACGATGTTATAAGCGTTATTGATACTATAGGCTATGTTGGCCGTGGCGGTTTAAAACTCGAAGGTGCTATAAAAATTTTTGATATTGATGTGTCAGGGTTTGATGCTGTTGATATTGGTGCTTCAACAGGTGGCTTTACTGAATGTTTGTTAAAATTTGGTGCCAAAAGTGTTGTGTCAGTTGATGTTGGGCATGATCAGATGGATTCTTCTATTAAAAATGATAAAAGAGTTACCTTGCTTGAAAACACTAATGCAAAAGATTTAACTCCGGAACTTATTGGTGGAAAAAAAGATATTGCTGTAATGGATGTTTCGTTTATTTCTCAAACAGAAATTTATCAAGCAATGTTTTCAATATTAAAGGAAAACGGAATAGCCATAACACTTGTAAAACCTCAATTTGAAGCAGGAAGTAAGTATCTAAATAAAAAGGGCATCATAAAAGATAAAAAAATATATCTTGATGTTCTTAAAAAAATTGAAAAGTGCGCAAATTCCTTTTCATATGGTGTTGAAAATGCTTGTGTATCTTCAATTTTGGGTGGAGATGGCAATGTAGAGTTCTTAATTTTACTTACAAAGAATGCACCTATGTTTGATTTTAAAAATGTTTATGAACAAGCAATAAAGGAGATAAAAGGTTGAAAAATATTGGCATTTATGTTAATAAAAATAAAGATAAAGACTTTTTAATTACAAAAAGCATTGTTGAATGTTCAAAAAAATATGGTTTTAACTGTGAAATTATAGTTGATTCAAAATCTATTGACAGGCATATTGTTCATGAGCAAGACGATGGATTTTTAAAGGATAAAGATGTTATAATTGTTTTAGGTGGAGATGGAACTATATTGCGGATAGCTGCTGCTGCTTCAAAAGCAAATATTCCTCTTTTATCGGTTAATTTAGGTAGGCTTGGATTTCTTACTGAACTTGAGCTTTCCGAAATTGAAAATGGTTTAAGCAAATTATCTACCGGTGATTTTACAATAGAAAACAGAATGATGTTATCCTGTAATGTTCTTGATAAAGAATATCTTGCATTAAATGATATATGTCTTCAACGCGGAAATTCTGCAAGGCTTTTGAAATTTAAAGCATATACAGGTGATGAGTTTGTTGATGCCTTGTCTGCTGATGGTGTTTTGGTTTCAAGTCCTACAGGTTCAACGGCATATTCACTTTCTGCAGGAGGACCGGTTATAAGCCCAAAGTTAAGCCTGATGTTGATGACACCCATTTGCGCTCACACTTTGCGTGCAAGACCCGTTGTTTTTTCAGATGAGGAGGTTCTTACATTTACTACAGATGATAAGTGTGGATTCTCTGTTGTCTGTGATGGTATGAATATCAACACAGATGATGTAGTCAATGAAGTAAAAATTAAAAAATCTATTTATAAATTGAAATTCATCAACTTTAAACAGAAAAGTTTTTTCAAACGTTTACAATCAAAATTTGTTGAATGGAATTTTAATAAGGAGTAAAAAATGAAATCTGTAAGACATAGTAAAATTCTTGATATTATATCAAAAAAGGAAATTGAAACACAGGAAGAACTTGTTTACGAACTTGTTTGTGCAGGCTTTAAAGTAACACAAGCAACTGTTTCAAGGGATATAAAAGATCTTCGTTTAACAAAAATTCCTGATGAACGCGGTGGATATAAATATACTTCTGTTGATAGGGCAGATGCCGGCATTACTCCCAAAATGAAACAACTTTTTATTAATACAGTTATTTCTATTACGTCAGCTAATAATATTGTTGTTGTTAAAACTCTTGCAGGTTCAGCAAGTACAATAGGTGTTGTTGTTGATGCCTTAAAACATCCGGCAATTTTAGGAAGCGTTGCTGGCGATGATACAATGATAATCGTTGTTTCATCAAATGAACAGGTTTCTGATGTTGTAAATAAACTTAATATGATGTTAAAATAATAGTTGTGGGGAAATATTATGCTTCAGCAGCTTTTGATAAAAAATATTGCATTAATTGAAGATATAACCATTGATTTTAATAATGGATTTAATGTTTTAACAGGTGAAACAGGAACAGGTAAATCAATCATTATTGATGCTTTAAATCTTGTTTTAGGCGAAAGGGCAGATAAGGAACTTGTTCGCAACGGGACTTATAAAGCAAGGGTAGAGGGAGTTTTCTCAATTGAAAACAATAAATTGATTAGCAACCTTTTAGATGAAAACGATATCGATAATGAAGAAGATATGCTTTTTATTGTTCGCGAAATATCATCTGAAGGTAAAAGTGTTTCAAGGATAAACGGAAGTCTTGTAACGCTTGCAACATTGAAGAAAATTGCAGATAAACTTGCAGATATTCACGGGCAGCACGAACATCAACTTTTATTAAATCCTGAAAATCATCTTGATTTTTTAGATGGGTTTGGCGGCAGAGAGATTTTACAACAAAAAGATAATGTTAGAATTGCATATACTTACTATAAATCATGTTTGGATAAATTAAACGGTGATTGGGGAACGCCTGAAGAGCGCAGTGATAAAATTGAAATGCTTGAATTTCAGATTAATGAAATTGAAAAAGCGGAAATTGTTATAGGTCAAGAAGAAGAACTTTTAAAGAAAGCAGAACTTTTAAAGAATTTTGATAAAATCAAAGATACCTTAATTGAAACTTCAGCGCTAATTGGCGGAAATGCTCTTGATGAAATCCGTTCAGGATGTGCAACATTTTCTAAAATTTCTTCGATAAATGATGAGTATTCTTTATTACACCAACGCCTTGAAAGTGCTTTTTATGAAATTGATGATATTTCAAGCGAAATTAAAAGCATTGCAAGTGGTGTTGAAGCAGACCCATTTGAACTTGAAAAAATAGAAGACAGATTAGCATTAATTAAAAAAATGTACCGTAAATATGGTAACAGCGAAGAAGAAGTTTTAAAATTCTATGATGATGCTTGCGAAAAACTTGATAACTTAATTAATGCAGAACAAATAATAGAAGAATTAGAAAAACAGACCGAACAATTTAGGGTTGAATATTTCAAGCAGGCAGATAAATTAAGTGAAATCAGGCATGATGTTGCAATCAATTTTGAAGATCGCATTAAAAATGAATTATCTGAACTTGGTATGAAAAACGCGTGTTTTGAAGTTGATTTTACTGATACAAAAAATATTTCACCGTCAGGATATGATGATGTTGAATTTTTGTTTTCTGCCAATGTTGGTGAGCCTGTAAGACCGCTATCAAAAATTATCAGCGGCGGTGAATTAAGTAGATTTATGTTAGCGTTAAAAAGCATAGCTTCAAGCGACCAAATGCTTCAAACTATGGTTTTTGATGAAATTGATACAGGCATTAGCGGTAATGCTGCGCAAGTCGTAGCACAAAAAATTGCAAAGATTTCAAAAAATAATCAAGTGATTGCAATAACACATCTTCCACAAATTGCATCAATGGCTGATACGCATTTTTTGATTAAAAAAGTTTCTAGTGGTGATAGAACAAAAACAGAAATCAGCATCATTGATTCTAATGACAGGAAACGTGAAATTGCCCGTCTTGCAGGTGGAAATGAAACAATTTTAGCGCTTGATCGTGCAAATGAAATTATAAAATCTGCAAATGATTTTAAAAACTCAATTTAAAAGAGCCAATGGCTCTTTTTTTATTTAAAAATTTAAATTTGGGTATATTAAACTATAATGTAATTTAAAAATATTTTTTGAAAATTAAATATTTCATTCCATTAATTTTAACGGGTAAATAAAAAATACAAACAAAAAATATTTAAAGCCTGAAGTTAGGAGAAAAATTGTGAAAAGAAAAATTGTAATTATATTAATGTGCTTAATTGTTTTATTTTCGCAAACACCGTTAGCAATAAAGGTTTATGATAACAGAAATTTATCATTATACAAAAATGAAGTTTCTGCATCAGTTTTTAAAGATTATTCAACTAATATTGCAAATGATACGATGTCTGTAAAAGTTCTTGGTATAACAATAAAAAATATTAATATTAAAGAAGATAAAAAAGTATATCTTGGCGGACAGACTGTTGGCGTTGCAATGTATACTAATGGATTATTAGTAACAGATGTTATTGCTATCGAAGATGAAAACGGTAATTTTATCACACCTGGAAAAGATGCAGGCATAAAAAAAGGTGATTATTTAATAAAAGCAAATAATATAAAACTTGATGATGTTTCAAATATAGATGCCATATTAAATAATTCAAAAGGTGAAAAAATAAAACTAAGTATTTTAAGAGGCAACACAACATTTGAAACAGAAATCAACCCCGTTAAAAGTAAAAAAGATGGATTGTTTCATCTTGGATTATGGATGCGCGATAGTGCTGCAGGATTAGGTACAATCACTTATATTGACCCGGAAACAAACAGATATATGGCTCTTGGACATTCTATTTGCGATAGCGACACGGGGCAAATTTTATCAGTAAGAAGTGGAAGAGTTGTTGAATGCATTATTACCGGTGTAAAAAAAGGTGAAAAAGGAAAAGCGGGTGAATTAAAAGGTACCTTTGGTATTAATGCCAAGCAGTTAGGCACAGTAGAAGATAACACTAAATTTGGTATTTTGGGAAATAATGCTTATCTAAAAAAGGGAGAGTTGGTTACTTTAGGTTCTCAAAAAAGTGTTGAAACAGGAAAAGCGTATATTTATTCTGATTTTGAAAATGGAGAAATAAAAAAATACGAAATTGAAATTATTCATAAAAACGAACAAACGTATCCAAGTGAAAAAAGTATGGTTATTAAAATTACAGATAAAAATTTAATAGAAAAAACAGGTGGAATTGTTCAAGGATTGTCGGGTAGTCCGATTGTTCAAAACGGAAGGCTCATAGGTGCAGTAACACACGTTATGATTAACGATTCAACCCGTGGATATGGAATATTTATTGAAAATATGATTCAGATTTCGCAAGAAAATTCACAAGTAAAAAAAGCATCTTAAATATTAAAAGTGTTATAGGGTAACCTTAACACTTTTTTATTTATTATGTAATTAAAACATTTTACACGACAAAATAAGTCAATCTTATTAGTTGAAAATTGAAATTTATACTATTACAATACTTATGAGGTGAAAAAATGTTTATAAAAGAAATAACTTGTATTCTAAATGAAATTGGGATGTGTAAAAAACTTAAAGGTTATCATTATTTGTTGTTTGTGATCGATGAAATTATTTTAGGTGGTTTTTGCCCAAATATAAATTTAACTTATGAAAATGTTGGGAAAATATTTGGAACAAAAAAAGAAAATATTGAACGTAATATTCGTTATGCTATTGAAAACACTTGGGAACAAGGGAATGTTAATGAAATTTATAATTTATTCGGGTATACGGTTGATAAAGAAAAGGGAAAACCTACAAACAGTGAGTTCATTTTTTTAATTGCAGATAAAATTAAATTAAAAAAATCATAAGGACAAACTTATTTCGAATATCCTTTATATATAACATATAAAGGAGAAATAACTTGTATAGAAGCATTGAAAAACTAAAAATTCTGTTACTTGTTTTATTAGTTTTTATTGGATTTGCAACAGGAATAAACTACTATAAAAATATTAATATTTCACAAATTTCAACTATTAAAGGATGCTTTGAGTTTGGGTTATACCCCTTGCTTGAATCACAAAATTTTAAATCAATTATTTTCTCAGTTATATTTTCTTCTTTAAAACATTATTTTGTTTTTTTGGTTGGTATGTTTTCATGGTTTTTATTTGCTTTGGTGCCAATAAATTTATTTTGTTTAAGTTTTAAATTTGGCGTTAGTTTTTGCTGCGTTTGTACATTGTTATCTATTAAAGGATTTTTTAGTTTGTTTTTTTTGTTAATTATAGATATCTTTATAATTTTAAATGCAATAATTTTTTCTTATCTGATTTTAAATAATATATTAAATAATTGGAAGAATCATAAATTAAATTATAATTATATTAATTTTATAAAAAAATCAATTTTATTTCTTTTGATGTTTATAATAGTAATTGTAATATATTTATGTATGTTTAAAATTTTTAATAGCAATTTATATGGTTTATTAAATACCTTTTTGTAAAAATTTCAAAAATAATAAAACCTCCTTTTGTTAAAAATAAACTTGAAAGGAGGTTTTTATTATGCGCAAATTTTTAGTTTTATTAATTTCAGTAAGTATGTTAATCATCCCATTAACTACATTTGCTGAAACAGATAATATTGGTATTAATATAAATTCAAAATCTGCAATATTAGTTGATGCGGGTAGTCAGCGAGTAATGTTTGAAAAAAATGCTGATGCTAAACTGCCTATAGCAAGCGTAACAAAAATTATGACGCTGTTATTAACATTTGAATCAATTGATAACGGTATCTTAAAATATGATGATATAATTACAGCAAGTGAATCTAGTGCGTCTATGGGCGGATCACAAGCATTTATTGATGCAGGTTATGATTATTCTGTTGAGGAAATGATTAAATCAGTAATTATAGCATCTGCAAATGATGCAGCTGTTTTATTGGCTGAACGAATTTCAGGTAGTGAAGATGCATTTGTTGTTAAAATGAATAATCGTGCAAAAGAACTTGGCATGGAAAACACATTATTTAAAAACTGTACTGGGTTGCCTGAAAACGATCATCTTTCAACTGCAAGAGATGTTGCAAAAATGTCAGCTGAACTCTTAAAACATGAAGATTATTTTAAGTGGGGCACCGTTTGGATGGATGAATTAAAGCATAAAAAAGATGGCAGAGTAACAGGGCTTGTAAATACAAATAAACTTATAAGATCGTTAAATGGTTGTGACGGCTTAAAAACAGGTTATACTTCTGATGCAGGGTTCTGTGTGTCAACCACTGCAAAAAGAGATAATATGCGTCTTATTTCGGTTGTTTTAGGTGGTTCAACAAGCAAAGATAGATTTAAGGAATCGGCAGACCTTATAAATTATGGTTTTGCAAATTATCAAAACAATAAAGCAGTATCCGTTGGTCAAGTTATTTCAACAATAAAAATAAACGGAAGTACTAATAAAACAGCAAATCTTATTGCTAAAGATGATTACTATGCATGTGTGAAAAATGATGGTACGGATAAAATAGAAACACGTGTTGAAATTCCTGAAAGTGTAAACGCACCAATTCTTCAGGGACAAGAAATCGGAAAAGTAGTAATAAGTTTGAACGGTAAAGAAATTGGTTATGTAACACTTGTCTCACAAAATGAGCATAAAAAGGCAGGATTTATTGATAGATTAAAAGGAATTATATCATTTTGGAATTAGCAATCATTGACTAAATGCGTAAAATGTGGTATCATAGCATATAATAAAGGAGAATTATGCTATGCATCTTAACAGTAGTATGGAAATCAATGAAAAAGGTCATTTAACAATCAGCGGCTGCGATACTGTTGAACTTAAAAAACAGTATGGTACGCCGCTTTATGTGATTGATGAAAATACAGTTCGTTCAAATTGTAAAAAATTTAAAACGGCAATGGATAAATACTTTGATAACGGAAGGGTAATGTATGCTTCTAAAGCCCTTAACAATAAAGCAATACTTAAAATAGTAACTTCTGAAGGTTTGGGTGTTGATGTTGTTTCCGGTGGCGAACTTTATACTGCCTTACAGGCAGGAATAAGCCCTGATAAAATTGAACTTCACGGTAACAGCAAAACCGAAGAAGAAATTATAATGGCGGTTGAAAATCAGATTTACTGTATTATTGCTGATGGTTTTGATGAGCTTGATTTAATTGAAAAAGTTTGCCAAAGATTAAATAAAAAAATTAATGTTACAATCAGGATCAGACCTAACATTGATATTCATGCCCATGAAGCTATTCAAACTGCAAAAATGGATTGCAAATTTGGGTTTGGTTTGTTTGATGGTCAGGCTTTTGAAGCCGTAAAAATTATAAATAAAAGCAATTTTATGGCTCTTCACGGTGTTCATTGCCATATCGGTTCGCAAATTTTTGATGAACAGCCTTTTGAAGAACTTGCAAATCATATTGTTGATTTTGCATGCGATATAAAAAATAATCTTAACATACTTTTAGATGAATTTAACTTTGGCGGTGGCTTTGGTGTTTGGTATACAGATGAAGATTCTCCAAAGGATTTTGAAGTATTTATTAAATTAATCAACAAAACTGTAATAGATTTATGCAATAAAAATAACTATCCTATGCCAATCGTTTCAATTGAACCCGGCAGATCAATTATTGGTGAAGCAGGTACAACTCTTTATAACGTAAACGGTTTAAAAGAAATTAAAGATGTTCGTACATATTGTATGTCAGATGGCGGAATGTTTGAAAACATTCGTACAGCGCTTTATGGTGCTAAATATACAGCCTATTGTGCTTCAAAAATGAACGAAAAACATAATAAACTTGTTTCAATTGCAGGTAAATGCTGTGAATCAGGTGATATGATTACATGGGATACACCAATGCCTGAAAGTTTACAGGTAAATGATACTATTGCAGTTTTAACAACGGGAGCTTACAATTATTCAATGGCAAATAACTATAATCGTAATCCTGTTCCTGCTATGGTGCTTGTAAAAAATGGTGAATCTCATATTATTGCAAAAAGACAAACATATGAGTATATTGCATTAAATGATGTTATTCCTGATTATCTAAAATAGGGGAGATAATAATGTTACTTGATATTTTTACTGCTGATAATAAAATATTTGCTATTTTATCGTTTTTAATTGCATTTCCTGCGCTTCTGTTTTCGCTTTCAATCCATGAATATGCGCATGGCTTGGCAGCATATAAACAAGGCGATGGATTTGCTAAACTTTCAGGAAGGTTAACGCTTAATCCTTTTAAACATATTGATCCTATCGGAACTTTAGCGATGCTTCTTATTGGGTTTGGTTGGGCAAAACCTGTTCCTGTTGTTCCCAATAACTTTAAAAATGGCAAAAAAAGTATGCTTATTGTTTCTTTTGCGGGCGTTATTGCTAATTTAATTCTTGCAACATTTTCTTTTTTCTTATTATTTTTCTTCCAATATATTATTACCCCAAATATACTTTGGTTTCAGGCAAGTGAAACAGGTGTTTTAGTTTATTTTGTAATTTATTATGTTTTTTATTATTTGATTATATTAAACATTAATCTTGCAGTTTTTAACCTTATGCCAATTCCGCCACTTGATGGATATAAAATTTTTAAAGAGTTTTTTATTGGCAGAATTAATTATAACTTTTTTAGTAATATTGAGCGTTATTCGACATATGTTTTGCTTGCGTTTTTACTTGTTGGAAATCGTATAGGAATAATCCCGGCAATTTCAGGCTTTATTTTTGAACTAATGTATAAAGTAATGGAACTAATATTTATTGCATTTATTTAGGTGAAAAATGGAACTTCAGTTAAAACTTAATCAATTTGAAGGCCCCCTTGATTTGCTTCTTCATTTGCTTGATAAAGATAAAATTGACATTAAAGATATTTTTGTTTCGGATATTACAGAACAATACTTAAAGTATATTGAAAATATCGCTGAATTTGATATGGAAAATGCCAGCGAATTTTTAACTGTTGCTGCGCATTTGTTAGAAATTAAATCCCGTTCACTTCTTCCTAAACCCACACCGCTTGAAGAAGGCGAGGAAGACCCGGAGCAAGCGCTTATTCGCAGGCTTACTGAATACAAAATGTATAAAGAAGCCGGTGAAAAACTTCACGATATGGAAGAAGAAAATCTTAAAGTGTATTATAAACTTCCTGAAGAAATCAATATGCAACAGCGCATTGAACTAGAAGATATGAAACTTGATGCTTTAATGGAGGCGTTTGGTGAAGTATTAAAGCGTTTTGAAAATAAAACGGTTAAAAAACAAAGGGAAATACGCAGAGATATATATACTGTTAAAGGTAAGATGGCATATATCCGCAGAAGGCTTTCTTCAAAAAAAGAGATGTCCTTTTTTGATATGTTTGAAGATGACGGTAATAAAAGCGAAGTAGTAACAACTTTTGCAGCTATGCTTGAACTTTGGAAAAACCGCTATCTTAAACTTCAACAGAAAGAAAATTTTGGTGATATTTTAGTTAAACTTAATTTAGAGGTTGATAATCAACCTGTAATAACGGAGGATGAAACAAGTGAATTTGAATGAGCTTGCATCAGTAATAGAAACTCTTATGTTTATTGTGGGCGAACCACTTGATACAGAAGACGTTAAAAAAGTAACAGGCGCTACTGAAATGGAATTCTGGCAGGCACTTGAACTTTTAGAAACAAAATATAATAAAGAAAGTGGAATTTTATTAAAAAAATTCGGCACAAAAATTCAGCTTTGTACAAACCCCGTAAATGCACCGTTTGTTGAAGATTTACTAAATCCAATACAGAAGAAATCTCTTTCACAGGCTGCATTAGAGGTTCTTTCTATTATCGCATACCGTCAGCCTGTAACCCGTGGTGAGATAGAACAGATTCGCGGTGTAAAATGTGATTATTCTGTTATGAGTTTGAAACAAAAAGGTTTAATTGATGAGGTTGGTCATAAGGATACCATCGGCAGACCTGTTTTATTTGGTACAACAGATTTATTTCTTCGTCACTTCGGATTAACTTCACTTGACGAACTGCCCGAACAGGAAAATCTTGAATTGTTGGAAAATAGCGAATTTGATGGGGAAGAGGCTGAACAGTTGATTATTCCCTTAATGGAAGAAAAAAGACACACAGATGACGAAAAAAATAGTTTACAAGAAGAAGAAACTGTGTTATAATTCATCCGTATGTGTAACTTTGTCCTCAGTTTGCACGCATCTCCGGCGGCTTACTTAGAACAACAGTGTTTACATAAATAATAAAGGAGGAAAATAAAATGGATAAAGTAGTTAAGTCTGAGATAATTGCTGCAAACAAGCTTCATGATTCTGATACAGGATCTCCTGAAGTACAGATCGCTCTTTTAACAGAACGCATTAACCACCTTAATGAGCACCTTAAAACTCATCAGAAAGACCACCACAGCCGTAGAGGTCTTTTAACAATGGTTGGTCAGCGTCGTGGTCTTCTTGCTTATCTTAAGGATAAGGACATTGAAAGATACAGAGCCATCGTTAAGAAGCTTGGTTTAAGAAAGTAATTAATGTTAAAAGCGGATGTTTTTTAATATCCGCTTTTTCTAAATTTTGCACATTTACACATTTTTGTGTTTTTATATTTTGATATTTTTAATTTAAGGAGTATATATATGGAATTGATGCAGTTTAAAACGACATATGCTGGCAGAGAACTCACAATTGAAACCGGCAAATACTGCGGACAGACAAACGGTTCGTGTATTGTTCGTTGCGGCGATACAGCAGTTATGGTATCGGCAACTATGTCAAAGCAGCCAAGAGAAGGAATGGATTTCTTCCCCTTGAGCGTAGAGTTTGAAGAAAAACAGTATTCAGTAGGTAAAATCCCCGGTGGATATATTCGCCGCGAGGGTAGGGCAAGTGAAAAGGCTATTTTAACATCACGCCTTATTGACAGACCTATTCGTCCTCTTTTCCCAAAGGGATTTTTTAATGATGTTCAGATTGTTGCAACATGCATGTCAGTAGATGTTGATAATATGCCTGATGTTCTTGCTATGATTGGTTCATCATTTGCACTTACTATTTCGGATATTCCTTTTGCAGGTCCTACAGGTTCTGTAACAGTTGGTATGATTGGGGACAAGTATATCCTTAATCCTAATGCTGAAGAAAGAAAAGAATCCCGCTTACATCTTACTGTTTCCGGTACAAAGGATGCTGTTATGATGGTTGAAGCAGGTGCAAAAGAAGTTACCGAAGCCCAGATGCTTGAAGGTATCATGATTGCTCATGAAGAAATCAAAAAGATCGTTGCATGGCAGGAAGATATCCAAAAGGAAATTGGTAAAGAAAAGATTCAGATTGAACTTTATCATGTGCCTGAAGATATTGATGCTCAAGTTAGAGAATTTGCTTACGATAAGATCGTTTGGGTTATGGAAGCATTTGACCGTTATGAGCGTGAAATCCGTGAAGAACAGGTTGAAGATGAAGTTCAGGAACATTTTGCAGAAATTTTCCCTGATAAAAAGAGAGAAATCGGAGATTCACTTTACTATATCAAGAAAGAAGTTATGCGTAACAAAATTCTTGATGAAGGTATTCGTCCTGATGGCAGAAAAGTTGACGAAGTTCGTCAGATCTGGTGTGAGGCAGGTATGTTTGCACGCACACATGGTTCTGCAGTATTTACCCGTGGTCAGTCACAGGCTATGACTATTACAACATTAGGTCCTTTAAGTGATGTTCAGGAACTTGATGGTATCGATGGTGAAACACAGAAGAGATATATGCATCAGTACAATATGCCCGGTTATGCAACAGGTGAGCCTAAGCCTCTCCGTGCTCCCGGCAGGCGTGAAATTGGTCACGGCGCATTAGCAGAACGTTCACTTGAACCTGTTATTCCTTCTGAAGAAGAATTCCCATATGCAATCAGAGTTGTTTCTGAAATTGTTTCTTCAAATGGTTCAACATCAATGGCTTCAGTTTGTGGTTCAACACTTTCACTTATGGATGCAGGTGTTCCGATTAAAGCTCCCGTTGCAGGTGCTGCTATGGGTCTTATTAAGGATACAAGAGAAGGTTCAGATAAGGTTGCAGTTTTAACAGATATTCAAGGTCTTGAAGATTTCCTTGGCGATATGGACTTTAAGGTTGCAGGTACAAAAGATGGTATCACTGCAATTCAGATGGATATTAAGATTAAGGGTATTGACAAGCCTATTCTTGAACGTGCTCTTAAACAGGCTTATGACGCAAGAATGCATATTATGGGCAAAATGATGGAAACTATTGATGCACCTAGAGCAGAACTTTCACCATATGCACCTAAAACAATGAGCTTTAAAATTGATGTTGATAAGATTCGCGAAGTTATCGGTACTGGTGGTAAGGTAATTAACGGAATTATAGCTGAAACAGGCGTTAAAATTGATATTAGTGATGATGGTTCCGTTGTAATTTATGCTGTTGATCAGGCATCAGGCGATAAAGCCAAAAAAATGATAGATGACATCGTAAAAGAAATTGAAGTTGGTGAAGTTTATTATGCAACTGTTGTTCGCATTATGAATTTCGGTGCTTTTGTTGAACTTTTACCTGGCAAAGAAGGTCTTTGCAGAATTGGTGATCTTGATAATAAATTTGTTAAGAATGTCTCCGATGTTGTTGAAATTGGTGATAAAATTCAGGTTCGCGTTGTTGAAATTGACGATAAAGGCAGAATTAATGTTTCAAGAAAAGCAATGCTTCCAAGGGAAGTAAAAGAAGAAAAAACAGAAAATTCTGACGAAGAATAATTAGTTATAATACCGGTTGTTTGTACAATCGGTATTATTTTTACTAAAATTTATCATTTTTTAAAAAATCACTTGCCAAATATACATGATTATGCTATAATTCTTTAGAATTCACACTCGGGTAGTGGGCAATGTGCTTGTTCCTTTTATAAAGGTAAGCTTGCAGCGTATTCGGGGAGGAAAAAAACAAGGAGGACATATAAAATGTCAGAAAAATCAGTTATCTCAATGAAAAACCTGCTTGAAGCAGGCGTACACTTCGGCCATCCAACACGCAGATGGAATCCCAAAATGGCACCTTACATCTTCACAGAACGTAACGGTATCTACATTCTTGACCTTCAGAAGACAGTTAAGAAGGTTGAAGAAGCTTACGATTTTATCTTTGATGTTGCTTCACAAGGTGGCGAAATTCTTTTCGTAGGTACCAAAAAGCAAGCTCAGGAATCAATTGAATCCGAAGCAAAACGCTGTGGTATGTTCTACGTAAATCAAAGATGGGCTGGTGGTATGCTTACAAACTTCAAAACCATCCGTTCCAGAATTGAAAAACTTAAAAAGATCGAAAAAATGATCGAAGATGGCACTATGGATCTTCTTCCTAAGAAGGAACAGGCTAAACTTATGAAGGAAAAAGCAGAACTTGATGCAAACTTTGGTGGTATCCGCGAAATGAACGGTATTCCCGCTGCTATGTTCGTTGTTGATCCTCGTAAGGAAGCAAATGCTATTCATGAAGCAAAGATTCTTGGTATTCCCGTTGTTGCTATTGTTGATACAAACTGTGATCCTGATGATGCAGATTATGTAATTCCTGGTAACGATGATGCTATCCGCGCTGTAAAACTTCTTGCAGGCACAATGGCAAATGCTATTATTGCCGCTAACAACGGTGAAGTTTTTGAAGAAGTAGCTGAAGAAACTCAGGAAGTTGAAGAAGTTCAAGAAGTTGAAGAAACTACAGAAGCATAATTTTTAAGGAGGATATAATAATGGCACAGATTACCGCTAAAGCAGTTAATGATTTAAGAATTAAAATGGGCGTTGGCTTAATGGATTGCAAACGCGCACTTGTTGAAGCAGATGGTGATGAAGAAAAGGCAATAAAGATCCTTCGTGAAAAAGGTCTTGCAACAGCTGCTAAAAAGCAGTCTCGTATTGCTGCAGAAGGTATCGTTGAAAGTTACATCCATATGGGTGGCAAAATCGGTGTTCTTCTTGAAGTAAACTGTGAAACTGACTTTGTTGCTAAAACTGATGCTTTCAAACAACTTGTTCACAATATTGCTATGCATATTGCTGCAGCTAATCCTGCATATCTTAACAGAGACGAAGTTCCTGCTGATGTTATCGAGAAGGAAAAAGAAATTATTCGCGCTCAAGCTCTTAACGAAGGTAAAAAAGAAGCCTTTGTTGATAAGATTATTGAAGGCAGAATTAATAAGTTCTATAAAGAAAATTGCCTTATGGAACAACAGTATATGCTTGATCCTGATATGACAATTGAACAGATCGTTACCGAAGCTATTGCTAAAATCGGTGAAAAGATTACAGTTCGTCGTTATACTCGCTATGCAATGGGCGAAGGCTTAGAAAAGAGACAGGATAATTTTGCTGAAGAAGTTATGAGCCAGATGGGCTGATAAAGAATATTAGGAACACCTTTGTGTGTTCCTTTTTTTAAGTACGGAGGTTTATTATGACTTATAACAGAGTTTTATTAAAATTAAGCGGTGAAGCGTTAGGTGATAACGGTAAAGGTTTTAATTTTGATACAATTTCAAAAGTTGCAAAGCAAATTTCAGAATTAGTTAAAAATAACAAAACACAGGTTGGTATTGTAATTGGTGCAGGTAATATCTGGCGCGGAAGACAGGGAACAGATATGGACCGTGTTGCTGCTGACCATATGGGCATGCTTGCTACAATTATTAATTCGCTTGCTATGAAGGATGCTATTGAAAAGAATGGTGTTAAGTGCCGCGTTATGACAAGTATTGAAATGAATAGTGTTGCAGAACACTTTTCTGCAAGGCATGCGCGTGAAGCACTTTTAAACGGCGAAGTTTGTATTTTTGCAGGTGGTACAGGAAGTCCTTTCTTTTCAACGGATACTGCTGCAGCATTAAGGGCTGCAGAAATTGAAGCAGATGCTATTTTGCTTGCAAAAAATATTGACGGTGTATATAATGCAGATCCACGCAAAGATTCAAATGCAAAAAGATATGTTTCAATTTGTTTTAATCAGGTGCTTTCTGATAGGCTTCAGGTTATGGATAGCGCCGCAACAGCAATTTGTATGGATAACGATATTCCTGTAATTGTTTTTGCATTAAACGAAAATGACAGTATAAGTCGTGTTTCCAACGGCGAAGCACTTGGAACAGTTGTTAAAAATGATATTAACACTGCATTTTACAAATAGTTTAGGTTTTTAATTGAAAAAATGTTAAAAAGATGCTTTATTGCATCTTTTTTTCTTGTAAAATTATCTATAATTTGGTATTATATATATAATAAAATAATTATACGGAGGTATTTATTATGACTAATGAATTTGTTGCTGAAATTGAGATGACTGCTGAGGATAAAATGTCAAAAACCGTAAGTTTTTTAAAAGAAAATATGGGATCTATCCGTGCAGGAAGGGCAAACCCTAAAGTGCTTGATAAGGTTCTTGTTGAATATTACGGCACAATGTCACCTATAGTACAGGTTGCAAATATTTCTGTTCCTGAACCAAGAATTTTAATGATTACACCATGGGATGCTTCTATGGTAAATCCTATTTGCAAAGCAATACAAATGTCTGATTTAGGTATTAATCCTAATACTGATGGTAAAGTTATTCGTCTTATATTTCCTGAACTTAATGAAGAAAGGCGTATAGAACTTACAAAACAAGTTAAAAAATATGCTGAAGATGCAAAGGTTGCAATTCGTTCAATTCGCCGTGATGCTATTGATCAGTATAAGAAACTTAAAAAAGATTCTTCAATTACTGAAGATGATGAAAAGCGTGCAAACGATTCTATGCAAAAAATGACAGATAAGTTTATTTCAAATATTGATGCAGTTTCATCAGATAAAGAAAAGGAATTACTTTCTATTTAATAAAGGATTATTATGGAAAATAATATAATTTTACCCAGGCACGTTGCTGTTATTATGGATGGTAACGGCAGATGGGCTAAAAAACGCGGTTTACCAAGAACATTTGGGCATAAAGTTGGTACTGAAAATGTTAGAAAAATAGTTAAATACTGTTCTAAAAAAGGAATACAGTATTTAACCGTTTATGCCTTTTCTACTGAAAATTTTAAACGCCCTGAAGAAGAAGTGGGCACCTTAATGAAACTCCTTGTTGAGTATTTCAATAAAGAGACCGAAGAACTTCGCCAAAATGGAGTTCGTCTTAATGTTATTGGTGATATTTCAGCTTTTTCTCCAATAGTTCAAAAAGCAATTAATGATGGTATTAAAAAAACAAAAGATTGCAAAGATCTTGTTTTTACTATTGCTTTAGCATATGGCGCGCGTGCAGAATTAGTTAGAGCGGTAAAAATGATTTGCAATGATAATGTTAAAGATATTACAGAAGAAACAATTTCAAAATATCTTTATACTTTTGATATGCCTGACCCTGATTTAATTATAAGAACAAGCGGGGAACAGCGTCTTTCAAACTATTTGCTTTATCAGGCTGCTTATTCTGAATTTTATTTTACAGATTGTCTATGGCCTGATTTTGATGAGCGTGAATTTGATAAAGCATTAGAAGAATATTCAAAGCGTAACAGACGCTTTGGAGGTGTTTAAGATGAATTTATTAAAGCGTGTTATTAGTGCAGCAGTTTTAATTTTAATAATTGTAGGTGCAGTTTTTTTAGGTAAAATTTCCACAGTTATTTTAGCCTCTATTGTTTGCTTTTTTATGATGTTTGATGTTGTAAATGCATTAAATAAAGGTGAATATAAGGTAAATAAAATTGTGTTATTATTGAGCTGTGCACTGATTTTTCCCGCGATTTATTTTTTGGGTATAACAGGATATTTTATTGTTATTTCACTTGCATTTTCTATTTTAACTATATGTGTTATTTTTTCAAAAACACCGGATATAAAAAGCTTGTTAGCAAGTGTTTTTGCATTGATTTATCCTTTGTTACCGGGCGCTTTACTTGTTTTATTAACAACCCGTGATTTATTTAACCAAAACCGTGAAGGAATTATTCTTTGTGTTGGTGCTGTTCTTTGTGCAACGCTTGCTGATACTTTCGCATATTTCTTTGGTATTTTATTAGGTAGAAGAAAACTTTGCCCTGTAATCAGCCCTAAAAAAACCATTGCAGGTTCAATTGCATCATTTTTCGGCGGTGCATTTGGCGGGTTACTTATGGCATTGTTTTTTAAACATTTCTCAAGTTCGGTATATATTTATGACTGGATAGTTATAGGTGTAGCTTGCGGTGGCTTTGCACAGATCGGTGATTTGACGGCAAGTTTAATTAAACGCCATTGTAATGTAAAAGATTATGGAACATACATTCCAGGTCATGGTGGAATTATGGATAGAATGGATAGTATAAGCATATGTCTTATTGCCATTTATATTTATGTTCAATTATTTATTCCGGAGTTTTTATGAAAAATATAGCAATTTTAGGTTCAACAGGTTCAATAGGTACACAAGCCCTTGAAATAGTAAGAATGTATCCTGAAAAATTCAATGTTGTTGGTTTGGCTGCAAAAAGTAATTCTGAACTTTTATTAAAGCAAATAATTCAATTTAAGCCTGTTTTGGCGTCAATTGAAGATATAAACGCATACAATTCAATAAAAGACGATATTCCGCCTTATACCACGCTTATTTGCCAAAAAGACGGTATGATTCAAATAGCACAAATGGAACAAGCAGATATTATGCTTGTTTCTGTTGTGGGTATTGCAGGTCTTCCTGCTGTTGTTGCAGGTTTAAAAGCAAAAAAGAAAATTGCATTAGCAAACAAAGAAGCTCTTGTTACCGGCGGAAAGATAGTTTCTGATCTTGTAAAGGCTAATAACGATATTATTTATCCTGTAGATAGTGAACATTCTGCAATATTTCAATGTTTGCAAGGAAACAGTAATAATAAAATTAATAATATTATTCTTACAGCATCAGGTGGTCCGTTCAGAAATTATAAAAAAGAACAACTATTAAATGTTACAGCAAAAGATGCATTAAAGCATCCTACCTGGAATATGGGTAATAAAATAACTATTGATAGTTCAACAATAATGAACAAAGGTCTTGAAGTAATTGAAGCAAAATGGCTTTTCGATGTTCCTGTTGAAAAAATTAAACCATTAATACATCCAGAAAGTATTGTTCATTCAGCTGTTGAATTTGAAGATGGCGCTTTAATTGCGCAAATGGGCGAACCTGATATGAAATTGCCTATAATGTATGCATTTGAATATCCTGATCGCATATATTCGGGTGCAAAACATCTTGATCTTGCACAAAAAGGTTCATTAACATTTTTTGAACCTGACTATGATAAATTCCCGTGCCTTCAACTTGCTTTTGAAGCAATTAAAATGGGTGGGAATATTCCTTGTGCATTAAATGCTGCCAATGAAGTTGCTGTGGATTTATTTTTAAACGGTAAAATTGGTTTTTGTGATATTCCACAAATGATAGAGCATACTATTTTTAATACAGATATTATTAAAAATCCCACAATTGATGATATTTATGAAACTGACAGACTTGTTAGAATAAAAGTTAGTAAAGGTGGATAAAATTGGGCAGTATTCCGTTTTTAATTATTGCAGTTTTAATGCTTGGTTTATTAATACTTGTTCATGAACTTGGTCATTTTATTACCGGAAGAATATTAGGTTTTAAAATTAATGAGTTTTCAATTGGAATGGGTCCGAAAATTTTCTCAAAAGAAAAAAAGGGGATTTTGTACTCATTAAGAGCAATTCCAATGGGTGGATTTGTTGCTTTTGAAGGTGAAGATGACGAGAATGACGATCCAAGAGCAATGAACAATATGCCTTGGTATAAACGTGCTGTTGTTATGTTCGCAGGCGCAGGTTTTAATATTTTGTTTGCCTTTTTGCTTACTGCAATTCTTGTTTGTTCTGTAGGTTATTATGCGCCAAAACTTGATAGCATTGATGAAAAATCATCTTTATATGGTATTGCACAATCTGGTGATATTATATGCGAAGTTAATGGTAAAAAACTCGTTTCTCCTAATGACTTTACCATTGAAATTCAAAAAATTGACGATAATGATGATATTGAATTAACAGTTTTAAGAAACGGGGAACAGTTAAAATATAAAACAAAGCGTTATTTTGATGAAACAGAAAACAAATACTTAATAGGTATTCGATATGGTTATGGAGTTGTAAATCTTAATGTTTTTCAGTCTTTAGGTTATTCGTTCAGATATAATGTATGGATGACAAAAACAATGTATCAAACTTTAGGTCAACTTGTAACAGGTAAAATCGGATTAGAAGGTGTTACAGGGCCTATTTCTACTATCGGTGCTATTGGTGGTATGGTAGAAGAATCTGCAAATGGCGAAGCTGTTAAAGAACTTTCTGCGATGGACAGAATTCGCCAAACGGTTATAATGATAACTGAATTGCTTGTTATTATCAGTATGAATTTAGCAATAATGAATTTACTTCCAATACCTGCGTTAGATGGATTCAGGCTTTTATTTGCTTTAATTGAAGGAATTACTAAATATCATATTCCTCGAAAAATTGAAGGAATTATAAATGCCGTAGGATTAATTGCGCTTATCAGTATAATGGTTATACTTGAAATATCAAAACTTTTTGTTGGGTGAATATAATGACAAAAGAAATTAAAATAAAAGACATATGTATAGGTAATGGTAATAAAATTGCAATTCAGTCAATGACTACAACAGATACTGCAGATGTTGAAAAAACTGTTGAGCAAATTAAAAAACTTGAAGAAGCCGGCTGCGATATAGTTCGTTCATCTGTTTATGATATGAAGGCTGCATACGCCTTTAAAGACATTACTGATAAAATAAATATTCCTCTTGTTGCGGATGTTCATTTCGATTATAAATTAGCAATTGCTGCAGTTGAAAATGGTGCAAATAAATTAAGGATTAATCCTGGCAATATTACTGAAAAAAAATATATCAAAATGGTTGCAGATTGTGCTAAATCCCATGGTATTCCAATTAGAATTGGTGTAAACGGTGGTAGCTTATCACCGTATATAAGGGAAAAGTTTGGTACAAGTTCTGCCAGGGCGCTTGTTGAAAGTGCTATTGAGAATATCAAACTATTGGAAGATGTAGGATTTTATGATATTTGTGTTTCTGTAAAAAGTTCAAATGTTGTTAAAATGATTAATGCATTCAGGCGCTTATCGCAAAGTTGCGATTATCCTTTGCATCTTGGTGTTACTGAGGCTGGTACTGCGGATATTGGTGTTACAAAAAATGCAATAGGAATAGGCGTTTTACTTTTAGAAGGTATAGGTGATACTATTCGTGTATCATTAACAGGTGATCCTGTTGAAGAAATTTATGCTGCACAAAACATATTGCGTAGCATCGGTATGTTTGATAAAGGTGTTGAAATTATTTCTTGTCCTATGTGCGCAAGAACAAGAATTCCTTTAGAAAGTATTGTAAAAGAAGTAAAGGACGCTACCCAAAACATCCAAAAAAATATTAAAGTTGCTGTAATGGGGTGTGTTGTTAACGGACCGGGTGAGGCAAAAGATGCTGATATTGGTCTTGCAGGTGGAGGTGGCAATGGCGATAAGGCCGTTATCTTTAAAGATGGTAAAATACTTGCAAGCGGTGATTTATCACTGATGAAAGCTCTTTTAATAGAAGAAATACATAAATTTTAATAAAAATGTCAAATATTTACAGGAAAGTATTGACAGTTATCCCAATTTAATGTAAAATATTTCCATAAAAACAAATAGATTGGGATGATTATATGATTAAATGCGAAGTTGTTACAACAAAGATTGATTGTGATGGGCAAGAAGTTACAGTTTATGGCTTAGATTTTTACAAAGACAATGAACTAAGACCGTTTAAAACTGTGAAAGATTTATTTGTTGAATTAAATATGGCACAAAGGATAAAAAATACCATCAATCATTCCGATATAGAAGAAGAGCATATTGATAATATTGTTGAAGATGCTCTTATCTGATTAGTATAATTTATGAAGGCACTTCGTAAAAGAAGTTGTCTTTTTTTGTTTTTTATATTTAAAGGTGAAATTTTATGAAATTTAATATTACAGGAATGAGTTGCGCAGCGTGCTCAGCTCGTGTTGAAAAAGCCGTTACTTCTATTGAAGGAGTTTCGTTTTGCAGTGTAAATCTTTTAACAAATTCCATGATTGTTGAAGGCACTGCGACAAAAGAAAGCATAATTGATGCTGTTGTTACAGCAGGCTACGGCGTAAGCGATAATGAAAACGGTGAGAAAATCAATAATTTTAGAGTTAATAAAGGGACAATCCGTTTAATTTTATCAATAATTTTTGTTATAATTATTATGTATTTTTCCATGGGCGTAAATATGCTTTCGTTTCCGCTACCATCGTTTTTACGTAATAATAACGTTGGTGTTGCCGTTATTCAGATGGTATTTGCGTTAATAGTTATGATATTAAATAAGAAATTCTTTATTAACGGTTTTAAAGGGCTTTTAAAAGCCAATTTTAATATGGACACACTTGTTTCAATAGGATCTGGTGCTTCGTTTATTTATAGCGTTTATTTGCTTTTTAGAATGACAAAAGGCGAAAATCATATACACAATTTGTATTTTGAATCTGCTGCTATGATTTTAGCACTGATTTCCGTTGGCAAACTTTTAGAAGAGTATTCAAAAGGTAAAACTACAAATGCGATAAAATCTCTTTTAGAATTAAAACCACAAAAGGCAACGGTAATTAAAAACGGTGTTGAAACCGTTGTTCCAATAGAAGATGTAAATGTTAATGATATTTTTGTTGTTAAACCGGGTGAAAACATAAGTATTGACGGTATTATTATTGAAGGTAATACAGTAATAGATGAGTCAATGCTCACAGGCGAAAGTATTCATAATGAAAAAGGAGTTAATGATAAGGTCTTTGGTGCAACAATAAATAAAAGCGGATATATTAAATGTCGCGTTACAAACGTTGGGGAAGACACGGTTTTATCTAAAATAATTAAAACAGTAACAGATGCAACAGCTACAAAAGCACCAATTGCAAAAACTGCTGATAAGGTGGCAGGTATTTTTGTTCCTGCAGTTATAATTATCGCTTTGATAACAGGTATTTGTTGGTTTATTATTGAAAATAATTTTAGTATCGCTTTTGAAAGAGCAATATCAGTTCTTGTTATAAGTTGTCCCTGTTCACTGGGACTTGCTACACCTGTTGCAATAATGGTTGGTAGTGGCGTTGGAGCTAAAAAGGGTATTTTGTTTAAATCTGCAGCAGCATTAGAAGAAGCCGGAAGAGTAAATACAATTGTTTTTGATAAAACAGGAACGCTTACAAACGGTACACCTAACGTAACAGATATTATTTCAAAGGATAAAAACCTGTTAAAATATGCTTATTCAGTTGAAAAAATGAGCGAGCATCCACTTGCCGTTGCGATAAATAATGAAGCAAAAAACCAAAACATAACACCTTATAATACAACCGATTTTGTAAATCATATCGGAAAAGGAATTTCTTGTAAAATTGATGATAAAGTACTTCGTGCAGGTAATCTGCAATTTGTTAATATTCCAAATGAAAAAGAAATTGAAGATTTAACAAAGGAACTTTCACAACAAGGTAAAACGGTATTATATTTTTCATTAAATAATGAATATTTAGGAGCCATTGCCGTTGCAGATACTTTAAAAGATGATAGCAAATCAACTGTAAAAAAACTTAAAAAGCACGGATATAACGTTTATATGTTAACCGGTGATAATGAGTTAACAGCCAAAAGAATTGCAGAAAATATTGGTATTGATAATGTTTATGCAAAAGTTTTACCTGATGAAAAAGCAGAAATTATAAAAAAACTTAAACAAAAAGGAAAAGTTGTTATGGTTGGCGATGGCATAAACGATGCGCCCGCCTTAGCAGTTGCTGACGTTAGTATGGCAATAGGAAAGGGAACTGATATAGCTATTAATTCTGCTGATATTGTTCTGATGAACAGTAACTTAACTGACGTTTATAATGCTTTGTTTTTAAGTAAAAAAGCTTTAAAAAACATTAAAGAAAATCTTTTTTGGGCGTTCTTTTATAATTCAATCGGAATACCGCTTGCATCAGGTGTGTTTACATCATTATTAGGTTGGCAACTTAATCCTATGATAGCTGCAGCAGCGATGAGTTTATCAAGTATTTGTGTTGTTTTTAATGCGTTACGATTAAATTTTATAAATTTTAATAAGGAGATAAAAGATATGAAAAAGACTGTAAAAATCAGCGGAATGATGTGTCCACACTGTGAAGCAAGAGTAAAAAAACTTTTTGAAAGCTTGCCCCAAGTTTTAGAAGCAGAAGTAAGCCATAAAAACGGTACGGCAATTATAACGTTAAACGATGAGTTAACAGACGATGAAATTAAGACTCTAATTGAAAACGAAGGATATAAAGTTATTTAAAAAAAGAAACCCTTATAAAAGGGCTTCTTTTTTTATCTGTTTATAAATTCTTCTATAATAAAACGTGGACGTGATTTTGTTTCGTTATATATTTTTCCAATATACTCACCAATAACACCTAATGATAATAACTGAATACCGCCAATCATCCATATTGAACAAATAACAGACGTCCAACCGCTGTCAGCGTGACCGATTATCTTAATAATTATACTGTAAACAAGCATTATAAGACTTACTAAAAACAGAATAAAACCAAGGGCAGTAATCATTCTGATTGGTTTTACGCTGAAAGACGTTATACCGTCAATAGCAAAAGCAAGCATTTTCTTTAATGGATATTTACTTTCGCCTGCAAAACGTTCGCTTCTTTCATATTCAACAACAGAAGTTTTATAACCAATTAACGGAACAATACCGCGTAAAAACAAATTAACCTCTTTAAACTGTTCCAGTCCATTTAAAGCGCGTTTGCTCATTAAACGGTAATCAGCGTGATTGTAAACAATATCAACGCCCATTTTTTGCAGTATGCGGTAATAGGCAAGCGCAGTTGAGCGTTTAAAAGCAGTATCGGTTTTTCTTGAAGAACGTACACCGTAAACAATATCGCTTCCGTTATAATATTCTTCAATAAACTTATCTACAACGTTAATATCGTCCTGAAGGTCAGCGTCCATTGAGATAACCATATCTGCATACTCTTTTGCGGTCATTAAACCTGCAATTAAAGCATTCTGATGTCCGCGGTTATGGGCAAGCTTTATTCCTGAAAAAATTTCATCACTTTCGCAAAGTTTTTTTATCATTTCCCAGGTTTTATCTTTTGAACCATCGTCAATAAAAAGAACACGGCTTTTTTTGTTGATTACTTTGTTGTCAATAAGTCCTTGAATTTTTTCTTTTATGCGTTTTGAAGTTTCGGGTAAAACTTCTTCTTCGTTATAGCAGGGGATAGCAACGTATAAAATATCATTCATTTTCTTCACCAATTATAAGTTCTTTTGCGTAGGGCAACGATTTAATCCAATCGCAATAAACATGCCATTCGTCAAGTTTATGACTTTTGCGTGCATGATACATACTTCTTAAATTTTCATAATTCATAGTAATTGTACGCATCTGATTAAAACTTGAAGGCAAAAGTTGTATTAAATTATACCAAAGTTCTTTATCCTTTGTCTGAAGATATTTTTGGCGAATATCTTCTATATATACCAAAAGATTATCCATATATTTTAATGATTCTGCATTTAATTTATCAAAAGAAAAATCTTCTCTTGTAAGTTCTTTTGAATGAATTTTATGCATTGTTGAACAACTATTTGCAACTGTGCCAACCTTATAAGTATCAAATTCCTTCCACCAATATAATGGGGCAGTAATATCTACAGAAACAAAAATCATACGCATAAATTTTCTGTGATCTGTGCCTGCGTTAGCTAATCTTACTGCAAGATTTAAATCGTTATCGCCTAAAATATAGTTTCCATCATTATCATAGTTGCTATCACATCTGTCCCAGCTATTTAAAGGATTTCTAGCGCCGCGAATAGCATTTTCAAAATTCATTACATCTGTTCTTTCTATTTTAATCATTTCTTATCTCCTTTATTTTAATAATGACATGTAATACCATTTTCCGTTTATATCAAGGGAATCTTCTGTAAAAGCACCGTAAATGTCCCATTCTTCAGGTGTTCCGTAGGGGATATACACATAACCTTCATATCGATCAGGCGTATCAAGTGCAATAAAGAAGTAAGCATATTTATTATTACCTACCGATATAATTTGAACTTTATTTACAGGGATAATTTGTTTTAAACTATCATCATCAAGGTTATAAGTTCCTTCGTTTTTGTTTTCCAGTTTTGTAATTTGAGAATTAAACTGATTTTCATATTTCAAATAGTCTGTTTCAATTTTTGATAATGAAGCATCATTTGAAAGAACAAAAGCAAGCAAACATCCTACTAATGCGATAGTTACAGGAACAATAAAAACAATTTTATTCTTTTTAAAAATCAGAATACTTGAAAGTACTAAAATAGCAACTGATAATAATGGAAATATTAAAAATACTAATGTAGAAAATCTTTCAAAATAATAGTAGACGATATTGAAATTAATAAGAATTAAAAATGTACAAATAGAAAAAATAACAGCCAAAAAACTTAATAAAAATATAATAAATTTATTCTTTTTCATATTATCCTCCACAGTTATTATTTATTATACAATAAAATGATAGTATAAGTCAATATTGAGTTGACAATAGTTAAATTAATATGTAAACTAAATTAAAAAAACAAGGAGGTTTTATGACCAAAACTAATGCGATGCGCTTATTATCAAGTGCTAAAATAAATTTTGATGTTTTTACATATGAATTTGATGAAAATGATCTTTCAGGAATTCATGCTGCACAATATTTAAAAATATATCCTTGTGAATTCTTTAAAACTCTTGTTTTAAAAGGTGCAAAAAACGGTGTGTTTGTATGTTGCATTCCTGTTGATAAAGAACTTGATTTAAAAAAAGCAGCGTCTTCGTTTAATGATAAAAGTTGCGAAATGATTCATTTAAAAGATTTGTTAAGTATCGCAGGTTATATGCGTGGCGCATGCACCCCGGTTGGTATGAAAAAAAATTATCCTGTGTTTTTTGATGAAAGTATAAACAACCTTGAATTTGTATATATGTCTGCAGGGGCAAGAGGTTTAGCCCTTAAAATAAAACCTGATGATATTATAAATTATGTTAATGGTAAAACTGTTTCTTTAACAAAATAAGCTCTTAACAGGGCTTATTTTTTTATAAAAAAGTTGCTTGTAAACTTGCATCAGATTAACCTGCGGCACATGTGCAAATTTGCTTAATGCTGCTGCCTTCCGACCCTGACATGGTTCACAACAGCACATTGCGCAGAATCCAATGCAAGTTTACAAGCAACTTGCATATACATATCATATCATTATTTATTAAAATTAGCAACTGTTTATTTTCTTAAATATTTTATATCAAAATAATGTAAAATAAAGCAAATAAAGATAACAATCTGGAATGATAATAGAAAGGTATAAGGATCAATCCCATTAATTAAAAAAGAAAAGATATTTTTTTGCCACAAATTATTAATCGTAATGAAAATTATTCTGTTTCCTAATAAAACAATTATATTACCAATAAAAATAATTAAAATCCATAATTTAAATTTAATTATTTTTTTGTATGCAAATTTATTTATCAAAACTAAAATAAGGCCAAATGTTAAAAATATTACAGCAGGTAAAAGATATTCTTTTATGCTTTTTATTGATATGTAAAAATAACTAAAGTTATTTATATAATTAAAAACATCAGTATTTATGTATCTAATAAAAGATAAAAATAAAAAGTAAAATAGGGGAAACAATATAAAAATTAAGGGGAATATATAAATTTTATTAATTTTATTCTTTTTCATAATCTTATAAAAAGGGAAAGGTGTATGCCTTTCCCTTATATATTTTATTCTTCAACTTCTTGTGCGTTTTCTTGTTCAATATCAGTATTCTCTGATTTAAAATCAGATAATGTTTTGCCATTAAATATATCTTCAAACTGTTGACCTGATATTTTTTCCATATCAAGTAACACTTCAGCAAGGTTATCAAGAATAACTCTTTTTTCAGTTAATATATCAAAAGCCTTTTTATCTGCTGTTTTAATAATATCTGCAATAGCAGCATCAACTTTTGCACAAAGTTCTTCAGAATATCCTTTTTGTGTTGCAAAATCTCTGCCAATAAAGATTTCATCGCCGCCGTTATCGCCTAAATAAATTGGGCCGATATCTTCATACATACCGTACTTTGTTACATAACCTTTTGCAAGTTCTGTTACATGTTTAATATCTGAAGATGCGCCTGTTGAAACATCACCTAAAATAAGTTTTTCTGCAGCACGGCCGCCAAGACTCATTGTTATTCTATCTAAAATATAAAGTCTTGAATAAGTTTCTGATTCTTCATCAGGTCTTATTAAAGTATAACCACCTGCGCCACCACGTGGAATAATTGAAACTTCTGAAACAGGATCGCAGTGCTGAAGTGAGCGGGCAACAATGGCATGACCTGCTTCGTGATACGCAACAAGTTTTCTTTGAGCAGCACTGATTTTGTGAGAGCGTTTTTCAGGACCCATCATTACGCGGGTAATAGAATCTTTAATATCTTGCATAGTTATTTCTTCATGATCGCGCCTTACAGCAAGTAATGCCGCTTCATTACAAAGATTTTGTATGTCAGCACCAACAAAACCTGTTGTTAAAAGTGAAACTTCTTTTGCTGAAACATCACTTGCAAACTTTTTATTTCTTGCATGAATATTAAAAATTTCTTCGCGACCCTTTGCATCGGGGGGTAAAACATGAATTTGTCTATCAAATCTGCCTGAACGCAAAAGGGCAGGGTCAAGTATATCTGCACGGTTTGTTGCAGCCATAATGATTATACCTTCATTACCAACAAAGCCGTCCATTTCAACAAGAAGTTGGTTAAGTGTCTGTTCTCTTTCATCGTGACCGCCACCGATACCTGAACCACGCCTTCTACCAACAGCGTCAATTTCGTCAATAAAAATAATGCATGGTGAATTCTTTTTAGCCTGATTAAATAAATCACGAACTCTTGCTGCACCAATACCAACATAAAGTTCAACAAAGTCAGAACCGGTAATGGAGAAGAAGGGAACACCTGCTTCGCCTGCGACAGATTTAGCAAGCAAAGTTTTACCTGTTCCTGGAGGGCCTACAAGTAAAACACCTTTAGGAATCCTTGCGCCCATTTTGGTATATTTATTTGGGTTTTTAAGGAATCCAACAATTTCTTCAAGTTCTTCTTTTTCTTCGTCAGCGCCTGCAACATCGTTAAATGTAATTTTCTTTTTGCTATCATCATATAGTTTTGCTGTTGATCTGCCAAACTGCATCGCCTTTCCGTTGCCGGCTGATTGTGAAGCAAAGAAAAATATTGTAACGCCAATAATTAATAATAAGAATATATATGGTAAGAATTCAATATACCATGGCGCCGATACATATTGAGTATCATATTTGAATCCGTTTATATCGTTTTCCTGTGCAGCAATAAGTTTCTTTTCAAGTTCATCACTGAATGTAACTGAAGCTTTATACTCATACTTTTTTTGCACATTTTTTGTTAATTTATCATGTTCTTGTGTTAAATCAACATTATTTGCATTTTCCTTGGTAATGCAATATGCTGTGCTTTCATTTACAACTAAAACATATGCAAATTCGTTTTGTTGAAGTTTTGTTGTAAATTCAGAAGAAGATATATCTTTTTGTGTAAGAGATTTGTTTTGTACGCCACCAAAAGCAAATACTACAACAACTGCAATAAGTGCAAGATAGGCGAAGGTGTAAAAAATACGTTTTTTCATTTAAGAGTCCTTCCAAAATTATTCTTTTGATTATTATAACATTTAATTTATTTTATAACAATGAAATATCTGTGAAACATAAGTGTAATATAATCTTATGTATTTATTTGTAAAATTAAAGAGTTTTTGCAAATTCGGGATCAATAAAGCACACATCTTTTAATTGCCTGTATTCTTCAGAGTAATCCAATCCGTATCCAACAACAAATTTATCCGGAATTTCAAAGCAACAGTAATCAGGTATCATTTCTACTTTTCTTCTTGATGGTTTATCAAGCATACAGCAAACCTTAATTGATGCAGGTTTTCTTGTTGATAAAACTTCCTTAAGATTTTTTAATGTAAGCCCTGAATCAACAATATCTTCAACTATTAAAACATGCTGTTCATTTATGGAATTATCAAGGTCTTTCTTTATTTTTACCTCGCCTGTTGATTCGGTTGAGTTTCCATAGCTTGAAATGGTCATAAAATCAAAACGAACATCCATATCAAGCATTCTGACAAGGTCAGAATAAAATAATACCGCACCTTTTAGTATGCACACAACAAGCAAAGATTTTCCTTTGTAATCTTTGTTAATTTGATTTGCAATTTCTTTAATCCGTGATTGCATTTCATCATATGAAATCATTACGTTAATTTTATCATTTGGAACTTTCATTATTATTCTCCATAAATATTTTAATTATTTTTTTTGTGTTTTCGGTTATCTTTGCTTTTTGTGAAACGGTATATCCAATAATAGCAAAAATTTCATTACCTGATGCTAATAAGGGAATAGAATTTCTAATATCACTTGGTATTTTTTTATCAATAAAATATTTTTTTATTGTACATTTGCCATTAGAACCTAATGGATAAATAAAGTCACCGCTTTTTCTTGTTCTTAAAACTAAATTATTTGGTAATTTATCAAAATCTAAATGTTCACAAAATGGTTGCTTTTTTACACTTGTTACAAAATTATTCTTTATAATATAGTTTTTCCAATAAATTTCATCATTAATTTTAAAATCAAACTTAGCTTCAAAATTTTCATTAATATTAGTAAAAATTATTTTGTTATATACTTTTTTTGCTTTTATGCTGCATGGCAGATGAACTTCTTTTCCTGATTCTTTATTAATTAAATCAAAAATATTTTCCAAATGAATTCTTTCAATATCAACGATATTTCCGCACAATAATTCAATTGCTTTTTTTATAAGTTCAATAAAAATAACGCGGGGAACAGCGCAGATAGATAATTCAACTTTTTGATCCGCAACAAAAATATGTTCTTTAGCGTATTTTTCAGTAATATTGAAAAAATATTGATTATATTCGTTTAATATTTTTGAACATTGAGCAATATTTTCAACACAATTTGTATTAAAAACTTCATTTAAAACAGGAATAACATTATTGCGTATTTTATTACGCGTATATTCATTTGAATAATTTGTAGAATCGATAACAAACGGAAGATTGTTTTTTGCATTAAAAACTTCTATTTCATCTCTTGTAATATCAAGCATAGGCCTTATAATGTTGTTAAATTTAGGCTTCATTCCAACTAAGCCGTTTAAACCGCTTCCTCTTAAAAGGTGCATTAAAACAGTTTCTGCTTGATCATTTTTATTGTGTGCAACAGCAACAGGGCAGGAATATTTTTTAGAATACTCGCTAAAAATTCTGTATCTTTCAATTCTTGCCGAGGTTTCAAGAGATAATCCGTTTTTTTCAGCATATTCAGGAACATTAATGTGTTCAATGAAATATTCAATATTATATCTTAAACAAAAATCTTTTGTAAAATCTGCATCATGTAATGCTTCATCGCCACGAATACCGTGTTCAATATGTAATGCTTTAACATTATAACCAAGAATTTTTAATGAATATAATAATGCAACTGAATCTGCACCGCCGGAAAATCCAACAATAACATCATCATTTTTATCAATTAATTTATTATCAACAATACAGTTATAAATTTTTTGTTGCATATAATTACCTCAACCGTAGATCATTACCCGGTATTTTAATAATTGATGTTGATGTTTTATCAAAAAGCCTTGATGCAATGCGCTCGGTATATCTTGATTTAATTTCATCAGGGGTAAGATTTGTTGAAATACAAATAGGTTTATTGTTTGTTTTACGTTCATTAAAAAGTAAAAACATATATTCAACAGTAATATTGTTAAATAACGGTTCGGTTCCTAAATCATCAATGATTAACATATCGCAATTTATTAAAACATCGATATCATTAATTTCATTAAGGGCATATTTGCGCAAAATATCAAAAAGTTTACCTGCGGTTATATAAATAACACCTAAACCTTTTTGTTTTAACTCATTGTAAATGCATGTTAATAAAAATGTTTTGCCTGTGCCTGTATTTCCGTTCAAAACAAGGTTAGGGTATTTGACATCAGGAAATTTTTCAATGTATTTTTCAATAAAAGATCTAATCTGAAGTATTTGAGCTTTTATATCAGAAGAAAAAAGAGTTTCATCAAAGCATTTTAATGTTAATATTTTCTGGCATGATTGCTCGCTGGTTGATTCGTCAATAATCATTTTATAAAAACAATTGCATCGTGCCTTTTTATTTCCATTTTTTATATAACCTGTATCAGAACATTTTGAGCAATTATACTTTTTTTCAGGAAAAACAATGTGATTATCGTTAATAAATGAATTAATTTCATTTTCAATCTCTTTTAATTTTAAGTTTTTTTCATTTTTACTTAATTTAATATCGGATGCAATAAAGCGTTTTTTATTTTCCAAATCAAAAAGAAGCGGATATTTTGAATATAATTCATCAAGCTGAGATTTATATTTTAATTCAGCCTTAAAACGATTATTCTGAAGTTTATTTTCAACTTTATTAATAATGTTTATATCCATATTTACACCTCTAATTTTGAAGGATCAGAATATAAGGAATCACCGTATTTTTCATTTCTTCCTTTAAAATTATTTGAATTTTTCTTTTGCGAAGTTTGAACAGTGGAATTTTCAAAATATTCAGTTATCTGTTCAACGGTAAAGGAACCATTTGTATATAATTCATCAAGTTTTTGCGTGTATTTTTGAAATGTATGCATACCTTTTTCACAAATAAGTTTAGCAACAAAAATAAGTGTATCTTCTTTAAAACCTTGTTTTTTGTAATTGTTAATTGAATTTATATGTATTGATGAAACAGTTCTTGATTTTTCACCAAGTTCAAACAGTATAACAGAGATAAGCCTGCGTTCAGCACTATTTTCCAATAAATATGCTTTAATTTGTTTTTCGCTATGTAAGTTTAAATTGTGTAATGTTTCAAGAATGCTGTTGATATAAGCAAGGTTAGGATTAAGTGATTTAGTAGTTTCCTGACATGCCGCTTTAATTGCTTTTAAATCAAAGCCCCAGTCATTAACCCAATGATTATATAAATTAATTTCATCTACAGTAGGGGTGCGTTTTAAACCTAAATGCAATAAAAGTTTTGACACTTCATGAGTGCGCGCATGATGTATAAGCAAATAATCTTCTGCTTTTGCAATGGTTGTAATATCCTGATCAGCCCAGGCGCGAGCAACCGTATCAATATAGTTAAATGAAACATTTGCGCCTTTTTCATCAATGCAATGTGAAATTAGAAGGAGAGCACATTCTACAGATAAACCAAAAATTTCAACCCAATCTCTTGCTTTGTCATATTCGTGATTACTTATGCTTCGGTTTGTAAAAAGAGCGCGAATACCTGCGAAAAAATCAGCATATGCTGTTAATAAGTTTGGAGCGTATGTTCCAACGTGTTTAGCTGCTTGAGCTGCACTTAAAATTTCAAATGAAAAGGGGCGTGAAGTATAGTTAATAAGGTTATTTTTACTTAAATATTCAAGAGCGTCATTTAAATCAGATGTTGAAATACCTGTTTGTTGTGATACAGCTGAAAGTGTATCTGCTTTTACTTCGTGATGATTGCAAAGATATATTAAATAAACATATAATTTTAAAAATATCGGGGGCATTTGTGCCAAAAAAGAAGAAACAAATTGACCTTCTATCTGAATTATATCAATAAGGGGATTGTCTTTTGAAAATTTACCTTGCGACATTTATAGTTCTCCTTTTAATTTTAATATTAGTTATTATATCATATCTTCTTTAATAAATAAAGTAATAATTTAAAAATTTTGAGGTGTATTGATGATAAAGAAATTAAAAAATAAGATTTTAGCGGTTTGTATTATTGTTATTTTAATTATTGCATCTGTTCCAATTATTCAAATTAAAAGTAATAGCAAGCAAAATTTACCCCAATACAATATTTTTGCATCAGTTACTAATGAATATCTTAAAGGTGAACTAAATTTAAATTATATAAATAAAAACGATTTTTCTGTTGAGGACTTATATTTTAATCTTTATCCAAACGCATTTAAAAGTGAAGAAAATATAAAAAATGTTGCTGTTTCTGACAGAATAAATGAAGCGTATCCAAATGGTTTTAATGAAGGGTTTATCAATATAAATGAAGTTTATGTCAATAATAAAAAAGCTGAGTTTTTTATTGAAGAAAATGAGCAAATTTTAAAGATAAAAACAGGTGAAATTAAAAAAAACAGAACAAAAGAAATAAAAATAATTTTTGATGAAAAATTGCCTGATTCGCCAATGCGATTTGGATATGGAGAAGAAACATATAATTTTGGAAATTGGTATCCTATTTTATGTCCTTTTGAAAATGGGCAAGCAATAAAAACAACTTATATTTCTAATGGTGATCCATTTTATTCTGAGTGTGCCGATTATAATGTTGTGTTGAATTTAAACCCAGAATATAGGGTTGCTTCAAGTGGAACAATCTTATCAAAAAACACTAAAAACCCTACAGTAACAAAATGGGAAATTCAAGGAAATAATATAAGAGATTTTGCTTTTTGTATTTCTAAAAAATTCAATTTAAAATCTTCAAAAATAGGAAACACGATAGTTTATTCTTATTATTTAAATGACGATGATATGGGCATAATGGCATTGGAATTTGCAAAAAAAGCATTGTCTTGTTTTAACAAGTTATACGGAGAATATCCGTACGAAACTTTATCTGTTGTTGCAAGTGATTTTTATATTGGTGGTATGGAATATCCCAATATGGTTTTAATTGATAAAAATTTATATAAATCCGTGGCTCAAGAAGCATTAGAAGAAGTTGTTGTTCATGAAGTAGCGCATCAGTGGTGGTATGGAGTAGTTGGCAATAATGAATATAAAGAAGCGTGGCTTGATGAAGGTTTAACTCAATATTCGGTGGCTCTTTATATTGAAGAGAATTATGGAAAAGAGCGATATAAAAATTTCTTAAAAGAAAGTGAAATTTACTGTAAAATTGTTTTCGATATTGTTAAGGAATTAAGCAAAGATGTTAATAAAAAAATTAATAGACCAAGCGGTGATTTTGAACATTGGCTTTTATATGATGCTTTAACATATGATGTTTCAGCATTAATGCTTGATGATTTAAGAAACAATATAGGAAATGAAGCTTTTTTTAACGGTCTAAAAACATATTATGAGAATAAAAAATTTAAAATAGCAACGAAAGATGACTTTGTTATTTATATGAATAACGGTGCAAAAAAAGACATTGATACTTTAATTAAACCATGGCTAGAAGGTAATATATATTGGGGTTGATTATTTTGTAATTTTTTGATATAATATACAAAAAGAAAAAAAACACAGGTGGCATACAATGCAAAATATTCCGGTTTATCTTAAACTTAAAGAAGATATAAAACAAAAAATACAAAATGGTGATTATTATAAAAATATGCGCCTTCCTTCTGAAAACGCATTAAGCGCAGAATGGGGCATAAGTCGTATGACGGTAAGGCGTGCTCTTGATGAATTAACAAGAGAAGGTCTTTTATACAGAACACGCGGTAGCGGTACTTTTGTAGCGGCAAATAGATTTTATCAGTGTGATATTATGAGTTTTACTGAAATGGTTAAACTTCGCGGTGCTGTTCCCCAAACAAAGGTACTTGAAAATTCTTTTGTTTGTGATGATGATATTGCAACAGCGCTTCATTTGCCTAAAAGTTCAGTATTTTATAAAGTAAAAAGATTACGAATTGCCAATAATACACCGGTTGGAATTGAAACAGTATTTTTACCTTTGCAGTTTTGTGATAGTCCTGACAGGCTTGAACTTGATAAATCCCTTTATGATGGATTAAAACAATTATATGGTTGGTCTGTTTTTAGGCAAAATGTTGCCATAACTGCAGATATGCCAACAAAAGATGAAATTGAATTTTTGAATTTATCTAAAGGTGAGGCAGTTTTAAGAACAGAAGGAATCAGCCTTGATGATGATAATAAACCGTTTTTGTATTAAAAAAATGTTTATTCGGGCAAAAGTTACATAATGAACGTAAGTATAAAAAGTAAATGGGTAGATAAATAGTTATGAAGATTTCAAATGAAAAATTAAACTTTGTTCTTGAACAAAATCACTTTATTTATGCAATTAAAGATGATAATGGGCTTAATAATGCAATAAATAACGATTGCAAAGTTGTTTTTGTTTTATACGGAACCGTAATAAATATATGTGATATTGTTAAAGCTTTAAAAGATCATAATAAAATTGTTTTTGTTCATATTGATCTTATCGAAGGGCTTTCATCTAAAGAAGTTGCAGTTGATTATATTGCAAATAATACAGGGGCAGACGGTATTATTTCAACTAAACAAACATTAATTAAATGTGCTTCAGCTCGCGGGCTTTTAACAGTTCAAAGATTTTTCTTGATAGATTCTCTTGCGTTAAATAACTTAATTAAGCAGATTAAAAATTCACCTCTTGATTATATTGAGGTTTTACCTGCATGCAGCACTAAAACTATTTCAAAGTTGATTAAGTTAACAAATGTTCCCATTATTGCAAGCGGTCTTATTCAGGATAAAGAAGATATCTTAAGCGCATTAAATGTTGGAGCTATTGCAGTTTCAGGCTCTAATTTTGATTTAAGTTAAAAAACTATTGCAATAAAACATATATAATGCTATAATAATTTAGTG
The DNA here is from genome assembly GCA_015069575.1 of Clostridiales bacterium. Lineage (GTDB taxonomy): Bacteria > Bacillota > Clostridia > Christensenellales > QALW01 > UMGS1322. The sequence continues at coordinate 84,282 of SVIH01000001.1, forward strand.
TTTTGATTACAGGGAATTGAGAGTAAATCATGCATATATCTCTAATAATATTAGAGGTTATGTTTGATTTGCTCTTTTTTATTATTTAAGGAGGAAAAATTATGTTCGATGTAGCGATAATCGGTGGCGGTGTTATTGGATGTGCCACAGCATACAAATTATCAAAATACAATTTAAATGTTTGTGTACTTGAAAAAGAAAACGATGTTGCAATGGGTGCAACAAGGGCAAACAGTGCAATAATTCACGCGGGATATGACCCTGAACCTGATACTATAATGGCAAGGCTTAATGTTGACGGCGTTAAACAAGCAAAAGAACTTGCTAAAATTTTAAATGTAGCATATAAAAATATTGGTTCAATGGTTCTTGCTTTTTCTGAAGAAGAAAGAGAAACTGTTAAAAAACTTTATGAAAGAGGAAATAAAAACGGTGTTCCTGGTTTAGAAATACTTGAAAAAGATGAAATTCTTAAACGCGAACCCAATGTTAGTGAAAATGTAGTTTGTGCACTTTGGGCACCAAGCGCTTCCGTAATAAATCCTTGGGAATATGCGCTTGCTTTTGCCGAAGTAGCGGCAGTTAACGGAACAAAATTTATATTTGATTTTGAAGTTAAAGATATTAAGAAAACTGATGATTATTATAAAATAATTTCTGATGGAAAAGAAATTAATGCTAAATATATTGTTAATGCTGCCGGCGTTTATAGTGATAAAATTCATAATATGGTTGCAAAACCAACATTTAATATTATTGCAAGTAAAGGTCAATATTATTTAATGGATAAGGCAGAAGGTTCTAAAGCAAACTGTACATTATTCCAGTGTCCATCAAGCGTTGGAAAAGGTGTTCTTGTTTCGCCAACTGTTCATGGTAACTTAATTGTTGGCCCTGATGCTACAAACAGTGATGTTAAAGATAAAGTTAACACAACAGGAGATCAGCTTGAATTTGTTAGATTAACTGCAGCCAAAAGTGTTCCTGATATAAATTATCGCAACTCTATAAGAAATTTTGCAGGTATGCGCGCTAATACCGATAGAGATGATTTTATTATTGAAGTGGCATCAGAACATTTTATTGATCTCGCAGGTATAAAATCTCCTGGTCTTTCTGCCGCACCGGCTATTGCTGATGAAGCGGTAATGCTTTTAGAAAAAGAAGGCCTTTATTTAACTGAAAAAGATAACTATACTTTAAATCGTGAGCATATTGTATTTAAAGAATTATCGAACGAAAAAAAACAGGCTGTTATTAAAGAAAATAATCTTTATGGTAGGGTAATTTGCAGATGCGAAACTATTACAGAAGGCGAAATAGTTGATGCTATACATTCACCAATTCCTGCAAAAACCGTTGATGGTGTTAAACGACGTTGTAATGCAGGTATGGGAAGATGTCAGGGCGGTTTTTGCGGACCTAAAGTTCTTGAAATTATTGCCCGCGAATTAAATATTTCACCACTTGAAATATTAAAAGATAAAAACGGAAGCAATATTTTAGCAAATAAAACAAAGGGGGAAAAATAATATGTACGATATAATTGTTATCGGTGGCGGTCCTGCAGGTTTAAGTGCCGCATGTTCAGCCTTTGAAAATGGTGCTAAAAACATTTTAATTATTGAAAGAGATAAAGAACTTGGCGGAATTTTAAATCAGTGCGTTCATAATGGGTTTGGTTTACATTATTTTAAAGAAGAACTTACAGGCCCTGAATACGCTGAACGTTTTGTAAAATTATTAAATGAAACAAGTGTACAAGTTATGCTTGATACTATGGTTCTTGATATTTCCAATGATAAAATTGTTTCATGTATAAATACAAAAGATGGTTTTATGCAATTAAAAGCAAAATCAATTATTCTTGCAATGGGTTGCAGAGAAAGAACCCGCGGTGCAATTGCTATTCCCGGCGATAGACCTGCCGGCGTTTACACAGCAGGTTCTGCACAAAAATATCTTAATATCGATGGTTTTATGGTTGGAAAGCGCGTTTTAATTTTAGGTAGCGGAGATATTGGGCTTATTATGGCACGCCGTATGACGCTTGAGGGCGCAAAAGTTCTTGCTTGTGTTGAAGTTATGCCATATTCTGGTGGTTTAAACAGAAATATTGTTCAATGTCTTAACGATTTTGATATTCCACTGTATTTATCACATACTATTATTGATATACAAGGAAAAAACAGGGTAGAAAAAGTAATTGTTGCTAAAGTAGGTGAAGATCGCAAACCTATAAAAGGAACTGAAATGGAGTTTGAATGTGATACAGTGCTTCTTTCTGTTGGTTTAATTCCTGAAAATGAACTTACTAAGGGCGCAGGAATTAATATGGATATGCGGACAAGTGGTGCAGTTGTATACGAAAATATGGAAACCGGTTTAGAGGGCGTATTTGCTTGCGGTAATGTTGTTCATGTACATGATTTAGTTGATTATGTTACTCAGGAAAGCGCACGAGCAGGTGCTGCTGCTGCAGATTATGTTTTGAATGGCGAGAAAAACGGTGAAATAATTACACTTAAAAATGGAACAGGTGTTACATATACCGTTCCACAAAAAATAAGATTAACAGATAATATGAAAAATGCTGAAATATTTTTCCGTGTTAACAAAGTATTTGGTTTAAGCAAAATTAATTTAACATCTAATGGTGAAAAAATTGCAAGTTTTAAGCGTGAACATATGGCTCCTGGCGAAATGGAACATATAATTCTACCAAAAGTTTTGCTTGATAAAGCCAAAAATGAAATTCTTGTTGAAATTGATAATGAGGTGTAATTATGAAAGAACTTATATGTATCGTATGTCCTAAAGGCTGTCACCTTAAAGTTGATGAAAATAATGATTATAAAGTAACGGGCAATAGTTGTGAAAAAGGCGTGGATTACGGCAAAAATGAACTTATAAATCCTATGCGTGTTATAACAAGTACAGTTAAAATTGATGGTGCACTTCATAAAAGATGCCCTGTGAAAACAAGCACTTCAATACCAAAAGGAAAGATGATGGAAATTGTTAAGGAACTTGATTCAATAACATTAAAATCACCTGTTAATGTTGGTGATGTAGTAATTAAAAATGTTTCAAATACAGGCGCAGATATTGTTGTAACTAAATCAATGTAATATTTAACAAAATATTTTACATATTTATGCAAAAAATCCTAAAATTATTTATCAAATTTATTAATTAATTTTTAATTAAAAAAATTTTTTATTAGGAAATAAAAATATAAAAAAAGATGAATTATATCATAATTTGTCGATTTAAAAATAATGCACCCGAATATAATTTGAGTGCATTATTTTTTTAAACAAAATCTATTAAAAACACCTATTTTTCGCTAAAAAAATTATTAAAAAACTTATACTTTGAACGTATGACAATATGTTGTACAAAATAAGAAAATGTTGACTTTTCATATATAATATAATATAATATAAAAAATATTGTCCAAAGGCTTCAAAATGCAATTTATTTAAACTCATTTTACAGATATAATTTTAAAATGAATTTAGGAAAGGTTGATAATTTTTGAATAATAATTTATTAATCGTTGGAGCAAGCACATATGCTGTTGTTGCTTTTGAAATAGCTACTGACATGAAGTGCTTTGATAATATTGATTTTATTGATGATAATAAAACAATAACGCCAAATGGTATTAGTGTTATTGGTAAAACAAGTGATCTTGATAAATTTGCATTTGACTATAACAATATTGTTGTTGCTATAGGTAATCCGGATATAAGGCTTTCAATATTACAAAAAATTAAAGAAATTAACACGTATAAAATCGTTTCACTTATTTCTCCTAAGGCATATATATCCCCATCAGCACAGATTATGGATGGATGTATTATTGAACCGATGTCTGTGATACATAGTTGTTGCGTTATTGGGACGGGATGTATTATTTCTGCAGGGGCGGTTATAAATCATGCGTGCACATGTTCTGATGGTGTTCATATTGACTGTAATGCAACAGTAGATGGATATTGTTCAATTCCTGAACGCAGCAAAATAGAATGTGGAGAAATATTTAAAAATTTTATGTAAAATTTTATATTTAGGAGATTTTATAAAATGTATAAAAAACTTATAAAAAGATTAATTGATCTTTTTTTGTCAAGTATTGCAATTATTCTTTTGGCACTTCCAATGTTTATTGTTGCACTTGCCATAAAGATTGATGATCCCGGTCCTGTTTTATTTAAACAAAAGCGTGTTGGACAAAAGAAAAATGGCGAAATTACATATTTTATGATTTGGAAATTCCGCAGTATGAAAATGTCAACGCCACACGATACACCAACACATCTTCTTGAAAATCCTAACCAGTACATAACCCGTGTTGGTCGTTTTATAAGAAAGACAAGTCTTGATGAACTTCCGCAAATTTATCAGGTGTTTTTATCAAAATTATCAATTGTTGGTCCAAGACCTGCATTATGGTCACAAGATGATCTTGTTGCCGAACGGGAAAAGTACGGTGCAAATGATGTTAAACCAGGAATTACAGGATGGGCTCAGATTAACGGTCGAGATGAACTTGAAATAGATGTGAAAGCAAGGTTTGATGGCGAATATGCAGCTGCATTAAATGCTGGTAAATTTAAAGGATTTATTATGGATTGCAGATGTTTTGTTGGCACAATTATTAGCGTTTTAAAATCAGATGGCGTTGTTGAAGGCGGTACAGGAGAATTAAACAAACAAAAGATAGAGAAAGAGTAAAAAATATGATGAATAATTCAAATAAATATGCAGTTCTTTCCATGGATGTTGAAGATTGGCATCAATTATATTATTTGATTGGTAAAGCAGATACTTCCTATAGCATGCTTGATGGTTTTAAAAATTATGTAGATATTTTAAACGAATCAGGTTTAAAAACAACCTTTTTTGTTCTTAGCAGTGTTGCTGAAGAAGTAAAAGATACAATAAAGTATGCAGTTTCTTGTGGACATGAAATTGCTTGTCACGGAAAAAATCATACACGCCCCGTTGAACTTTCATTAAATGATTTTGAGAAAGAACTAATTGACGCAAAGGCATGTCTTGAGGATATTTGTGGCAAAGAAGTTATCGGTTATCGTGCACCTTGTTACGGCATTGATAATGAAAGATATGAAATCGTAAAAAATGTTGGATTCAAATATAGTTCAAGTAAAATGGATGTTAAAGGTCATCCGCTTTATGGCGAACTTGATCTTGGTGATTTTGAACCAAAAATGCAAGGCGTTTATGTTAAAGATAATATGGTTGAATTTGCTTTAAGCACACAGGAATTTTTAGGCAAAAACATTGCTGTTTCCGGTGGTGGTTGGATTAGGTTGCTTCCTTGGCATCTTCTTATGAAACCTCTTTTAACTAAATATCTTAATAACTCACAAACATATAGCCTTTATATTCATCCGTTCGAACTTTCAAGGGTTCCGATGCCTAAAGTTGAAGGTATTGGCTTACTGTCTAATATCCGTGCACGAAGAGGATTAGGCAAACAAGAATCAAGAATGGAAGAACTTATTGAAATGCTTCTAAAAAGAGATTTTGAAATTACAACGTTTGGCGAACTTGCTGAAAAAGTTATTATGTAAAAAGTATATTCAAAGGAGTAATATATGCCAAATAAAATGACTGTTTTAATAACAGGTTGCGCAGGCATGATAGGTAGTTCATTATCAATAGAGCTTTTAAATAAAGGATATAGCATTATTGGAATTGATAGAAAAAAGTGCAATTTTACAAATGAAAATTTTATACAAATAGTATGCGAATTATATGATTTTGAAAAACTTGCAAATGTTTTTGATAATTATAAAATTGACAGAGTAATTCATCTTGCAGCACTGGCACATACATCAGGCGAAAAGGATCTATCTTATAATAGATACTTTGACATAAATGTTAATTGTTCAAAAAATATTTTTAATATTGCTGCAAAACATCATATACCTGTTCTTTTCGCAAGTACAGTAGATGTTTATGGATTTGTTGATGGTATAGTTACAAACGAAACCATACCATCTCCCGTAACAATATATGGTAAAACAAAATATCTTGCTGAATGTGAACTAAAAAACATATCAGCAAATACTAGTTTAAATTATACGATTTTTAGATTTGCGCCTGTTTATTCGAAAGATATTAAGCGTGATATTCAAAAGCGATATTATTTAAAATATCCTCATATTGCATATGTTGTCGGTAAAGGAACTGAATATGAAGTTCTTTCAATTGAAAATGCCATAAAAAATATGATTGAATGGATAGAAAATATTCCTCAAAATAAAATATGTAATATTAAAGACCCTACGCGGTTAAATACTGCAGAATGTATTGAAAATGAAATTGCAAATGGTAAAGCAAAAATTGTTATTCATTTTCCGCGTTGGTTAGTTTTTTCAGGTTTTAATATTATAAAATTTTTAATAGGTAAAAATAAATATACATATTTATTGAATAAAGTTGTAAACCCTCTTATAACAAAGGAATAAGGAGTATTAAAAATGAATTTTAAAGGCTTAAGAGTGCTTGTGCTTGATTGTTATGGTAGACAGATTGCTGTAGTTCTTCGTGAATTACATAAACTTGGTTGTGAAATTACAACCCTAAACCAATCAAAGCTTGATATTGGTTATACATCGCGTTATCCACATCATAAATTATTTGAACCTCAAACTAAAGGAAATATGGCAGAACTTAAAAAAGTTCTTGATAGAGAAATTCCTTCAGGTAAATATGATGTTGTATTTCCAATGTTAGAGCCTGCAACCGAATTACTTTTAGAAAATAACGAGGAATACAGCAAATATATTAAAATTGCTTGTGCAGATAAAGAAGCGTTTTATAAAGCATACGATAAGCAGCTTACTATGACCATATGTATGGAAAACGGTATAAATTGTCCTATTACAAAAACAGATAATGAAACTATGGATGAATTTTTATCAAAAGTAAAATTCCCATTAGCTTTAAAACCACGTAAAGGTTCGGGGTCAAGAGGATTCTATCGTGCAGAAAACAAGGAAGCACTTATGAATCTTATTAATAGCGGAAAAGTGGTTGTTGAGGAATATGTTATTCAGGAGTTTATTGACGAAGCAGAAGTACATCGTGTTTCATATACATTTATTGATAATGATGGCAATGTTAAATCTTCTATGATATCAAAATCGACTCGTCCGTATCCGCTTGTTGTGGGCACTAACAGCCGTTTTGAAAGCGTTGATATGCCTGAAATTGCAGCTCAGGCAGAAAAACTTCTTAAACTTATGGGTTGGAGAGGATATGCGTCAGTTTGCTTTATTGAAAGTGAAAAAGACGGTATTCCTAAAGTAATGGAAATTAATGGTAGAATTTCTGCAAGCCTTAAAGTTGGTATTGAAGCAGGTCTTCCTCTAGTTCAACAAATATTAGAAAACGCTATTGGTGTTGAAGTTACATCGGCACCTAAAGATCTTCAATATGGTGTTAGGGTTATACATACACAGTCATCAATATTATGGTTCTTAAAATCAAAAGATCGCTTCCGTAAAGAACCAACATCTAACGGTAACAGAAAGAGAAGAGATGTTGTTTTTACACTTGCTGATCCTTTACCATATTTTAGTTATACAATACAGTGTTTACAAAAATATAAATCTGAAATGAAAAAACGTGAAAGATAAGGTGTTTTATGGGTTTAAAAGAATATCCAAAATTTTCTGTAGCAATGTCTACATATAAGAATGACGATCCAGAACAGTTAAAAGTTGCTCTTGATAGTGTTTGTACACAATCACTTCTTCCAAATGAAGTATACCTTGTTGTAGATGGACCTATTTCTGAAGAATTAGACGAAGTTATAAATGAATATCAACAAAAATATGATTTTTTTACAGTAACAAAGTTTGAGAAAAACGTAGGTCGTGGAAAGGTGCTTAATAACACTTTTGAAAATTGCAAATATGATCTTATAGCCATTATGGATAGTGATGATATTTCTGCTCCGGGCAGATTTAAAAAACAACTTGACGCTTATTTAGAAGAACCTTGCGATGTTCTTGGTGGAAGAACTATTGGTTTTGTAGGCGACCTTTATACAACTACAAAGGTTTCAGCATCTAACCGCAAATTAACCCACGAAGAAATCTTAAAAAGACTTCCTTTTACAAGTCCAATAAGTCATGTTACTGCGCTTATGAGGCGCGAAGCAGTACTTAAAGCAGGCAATTATTTACCATCACATTATCACGAAGATTACTATCTTTGGGCGCGTATGGCACATGCTGGTTGTACTTTTAGAAATATACCTGACTATCTTGTTTATGTTAGACTTGGTGAAAATCAGGCACGCCGCCACGGTGGCTTAAAATATTTTAAGGCAGAGTGCGATGTTCGTAAATATATGCTTAGTAATAAACTTTCAACCTTCCCGCAATTTTTTAAAGCGCTTGCAATCAGGTTTGTTTATCAGATTGTTTTACCACCTTCTGTACGCAATTGGGCTTCTTTAAAATTTAAACGCAGATACATAACAAGGGAACAGGCTGACGCAATTATAAACAAAAATATTGAGGATGATAAATCTTTCAGATAAATATTTAAGGAGTTATTATGGGTATTGATGTAATATCATTAATTATATTTATTGCTTGTATCGCACTTTTTGTGTGGGATAAGCTTCCCATGGCAACAACAGCAATATTGGGTTGCGTTGCTATGGTTATAGCAGGAGCGTGTACTTTTAAAGATGCCTTCGCATCTTTTGCATCAAGCACAGTTATACTTACTATTGGCGTAATGGTGATTGGTGCTGCTATTTCTGAAACAGGACTTGCTGCTACAATCGGTGCATTTATAGTTAAAATTTCAAAAGGTTCAGAAACAAAACTTATTATAGGTACATATCTTGTTTCAGCAATTTTATCAGCATTTCTTACTAATTCAGCAGTTCTTGCAATATTTATACCAATAATTTTAGGGCTTTCTTCATCAAATTCAAATATTAAAGCAAAAAATCTTATTATGCCCATCGCTTTTGGTTGTGTTATAGGTGGTGCTTCAACACTTGTTGGCTCTACACAGCAAATGACAGCACAAGGTCTTTTAGAAGCAGCAGGTGCACAAACATTTAAAACATTTTCCTTTACGCCTGTTGTTTCAATTATTCTTATTCTCGGACTTCTTTACTGTCTTTTTATTGGTAAAAAGAGAGGCGAAAAAATATGGGGCAACCGCGAAAATGATGACATTGATTATACGCTGAATACTGACGTTAAATCATATAGCAAAGTAAAAATGATAATTGTTGCAATTATTTTTGCAGCAACAGTTGTTCTTTATATTACAGAATGGCTTCCGTTGGCGGTAACAAGTACAACAGCAGCACTTTTATGTATTATCACAGGTTGTATCTCGCAAAAGAAAGCAATTTCTGCGGTAAACTGGAATATAGTTGGCAGGCTTGCCGGTTGCCTTGGCATAGCAAAAGCTTTGGAAATATCAGGTGGAACAGATTTAATCGCTGATATTTTTAAAAATGTTATAGGAACAAGTTTAAGTCCATTTGTTCTTTTCTGTATAATTGTTTTCCTTGCGTTATTTACAAGCGAATTTATATCTAATTCTACAGCACTTTTAATAGTTCTTCCTATTGTGCTTGCAATCGCGCCTGATTTTGGGCTTAATCCATATGCATTTGCAATAGGTGCAACAATTGCTGCCGGCGTACCACTTTGTTGTCCTCTGGCAAGTTCAACACTTGGTATGTCGATGTGTGTTGGCTATAGATTTAATGATTATTTCAAATATTCATTTGTATTTGAAATTATATCATATCTTGTTATTGTTATATCTGTTCCGTTAATCTATGGATTAACTATTTAAATTTAATAAAGTTGAGAGTGTAATATATGATGGATAGAAAAAAAGTTCTGATTATAACCGGAACAACTTTTCGTAATGATACAAATAATGGTAAAACTTTAAATTCGTTGTTTGCAAATTTTAATAAGAGTGAACTTGCACAAATATACTTTAGTCCAGAAGTGCCTAACTGTGATAGCTGTAGTTCATACTATAGAATTAATGAAAAACAATTAATTAAAAGTTTTTTCGGATTGTTACCTAAAAAATGTGGCGGGGAAATATCTGTTGATATTAACAATAAAAAAATAGATAGATATAACGCTAACATAGTTTTTAATAAAAGCAAAACTTTTGTATTACTTTTGCGCGAAATTTTGTGGGATATATCGCATTGGAAAAATCGCAATCTTAAACAATGGCTTGATAAAGTAAATCCAACAACAATTTTTGCGTTTTTTCCGGGTAATAAAAAAACCGCAAAATTTATCAGATGGGTTGCAGAGCGTTATAATTGTAAACTTGTTATGTTTGTTACTGATGATCATTATAATGACTCTACAATAAATCCATCATATATTCGCAAACTTCGCTATAAACGCATGCAAAAAGAAATAGATAAATTACCTAAATATTCAGATATTATAATTGGATGTTCTGAACTTACTGCAAAAGAATATGGCGAAAAATTCAATCTTGCTTATGAGGCTATTTATACACCTGCAGATAAATGTTTTTTAGAAATGCCACTTAAAGTACATAATAATAAACCTGTTATTTTGCGTTATTTTGGAAATGTTGAACTTGAAAGATGGAAAGTTTTACACGAGCTAGGAAATACTATAAAAAATTATAACGGAAATACTCAAAAGGCTAAATTAGAGGTGTATACTTCTATTGCAAACGATGAAATAATTAATGCACTTAATATTGAAGGTGCATGTGAATTTAAAGGATTTGTAACAGGTGATGAATTCTATCAGCTTTTTCAAGATGCTGATATTGCAGTGCATATAGAATCATTTTCACCACGAATGATGAGGTATACAAGGCTTTCTATTTCAACTAAAATAGCAGATTATCTCGGTGGGGGAAAGTGTATACTTGCTATTGGTGATAAAACCCTTGCATCTATAGCACATATAACGCCGGTTTCAATGACTGTGAATAACCTGGAAGATTTACCAAATGCAATTGAAAAACTTGTAAGTAATCCTGAATTCAGACAAAATCTTCAAGAAAAAGCACGAGAACTTTGTGATAAAGATCATAATGCTGAAATAATATGTTCTCGTATGCGTTCAATTCTTTTAGGAGAAATAAAATGAAAATTTGTCAAATAAATGTTGTATATGCTAAAGGTAGTACAGGCAAAATTGTACGAGATTTACATATTGGCTTACTTGAAGCAGGATATGATTCGATGGTTATATATCCTGTAAAAAACAAGTTTGAAAATGACAAAAATATATTTACTGTATCAAACAAATGGATGAGTCGTATTACTGCATTATATAGAAGAATTAGTGGACGGCAGTTCGATGGTGCATATATTCAGACACGGAGAATAATTAATATTTTAAAAAAAGAAAAGCCTGACATTGTTCATCTTCATTGCATAAACGGAAATAATATTAATATATATAAACTTTTAAGATTTTTGGCAAATAATAAAATTAATACGCTACTTACAATACATGCTGAATTTATGTATACAGGTGGATGCGAGCATTCATTTGAATGCGAAAAATGGAAAACATATTGCCATAAATGTGATAATAAAAGCAGAGGAACTTTTATTGACGGATCATCACACACATTTAAAAGTCTGCAAAAATGTTATCAGCTTTTTGATAAAGATAAATTTAAGTTTATTGCTGTTTCTCCATGGCTTGAAAACAGGGCAAAAAATTCACCTATGCTTTCTCGTTTTTTAAGCGGTACAGTTTATAATGGAGTAGATACTTCAGTATATACATATACCGAGTCTGATTATATTCGAAATGAATTAGGCATTTTACCTGATGAAAAAATTATTTTTCACATAACTGCAAATTTTGATCCCACATCAGACAACTTAAAAGGTGGAAAGTTTGTTGTAAAACTTGCTGAAATGTTAAAAAAAGAAAATGTACGGATAGTTATTGCTGCAAATAATATTGTAAAAAGCAAAATACCATCCAATTGTATCATATTAGGTAAAATATTGGATTCAAAAAAGCTTGCTGAAATATATTCTGTTAGTGATATAACTCTTATTACAAGTAAACGAGAAACATTTAGTATGCCAACAGCAGAAAGTTTATGCTGTGGTACACCGGTTGTCGGCTTTTTAGCTGGAGGCCCTGAAAGTATTGCTTTAAAACAATATAGTAATTTTGTTGAATATGGTAATATAGATTGTCTTTATTCAACCATTATTAAAATGCTTAACTCAACTTACGATAAACATGAAATATCGAAACAAGCAAAACAAACTTATGCTAGACAGGAAATGCTTAATAGATATTTAAAACACTATACAGCAAAGGAATAAATTATGCACTTTATATTTTTAATTACAATTTGTTTTATTTCTGTATTTATTCACATGTTAAAAATTGATGCAGATAAAAAACGCAAATATGAAGTTATTTTTATAGGAATTGTTTTATTTTTATTTGCGGCTCTCAGAGATAATTCCGTAGGTGTTGATACATTGCGTTATTGTGATGGATTTAGAAATACATCAAAATTATCATTTTTGCAAATTATTACCAGAAGAAACGATTATCGCGATCCATTTTTTTATTGTTTTTTACGCGCGCTTGCATACATTAGTAAGGACCCTCAAATTATGCTTGTTGTTATAGGTGGTTGGGTTGCTTTTAGTTTTTCATATTTGACATATCATTCTAAAGGAAATGTTCTTATTACTTATTTGCTTTTTATATGCTTAAGACTTTATTCCTTTACGTTTACAGGTCTTCGTCAAGCTATGGCATTAGGTTTTATTTGGATAGCTTTTGTTTTTCTAATGCAAAATAAAAAATGGAGATTTCTGTTGTTTGTTCTGCTTGGATCTCTTTTCCATGTTTCAGCATTATCATTCATTCTTGCTTTGCCGTTTATTTATATAAAAAAGGACAAACTTGTTCTAATTTCTTGCTTGCTTTTTTCTATTGTTAATTTTATTATGGGTGATAAAATAGTATATCATATTTCAGAAACATTATTTCCGGAAAGAGTTGGAGATTATGTTGATACAGCAATGGAATCAGGTACAAGTTTATCAACAACATTTATTCTTTATATATTGATGTTTCTATTTATTTTGTTTTTCTTTTCTAACGTTAAGAAAAATGATAAATTATCAGTAGGTAAATTTAATCTTGTTTGTATTGCTTTAATGATATCGTTCATTTCTCAGGGCTTTCCAAACATGTTTAGAGTTGCTTATTATTTTATTTGTATTTTATTTATTTTATTTAATGAAACTATCTTGTATTCCTTTAAAGAGCGTGAAAGGCTTCTTTTAAATCTAATTATTCCAATACTTTTAATTGGACAATATTTGATACTTGGTACCTCTGCTGGTACAGAAAATTATATTTTCTTCTGGCAATGATAAATAGATATTATAATTAGATGTAATTTGGAAGGTAAAATTATGGCTAAAACTATTTATTTAGGATGTTATGATAATCAAAATAAAAGAGCTGTTTCTCCTGCTGGCGTTACAATGATGGATTATGTTATTAATTCAATAGCAAAATGCTCCGGTGAATGTATAGTAATATCTACAGCACAGTCAATGAGCAATAAATTAGATCGCGAAATTGTTAAGGTACAAGATAATATAAGTATTATATATAGGGCATCATTGGCTAATTATTCGAAATGGAATATTTTTCATAAGTTATTAAAAAAATACATAAATAGAAAAAATATAGATTCCGAACTTAACAATATTATTGATGATGGCGATACATTAGTTGTCTATCATTCGTTAGCTTTGATGCGAGCAGTTAACAAAATAAGAATGAAAAAAAACATTAAAGTAGTACTTCATGTATGTGAAATATATGCTGATGTTTCTGAAAATGTAAATATTAGAAAAAAAGAAATTGATTATATTAAAAGAGCAGATGCATATATTTTTTCGACAAAATTGCTTGAAGAAGAAGTTAATGTTGACCATAAAGAATATGCAATATGCTTAGGTACATATACAAGCGTTAAAGATATTGTTTATAAAAACAAACAAGAACAAATTCATGTTGTTTATGCAGGTACTTTAGATTCGCGAAAGGGTGGCGCTGTTGCTTCTGCTAATGCTGCGGAATTTTTGCCTGAAAATTATTATCTTCATATTTTAGGGTTTGGTAACGAATCCGAAATTAATGATATGAAAGAACTAATAGCAACGCTGAATAAAAAATGCAAATGTAAAATATCCTATGATGGATGTCTTTCAGGAATTGAATACATTAAATTTATTCAAAATTGTGATATAGGGTTAAGCACACAGAATCCTGACGGTGCATTTAACTCAACATCATTTCCTTCAAAAATTCTTTCCTATATGTCTAATGGATTACGAGTGGTTAGTATTCGTATTCCTGCCATTGAAAATTCAGATGTTGGAAAATACATGCATTTTTATGATTTTCAAACTCCTGAAAAAATTGCCGAAGCAATTATGTCTATTAATATGGACACTAATTATGATGGAAGATTGATAGTTGATGAACTTAATTTGATTTTTTGCGATAAATTAAAAAGAATTTTGGTGAATTTAAATGAATAAAATATCTCTTTTACATAAGATAAAAAGTTTTTTTATCAATCGTTTTAAAAGAGTAGATAAAAACACATCGACAGTTTTAAAAAACACTGGATTTGCTTTTTTAGTTAAAGGTTTATCATTGTGTGTTTCTTTGTTTACTACACCTGCGTTTATTACATATTTTGATGATAATGCTGTGTTGGGTGTTTGGTACACAATGCTTTCTGTACTAATGTGGGTCCTGAATTTTGATTTAGGATTGGGTAATGGAATTAGAAACAGATTAGTTAAAGATATTGCACATAAGGATTATGAATCCGCAAAAATAACCATTAGTTCAGGAATGTGTTCGTGTTTTTTTATTGCACTTGTTCTTTCGTTGCTCGGAATTACTTTTCTTTCATCAATAAATTTAACAAAACTATACAATATAGATGCAAGCATTATTTCTAGTGAAGTTTTATATATTTCTACAATTATGGTTTTTATGTCCATAATAATCAGATTCTTTTTAACAACAGTTTCATCTATATTCTATGCGCTTCAAAAATCATCAGTAAATAATTTTCTTCATTTATGTGTAACCATACTTCAATTAGCATTTGTTAAATTATTTAATTTTGGTTCAGCTTCAAATAATTTGTTATTTCTTTCTTTAGCATATATGATTCTTTCTAATCTGCCCGTGGCAGTTGCAGGAATAATTATTTTTAATACTTCATTAAAAAAATGCAAGCCTAATATTAAATTCATAAAAAAAGAACGAATGAAATCTGTTATGAATATTGGTGTAGTATTTTTTGTGTGCCAAATACTTTATATGTTATTGATTAATACAAATGAATTTATAATTACATCTTTTTGCGGACCGCAATACACAACAGAATATTATTTTTATTTTAAGCTTGTAAGTTTGATTTCTACCATAATAACATTAGCTATAACTCCAATTTGGTCAATGGTAACAAAAGTTACTGAAGAAAAAAACTTTGAGTGGTTATGGAATCTATATAAAAAATTAAAACATATTGGTTTAGGTGCTGTTTTAATTCAATTTTTATTTATACCAATTATGCAAATAGTTATGGATATATGGTTGGGAAAAAACAGCATACAGGTTAACTATATTACAGCATTATATTTTGCTTTGTTTGGTGGTGCTTTTGTTTATAGTAGCATACTTTCATCTATTGTATGCGGTATGGCAAAAATGAAATTACAAATGATATTTTATGGCATTGGTATAATTATGAAGTTTTTCATAATTTATATATTATTAAAAGCTGGTTATGGTTGGAATATTGTAGTATTAGTTAATGCAATAGTTTTGATTCCATATTGTATTGCGCAACAAATAGAGTTAAATAGATTTATCAAGATAAAAATGGAGGAAAATAAAAATGTCATTATTCACTAACAAAACATTACTTATTACAGGAGGAACAGGTTCTTTTGGAAACGCAGTATTGAATAGATTTTTAAATACTGATATCGGAGAAATTCGTATTTTTTCACGCGATGAGAAGAAGCAGGATGATATGCGCCACGAATTCCAGGCAAAAATGCCTGAAGTTGCCGATAAAATTAAATTTTATATAGGCGATGTTCGTGATTTGGCATCTGTAAAAAATGCTATGCATGGTGTTGATTATATTTTTCATGCTGCCGCATTAAAACAGGTTCCTTCATGCGAATTTTTTCCAATTGAAGCAGTTAAAACTAATGTTTTAGGTACTGAAAATGTTTTAACAGCTGCTATTGAGGCGGGCGTTAAAAATGTTGTTTGTCTTTCAACAGATAAGGCAGCATATCCGGTTAACGCTATGGGAACTTCAAAAGCTATGATGGAAAAGGTTATTGTTGCAAAATCAAGAACTGTAGACCCTAAAAAAACTAAAATTTGCTGTACTCGTTACGGAAACGTTATGTGCTCACGAGGAAGTGTTATTCCTCTTTGGATTGACCAGATTAAAGCAGGCAAGCCTATAACAATTACAGATGGTACAATGACTCGCTTTATTATGTCCTTAGACGAAGCTGTCGACCTTGTTTTATTTGCTTTTGAGCACGGTGAAAGTGGAGATATTCTTGTTCAGAAAGCACCCGCCTGCACAATTCAGACCCAGGCAGAAGCCGTTTGCGAACTTTTTGGTGGAAATAAGGATGCTATAAAGGTTATCGGCATTCGCCACGGTGAAAAGATGTACGAAACTCTGTTAACCAATGAAGAATGTGCAAATGCAATTGATATGGGTGATTTTTATCGTGTTCCTTGTGATAAACGTGGCTTAAATTATGATAAGTATTTTAATCAAGGCGATACTGAACGAAATACTCTTACTGAGTTTAACTCAAACAACACTCAATTACTTACGATTGATGAAGTTAAAAACACACTTTGTTCTTTAAAATATATTCAGAACGAACTATCTTCCATGGAGGAATAAAAATGAAATTTTTAGTTTTAGGTTGTAACGGTATGGCAGGCCATACTATATCATTATATTTAAAAGAACAAGGGCATGAGGTCTTTGGATTTGATCGTTCAGAACCACGATATGTAAAAGGAATTTCAGGTAATGCAATGGACATAGATTCTGTCAGAAACTTAATTCTTGATGGTAAGTATGATTCAGTAATTAACTGCATTGGAATTCTTAATCAGTTTGCAGAAGAAAATAAAGCCCTTTCAAGTTTTTTGAATTCATATTTTCCACATTTTCTTGCAGATGTTACAAAAAATTCAGATACACAAATTATACACATGAGCACCGATTGTGTATTTTCGGGTAAAAGTGGTAATTATACAGAAACAGATCTGCCTGATGGTGAAACTTTTTATGATAGGTCAAAAGCATTGGGCGAACTTAATGATAATAAAAATATTACTCTTAGAAATTCAATTGTAGGCCCAGATATTAATCCTGAAGGTATTGGATTAATGAATTGGTTTATGCAACAGTCAGGTGAAATTAACGGCTTTACAAAAGCTATGTGGACAGGCCAAACAACGTTACAGCTTGCAAAAACAATGGAAGTTGCAGCAAAAGAAAAAGCAAGTGGTTTATATAATACTGTTCCGGATCATTCAATTTCTAAATATGATTTACTTAAACTATTTAATCATTATTTTAAAAATGATTCTGTTAAAATTAATGCCATTAAAGGCGTAAATGCAGATAAATCTTTAAAACGAACAAAATACGAATTCGGATATTTAATACCTGATTATGAAGTAATGATTGCAGAACTTGCTTCATGGGTTAAAGAACATAAAAAAATGTATCCTCATTATAATTTATAAGGAGATATAAAAATGAGCAAATTGAAGCTAATTACAATTTTAGGTACACGTCCTGAAATTATAAAGATGTCATCTATAATTAAAAAATGCGATAAGTATTTTGATCATATCCTTGTTCATACAGGCCAAAATTATGATTATCAATTAAATGAAGTATTTTTTAATGATCTTGGATTGCGTAAACCTGATTATTATCTCGGAGTTGTTGGTGAAAATCTTGGTCAAACCATGGGCAATGTAATTGCAAAATCCTATGAATTAATACAACAAGTGAAACCTGATGCTATAATAGTTCTTGGAGACACTAATTCATGCCTTTCAGTAATCTCAGCAAAAAGATTAAAAGTACCGATATTTCATATGGAAGCAGGAAATCGTTGTAAAGATGAAAACCTTCCTGAAGAAGTTATACGCAGGATTGTTGATGTAACCAGTGATGTTAATTTATGCTACTCAGAACATGCACGAAGATATATATTAGATTCAGGCGTAAAACCGGAATATACTTTTGTTGTAGGTTCACCAATGGCAGAAGTATTAAATGATTCAATTAATGAAATTGAAAATAGTGATGTTCTTTCACAATTAAATCTTGAAAAAAATAAGTATATACTTCTTTCTGCGCACAGAGAAGAAAATATAGATAATGAGAAAAATTTCTTAAGCCTCATGAATGCAGTTAATGCGATGGCCGAAAAATATGATATGCCAATTTTATATTCTTGTCATCCTCGTTCGCAAAAGTTTATTGAGCAACGAAACTTTAAATTTGATAATAGAGTAATAAAAAATCAACCTTTAGGTTTTTTTGATTATAATAAACTTCAGCAAAACGCATTTTGCGTTGTATCAGATAGTGGTACTGTTCCTGAAGAAAGTGCATATTTTAAATTTCCAGCTGTTTCTGTTCGTACTTCCACAGAACGTCCTGAAGCAATGGATAAAGGCGTATTTATAATTGGCTCGATAAGTACAGAACAAGTTTTACAAGCAGTAGATCTTGCTGTTGAAATGTATAAAAATGGTGATTATGGTACTGATGTACCTGGTTACATTGAAGAAAATGTTTCAACAAAAGTTGTAAAGATTATTCAATCATACACAGGCATTGTAAACAAAATGGTGTGGCGTAAAGAATAATTGAAAGGAAAAGTTATGGGTAAAAATAATTTTCAACAAATTTTAATAGCAATTTTATCAGATACACTTAACTGTAGGGTAGAAAATTCTGCTATAAAAGAACAAATAACAAATGAAAATATTTTACCCGTTTGTAAATTAGCACAAAAACATAATCTTGCCCATATAGTTTCTAATTTTATTTATGTTAACAAAATACAAATTGATGATAAAATTAAGGCTAAATTACAACATGAAGAATTTATTTCTGTTTTTAAATATGAGCAGATTAATTATGCTACTAACGAAATTTGTAACATTTTTCAAAAAGAAAATATTGCACATATAAAATTAAAAGGTTCTGTTATTCGCAAATATTATCCAAGTGAAAATATGCGTACAAGTTGCGATATTGACATTTTAATTAAGCCTGAAGATATTGATAGGGCAGTTGAAGTATTAAAAATCAATGGATATAGTTATATAAAAAAAGGATATCATGATATTTTACTTTGTTCACCCAACAGTGTTAATGTTGAACTGCATTTTAATTTACTTGAAAACAATGTTAATTTAGACACTGTGCTTAGGGATGCGTGGCAAAATACGCAATTATTAAATGGTTGTCAATATGAATTTACTAATGAATTTTTCGTTTTTCATATGTTTGCTCATATGGCATATCATTTTCTTAATGGTGGATGTGGCGTTCGTTCGCTAATGGATATATGGGTTATGGAACATAAAATGGGACTTACATATTCCTGTGCAGTAAATTTATTAAAAAAAGCGGGGATTTATAAGTTTGCAGTTGAAATGACTAATATAGCAAATTTTTGTTTTGACGGCAAAAAAATTAAAATCTCAAATGAGGTTTTAAGATTTATAATTAACGGCGGTATTTATGGTAGCCGAATAAATAATATTGCTGTTCATAAATCAAAAATAAATAGCACTTTTGTTTATGTAATAAAAAGATTGTTTTTGCCTTGTAATCTTATGGAAATTACCTATCCTATATTAAAAAAAGCGCCATATTTATTACCTTTTTATTGGATTATCAGATGGATAAAAGGTATAAAAAAAGGAAAAACAAAAAAATTATCATCCGAAATTGAATGTGCTAAAAAAATATCAAAAGAAACTGTTAACGAAACAAAAAAAATTCGTTCGCGACTTGGTTTATAAAATATTGTTGAAATAAAAAGCACCTGATTATTTCAGGTGTTTTTTTCACCCCTTTAAACTGAAAAACATAGTATATAAGTGGAAATTTTTATTTCTAAAATATTTTTTAGGGGGATATTATGAACAGATATAATAACGATTGTGAAAGGCATATATCTGATTTAGGATTAAACCACACAAATAATAGGAATTGTAATGATGTTTGTTCTTGTTTTCCACATTGCCCTAAACCAACACCTGATTGTCCCGATGTAACAGGCCCAACGGGACCAACCGGTCCAACAGGACCAACGGGTCCGCAGGGTCCACAAGGCGTTCAAGGAATTCAAGGTGTTGTTGGTCCAACGGGTCCGCAAGGCACTCAGGGTATTCAAGGAATTCAGGGTCCAACAGGCCCACAGGGTTTACAGGGTATTCAAGGTGTAGTAGGCGCAACAGGTCCAACAGGCCCGCAGGGAATACAAGGTGTTCCCGGTGAAATCGGTCCTACCGGTCCCCAAGGTTTACAGGGCATTCAGGGTGTAGCAGGTGCTACCGGTCCTACCGGTCCCCAAGGTTTACAGGGTATTCAGGGTGTAGCGGGAGCTACCGGTCCAACAGGACCAACAGGACCCGCAGGTTCTCAAGGATTACAAGGAATTCAAGGCCCAACAGGTCCTCAAGGTATTGCCGGTGAAATAGGCGCAACAGGACCTACAGGTCCCGCAGGTGATGCAGCTATTATTGAAGCTTATGGCGGATTGTTTGATACAAGTGTTGAATCATTAGATCTTACACCGGGAACCCCAACGCTAATTCCGTTAGCAAGTGTAATGCCATCATCTAACGTTACAGCAGGAACAAATACTCTTACTATTGAAGAAGCAGGCATTTATGAAGTTAACTATATGCTTTCTGGTACTGCTGCACTTGGTAATACAGGCGATATTACTCTTTCTGTTCAAAATAACGGCGTTGCTATTCCAAGTGCTGAAATAACACAGCGTGTTACAACAAACGATAGTGTTCAGATGACAGGAAGCACCATTGTTACTCTTAGTGAAGGCGATGTGCTTTCGCTTGCTCTTGAATCAGAATTAACAGCAACTTTCAACCTTAATGCAGATACTAATGCAACACTTTCGGTTAAAAAGTTAGCCGATTAAAAAAATCTCCGCATTTTTGCGGAGATTTACATATAAATGGGGGTGTTAGTATTAAGGTTTGTGTTTATGCTATTGCAAAAAACGAAGAAAAATTTGTTTCCCGATGGGTTAAAAGTATGAACGAAGCCGATGAAATCTATGTTTTAGATACAGGCTCAACGGATAATACAGTAAAAGAACTTGAAAAATATGGGGTAAAGGTTTTTCAAAAAAAAATAAAGCCCTGGCGTTTTGATGAAGCACGCAATCAGTCTTTATCGCTTGTACCTGATGATGTTGACCTTTGCGTTTGTACTGATTTAGACGAGGTTTTTGAAAAAGGTTGGCGCAAAAAGATGGAAGATGCTTTTTGTAATGGTGTAACTCGTTTAAGCTATAGATATACTTGGTCATTTAACCCTGATGGGAGCGAAGGTGTTGTTTTTTATATTGATAAAGCACATAAAAGACAAGGGTATTTATGGGAAAATCCTGTTCACGAAGTTCTTGTTGGTAAAAACGAAAAAATAAAGCTTGTAAACGGCGTTCAATTGAACCATTATGCCGATAATACTAAATCAAGGGCACAGTATCTTCCGCTTTTAGAATTAGCAGTTAGGGAAGACCCTGAAAACGATAGAAATATGCACTATTTAGGCAGAGAATATATGTTTTATAAAAAGTATGATTTAGCAATTTTTACATTAAAAAAGCATTTATTACTAAAATCTGCTACATGGAAAGATGAACGATGCGCTTCAATGCGTTATATTGCTAAATGCTATACTGCATTAAATAATTTAACAGATGCATATAAATATTATTTGTATGCCATTTGTGAAGCGCCTTATTTAAGAGAACCATGGATAGATATGGCATATTTTGAATATTACCGTGAAAATTACCTTGGCTGTGCTTATTTTATTGAATATGCGCTAAATATAATAGAACGCACCCCAACTTATATAACACAAGCGAACTGTTGGGACGCAACACCTTATGACATTTTATCAATCGCATATTATAAAATGGGCGATATAGAAAAAGCAATTTTAAACGTAAAAAAAGCCATCGTAATTTCTAACGAGCAACGGTTAAAAGATAATCTTAAATTATACGAAAAAGCCACCTTGACATAGGTGGTTTTTAATTATATTGACATTGAAAAAAAGCTATTATATAATATTTATAATGGCACCGCCATTATAATGCAAAAAACCGGCGATAATTGCATTTGGTACACCTATGATGAGAACGGTTTAGTTACAGGATTCCGTTATAACGGTGCTGAGTATTACTATTTCCGTAACGCGCAGAGTGATATTATTGGTATCGTTAATTCTTCGGGATCTGTAGTTTATTTTCCCTGGTGTAAAATATAATAATTGGGAGGATTAATAATGAAAAAACTTGTAATTCTCATTATAAATTTGATTATTATATTAAGCTCATTAACAAGCTGTCATCAACAAGCAACGGGGGAACAAAATTATGAAAATGAATATCGATATGAAATTGCAGCTAATCAAATTAGAATTATTTCGCATATTGATAACGAAAGCACAAGCGTTGTTATACCTGAAAAAATTGATGGTATTCCTGTTACAACTCTTCTCAAAGATGCTTTTTATCAGCATAAAGAAATGGTTTCAGTTGTGTTGCCTCAATCACTTGTTGAAATTCAGGGTAGTCCTTTTTACCGTTGCTATTCATTAGAACAAATAAATATCCCTAAAAACGTCAATAATATAAACAGCAATCCTTTTTTTAGATGTAGTTTATTAAAAGAGATTACTGTTGATACTGAAAATGTAAATTTTATATCTATTGGCGGTGTGCTTTTTGATAAAGAAGTAAAAACATTGATTTCATATCCAGAAGGTAAGGAAGAAGAAACTTACACCATTCCAACAACTGTTACCAAATTGAATATTGATTCCTTTGGCTATCATCCAAAGTTTAAAAAACTTGTTATATTATCAAATGTAGTTGAATTTCCAACGGAGAATATGTTCGTATATCCTAATGATATAACTTTGGTTGTTGAGAAAGACTCTCAAGCCGAAGAATACGCACAAAGAAACTATTTAAAATACGAATATATACGGACCAGGAGACAAGGGGACGGTTCTCCCGTCTCTGCACCAAAATAATTAAAAAGCCACCCAATAGGGTGGCATAATTTTTATTCTTCTTCTAATCCTGTTGCTTCAATAACGGTAACGTTGGGGTGAAGCTGTAAAAGTGATGCAGGAACCTGTGTTGTAATTTTGCCAAAGCAAGCTTTTTTAAGGATTTCTTTTTTGCCTGCGCCTTCGGCAATTAAAACGATATGTTTTGCGTCCATAATTTCTTTAACGCCCATTGAAAGTGCCTGACGGGGAACTTCACTTATATCGTTATAAAAACGTGCATTTGCCTGAATAGTTGATTCAGTAAGATCAACAACACTACAGGTAGCAAAAAGCTCTGTATCGGGCTCACAGAAGCCGATATGACCGTTAGGACCGATACCTAAAAGCTGAATATCACGTGTGCCCAGTTTATTAAGTAATGCGCTGTAACGCTTGCATTCTGCCTGAAGATCTTCGGCAGTTCCGCAAGGAACGTTTGTATTTTCTAATTTAATATTAATTTTTCTGAACAAATTATCATTCATAAAGTATCTGTAACTGTTTTCGTTTTCGCCTGGTAAACCTGCATATTCATCAAGGTTAACACTCGTAACGCGTGAAAAATCACATCCGCTTTTGCCAAGCTCATCATATAAACCAACGGGTGTTCCGCCTGTTGCAAGGCCTAAAAGACTATCAGGCTTGTTTGTTACTTGCTCAATAAAAATCTGAGCAGCAATTTTACTCATTTCTTCTTTATTTTTTGCATGAATTATACGCATAGTTCTTCTCTCCAATTCTCTATAAATATATACATAATTTTTTATGCATTCATATTATAACTCTAATAAAAAAAATAGTCAATAAATAAATTCTATTGTATTGTACCATTGACATTAATGTTTATATTATGATATTATATCTAAAAATGACACAAAATAAAAATACAAATAAACATAAGGAGAGATGTTTATGAAACTAAATTATAAACGCACAATATTAATTGGTTTCGCTTTTATGGCAATACTTGCTTTCTGGCAGTTTTACGATCAGGTAATCCCTTATTTATTAGAATATAAATTTGGGCTTACACCTGATAAAACGGGCTTTATCATGGCAGCAGATAATGTTCTTTCTGTTTTTATGCTTCCGCTGTTTGGTGCTATTTCAGATAGAACAAGTACTCGTTTAGGTAAACGCACACCATATATCCTGTTTGGAACTATCGGTTCTGTAATATTGCTTATTTTTATGGGTATTGCAACAGAAATGAGCAATAGAATGTTATTCTTCATCCTTTTATTCCTTGTGCTTTTTGTAATGTCAATTTACCGCACACCCGCAGTTGCTTATATGCCTGATGTTACGCCCAAGCCTTTAAGAAGTAAAGCAAATGCTATTATTAATTTAGTTGGTTATATTGGCGGCATTTTTACAACTGTTGTAATGATGTTTATGCTTAAAAGCGAAAAGAACGAATTAGGTGAATCAATTTATTCTGCTGAACAATCGTTTTTGCCTATATTTATCGTAGTTGCGGCATTTATGCTTATTTCCGTTCTTATTCAGGTGTTTACACTTAACGAAAACAAGCTTTTAAAAGAAACAAATATTCTTGATGAGCCTGAAGAAGCAAATTCAACGGGCGAAAAAATGTCAAAGCCAGTATTTATTAGCCTTGTGTTTATACTGCTTTCCGTTGCACTTTGGTTTATGGCTTATAACGCAGTAACCTCTGCATTTTCAAGATACTGTATCGAGGTTTGGAATGCAGATTTAAGTGTTTCATCAGGTTATCTTTTAACTGCTACAATTTCGGCAATTGTTGCTTTTGTACCCTTAGGTTTCCTTTCAAGTAAACTTGGTAGAAAAAAGACTATCCTTTTAGGAGTTGCTTTAATGACTGTTTGTTACGCTATTGCTATTTTATTAAAGCAACAAACACCCATTATGTATGCAATTTTCGGTCTTGTTGGTATTGGATGGGCTGCAATTAATGTTAATTCATTCCCGATGGTTGTTGAAATGAGCAATGGTGCTGACGTTGGTAAATATACAGGTTTTTATTATACATTTTCAATGGCTGCACAGATTATCACACCTATTTTGTCAGGTCTTTTAATTGGAAAAACCTCATTAGGTTATAATGTTTTATTCCCATATGCTGTAATTTTTTCAGCATTATCATTTGTAACAATGCTTTTTGTTAAGCATGGTGATGTTAAACCCGAAGGCAAAAAGTCGTTGCTCGAAAATTTTGACGTTGAGGATTAAAAATGATTGCTATAATTATTTTTATTTTATTAATTACAATATTTTTGTTTTTGATTTTTCCTTCGCGCATTAAGGGTAAAACATTTTTTGATAATTATAAATTTATTGCGCATAGGGGATTGCATAATGATATTATTCCTGAAAACTCCCTGCAATCCTTTAAAGATGCTGTTAAAAACGGTTTTGCAATAGAAAATGATATTCATATATTAAAAGATGATAATGTAGTTGTTTTTCATGATGACACTTTGTTAAGAATGTGCGGTGTTGATAAAAAAATTGAAGATTGTACATTAGAAGAAATTAATAAACTTACTTTAAAAAATACGTCCGAAAAAATTCCTACTTTAAAGGAATGCCTTGATGAAGTTAATGGAAAAGTTCCATTATTAATTGAATTTAAGTGTCTTGATATTAATACATGTAATAGATTATGCTTTAAAGCAAATGAAATTCTTAAACAATATAAAGGAGAATATGCTATACAATCTTTTTATCCTTTTGTTTTAAATTGGTATAAAAAGAATAGACCTGATGTTTTAAGGGGTCAACTTGCATCTGCTTTTTATAAAGAAAATCTTTCAAAGAAACTTTTAGGTGCACTTTTATTTAATTTTATTGCAAGGCCACAGTTTATTTCATATGAACATTGCTTTAAAAATAATTTTTTTCTAAAAAATTGTCTCCTTTTAGGTGCTTATCCTGTTGCATGGACATATAAAAATCAAGATCAAATTAATAAAACAAAAGATACTTTTAATAATTACATTTTTGATAATTTTATACCTGAGATAAAAGACTGAAATATTTCAGTCTTTTTTATTATCAAACAGTAAAATTTAAACATAATATATAAAAAGCTATTGTAACATTCTATTGTTTTTGGTATAATAATTTTAATAATTTATAAGAGGATTTTAAAATGATAAGACTTGACGATTATAAAAACAAAAACATTCATTTTATTGCAATTGGCGGTCACAGTATGTGCGGTCTTGCGGAAATTTTACATAATTGGGGTTTTAGCAATATAAGCGGATCTGACCGTTCAGATTCTGACGCTCTTCAACGCCTTGTTTCTTTAGGGATAGACGCTAAAGTAGGGCATAGTGTTGAAAATGTTAAAAATGCATCATTAGTTGTTTATTCTGCAGCAATCCCAAAAGATAATGTTGAACGCAGCTTTGCTGAAAACAATGGAATACCTTGTATTGATAGAGCGCAAATGCTTGGTTTAATTTCGGCAAAATGTCAAAAATGTATTGGTGTTGCAGGAACACATGGAAAAACAACCACAACATCAATGATTTCTGAGATATTTTATCATGCTAAAAAGGAGCCTACTATTCATATTGGCGGAGTTTTACCCACAATTGGTAGTAATGTATATACAGGTAACGATGAATTTTTTATTACCGAAGCCTGTGAATATGTTGATTCGTATCTTACATTAAAACCACATATTGCAGTTGTTTTAAATATTGATTCAGATCATCTTGATTATTTTAAAACGGTTGATAACATCGTAAAATCATTTAAAAAATACTGTCAACTTGTTGACGATAATGGCTATGTTGTTGCCTGTTTCGATGATGAGCGAACAATAAATATGGTTAAAGAATGTGGCAGAAAATATAAAACATATGGTTTTAGTAAAGAAGCTGATTATCATGCAGAAAACATCACATATTCTGATGAAGGTTTTCCACAATATGATATGTTTAAAGGAAATGATAAAATCGCCCATGTTGAATTATCAGTTATTGGTAAAGTAAATGTTTTAAATTCAATGGCTTCTATAATATCAGCGTTACTTTGTGGTTTAACAATTGATGAAGCAGTAAAAGGAATTAAAGCATATACCGGTGCAGGCAGGCGTTTTGAGTATCGCGGAACATATAATGGCGCTAAGATATATAATGATTACGGCCATCATCCTGAAGAAGTTGCTGCAACAATAGAGGCAACAAAGTATATTAAGAAAAACCGATTATGGTTAATTTATCAACCGGCATTATTTTCCCGTACTAAAGCACAGTTTGATCGTTTGGTTGATTGTTTCCATAATGCAGATAAGACTGTTTTGATTGATGTTTATGGTGATAGAGAGCCTTTTGATCCAACAATTAATTCAAAAATGATTGTTGATAAAATTATAGAAAAATATAATGACGACTGCATTTATATTCCTACTATGGAAGAATGTGGTGCATATTTAAAAACTCAATTACAACCTGATGATATTGTATTGATAATGGGTAGTGGAACAGTTGATATTTTAGATAAATTTATTCTTAATTAAAGGAGTTTTTATGAATATCTGTGTTTATGGTGCAGCAAGTAATACAATTGATAAATCTTTTATAAATGCAGGCGAAGAACTTGGAAGAATTATTGCTAAAAGAGGGCATAAACTTGTTTATGGTGCCGGCGCATTAGGTATGATGGGTGCAGTTGCACGCGGTGTGCACTCGCAAAATGGCTATGTTACAGGTGTTGTTCCTACTTTCTTTACAAACGAAGAAATATTATATCTTAATTGTGATGAACTTATAAGAACTGAAACAATGCGCCAACGCAAACAAATTATGGAAGATAGTTCTGATGCTTTTATTGTTACCCCTGGTGGCATAGGCACATTTGAAGAATTTTATGAAATTCTTACTCTTAAACAACTAAACAGACATAACAAACCCGTAGTTATATTTAATATTAACGGTTTTTATGACAAAATGCTTTCAATGCTTGATGATGCAATAAATGCTAACTTTATCAATGCTGAATGTAAAAAAATGTATCCATCATTTAATAAGGCTGACGATGTTTTAAATTATATAGAAAACTATAAAGAAATGGATTTGTCGAAAATGAAAATCCAAAAGGAGAAATAATGATTTCGTTTCAAAGTGATTATATTCAGGGTGCACATCCTAAAATTTTAGAAAATTTAATTAAAACAAACTTTGAAGCTCTTTCAGGATATAGTACAGATAAATATTGTGATAGCGCTAAAGAAAAAATAAAAAAATCATGCAACAAATCCGATGCGGAAGTATTTTTCTTAGTTGGTGGAACGCAGGCAAACCAAGTTGTAATTTCAACGTGTTTAAGAAACTATCAAGGTGTAATATCCGCTGTAACAGGGCACATTAATGCCCACGAAGCAGGCGCTGTTGAATATACAGGGCATAAAGTTTTACCCCTGCCAAACCATAAAGGTAAAATTGATACTAATGAATTAAATGATTTTGTTGAAACTTTTTACGCTGATGATAATCATGAGCATATGGTTTTTCCTGGTATGGTATATATATCTCATCCAACAGAATACGGTACTCTTTATACAAAAGACGAATTAACCAAAATAAGTGAAATCTGTAAAAAATACGATATGATTCTTTTTATAGATGGCGCACGCCTTGGTTACGGAATTATGAGTAATGAAACCGATGTTACTTTAGAAGATATTGCAAAACTTTGTGATGTTTTTTATATTGGCGGAACAAAAGTTGGCGCTCTTTGTGGCGAGGCTGTAGTTTTTACACATAATAATGCTCCAAACTATTTTATGACAACCGTTAAACAACACGGTGCTATGATTGCAAAAGGCAGGCTTTTAGGTATTCAGTTTGATACATTATTTACAGATAACCTTTATTTTGAAATAAGTAAGCACGCCATTTTAATGGCAGAAAAATTAAAAAAACTTTTTAAAGATAACGGATATAAATTTTTTATTGATTCACCAACAAACCAACAATTTATTGTTTTAGAAAATGCAAAAATGGAAGAATTAAAGAAAAATGTTCAATTTGGTTTTTGGGAAAAATATGATGATAATCATACTGTTGTTCGTTTTGCAACAAGCTGGGCAACAACTGAAGAAGATATTAATGAATTAAGTAAATACATATAAAAAAAGGACTGAAATCAGTCCTTTTTGTTTTTATAATATTCATAAACTGCCTGTGCACTTTTTTTATTCATTCCTTCAACTCTTTCAAGTTCTTCCAGTGTTGCTTCTTTAATTCTTGAAACAGTAAAAAATGTTTTAATTAATGCTTTCTTTCGTTTTGAACCAATGCCCGTAATCTCATCAAGTGTTGAACTAATCGATCTTTTGTTTCTTAAGGATTTATGATAAGTTATTGCAAAACGATGGGCTTCATCACGAATTGTTTGTAAAATCTGAAGCGCAGAATCATTTCTTTCTAATATTAAAGGTACAGGGGAGTGCGGAATATAAATTTCTTCCAATTTTTCTGCTAAACCAATTATTTTAAAGTTAAGATTTAACTGTTTTAAAACATCAATAGCAGAATTTAACTGACCAATACCACCATCAATTACAACAAGATCAGGCGGTTTATCAAAACCTTTTTTAAGCGATAAATAATCATTAAAACGCCTTGATACAACTTCTTGCATAGATGCATAGTCATTATTACCCTGATGCACCTTAAAACGCCTGTATTCCTTTTTATCTGGCGTTCCGTTAGTTAGAACGACCATTGAAGCAACAGTATCAGTGCCTTGAATGTGTGAAATATCAAAACATTCAATTCTCTCAGGAGTATTTTTTAAATTTAAGATGTTTTTTAATTTTTCTAAGCCGTTTGTTATGCGGCTTTCTTTATATTGAATGCTTTTATACGATTTTTCTAATCTTTCCCTTGCGTTTCGTTTTGCCATTAAAAGAAGCTCATATTTTTTACCACGCATAGCTAATTTAACACTAACTTTTTTTCCTTTTATATCGCATAAAAGTTGTTCTATTATTTCCTTATCATCTGGCAAATAATTCGTTATTATTTCATCGGGAATATATGCACCATCATAATAATGCTGAATAAGATATTGTGAAATTAACTGTTTTTCATCATTATATGTTAAATTTTCCTGTTCGATTGTATTTACACCAATTAATCTTCCTGAACGAATAAACAATGAACAAATTACACCATAAGTATCTCTTGTTATAACAGAAATAATATCAATATTCTTATTTTTATCCAAAACAATTTTTTGTTTATTTAAAATTTCGTTTATAGTAATAAGTTTATCTCTTATTTCTGCAGCTCTTTCAAATTCAAGATTTTCACTTGCTTTATTCATTTTTTCTTTTAATATTTCTTGAACATCAGAATCATTTCCTTTTAAAAACGAAATAATTCCCTTAACATTTTTCTGATATAAAGCAATATCTTTATTTAAGCATGGGGCAGGGCAACGGTTAATATGATATTTTAAGCAAGGTTTAATGTTTTTTCTATTTATAATATCATAAGAACAAGTTCTTAACGGGTAAATTTCTGTTGCAATATCCTGAATTATTTTTGCACTTGTTGCGCCATGATAAGGTCCGAAGTATAAAGCCCCGTCATATTTAATTTTTCTTGCAAGTTCAAGTTTGGGAAATGATTCTTTAGGGTTAATTCTTAAATATGGATAACCTTTATCGTCTTTTAAAAGAATATTATACTTTGGCTTATATTTTTTTATTAAATTATTTTCAAGAAGAAGTGCTTCAAGCTCGTTTGCTGTAACAATATAGTTTATATCCGCAATATTTGATATTAAAACACGAGTTTTGTAATTTTGTTCAGTAGAACTAAAATACGAACGTACACGGTTCTTAAGGCTTTTTGCCTTACCAATATAAATAACCGTTCCGTTCGCATCGAAATAAATATATACTCCCGATTCATTCGGGAGTTTTTTTAATATATCAGATAAATTATTGGAAATCATTTATGTGTAACATTCCTTGAAGAAGAATTTGACCAATATGATCATCATCTAAAGAATAATAAACAATTTTAGCTTCTCTACGATATTTAACTATACGGCTGTTACGTAATGTTTTTAACTGATGGGATACTGTTGACTGATTCATATTAAGAGTAGCTGCAATATCAGAAACACACATTTCATTCATTGTAAGAAGATATAAAATTTTAAGCCTTGATTCATCAGAAAAAAGTTTAAAAAAGTCAGCAAGATTCATAAGACTTCTTTCATCAATAAGCCTTTGAGTCATTGATTCAACTAATTCAGAATTAATGATTGGTCTGCTTTCTTTTATTTCGCTCATAAAACAATCTCCTTCATAATAATATAGTAATAGTATAGACAAAAGGATAATTTTTGTCAATAAAAAATATTTGAAATATTCATATTTTATCTATCATATTATTTTTTGAGGTGTTTTTATGAAAAAATTTTTAAATATTTTTTCAATAGTTATGCTTATTTCTGTAATTCTAATTGAAATAATGAGCATAAATGCATACAAGCCTGTTTTTGCATATTCGGGTAAAGAAAAACCAATATACTGCGTTGAAACAGATGAAAAAAAGGTTGCAATAAGTTTTGATGCAGCATGGGGCGCTGACAACACTAAATCTATTCTTGATATACTTGATTCTTATGAAGTTCATGCTACATTTTTTTTAGTGGGTTTTTGGGTTGATAAATATCCTGAAATGGTTAAAGAAATTGATTCAAGAGGGTATGAAATTGGCAATCATTCTGAGAATCACCCTCATATGAGTGAACTTAGTATTAAACAAATGGAAAATGAAATCAAATCAGTTAACAATAAAATTTATAAACTTATCGGAAAAGAACCAACTGTTTTCAGAGCGCCATATGGAGATTATTCTGATACTGTGATAAAAACAATGCGTAATCTTAATATGCATACAGTTCAATGGTCTATTGATTCATTAGATTGGAAAGAATATGGCAAACAAGAGTTAATTAACCGTGTATTAAAAAAAGTAAAAAGCGGTGATATAATTTTGTTTCATAATAATGCAAAATATACACCTGATGCACTTCCTGAAATTTTAAAAGAGTTGCAAAATCGAGGGTTTGCAGTTTGTTCGGTTGGTGAACTAATACATCATAATGATTATATTGTTGATATACAAGGGGTACAGCATAAAGTATCACAATAAATATTATTAAATTTCACAAATAAACCAAACTTGTAACACAAAAAATAATTATAATAAAATAGTAATATTTTCAAAATTTTCCACATATATATTATTGAAAATAATTTACATAACACGGGGGCATATTTATGGTTCAACCAACAAACAATAGGATAATTTTATGCGGAACTGCAACGGAAAATCCAATATTTAGTCACGAAGTATTTGGTGAAAGTTTTTATATTTTCAAATTAGAGGTAAAACGATTATCAGGTCAAAGTGATATTTTGCCAATAATGATTTCTGAACGACTTGTTTTAAACGAAGATATTATTATGGGTAAAAGATATTTAATTGAGGGACAATTGCGATCATATAACATAATAACTGATAATAAAAGCAAATTACAGTTGCAAACATTTGCCCGTGAAATTTCTATAGATGAAACGGGAGATGATATAAATCAAATTGAATTTAATGGGTTTATCTGCAAAACACCGGTTTATCGTGTAACACCTTTTGCAAGAGAAATTGCGGATGTTTTAATTGCTGTAAATCGTGCTTATGGCAAAAGTGATTATATACCGTCAATTTGTTGGGGAAGAAACGCTAGATATTGCCAACAATTAAATGTAGGTGATTCAATTCATATTGAAGGCAGGCTTCAATCTAGAGAATACCAGAAAAAATTAGATGATAATTCTATAATTAATAAAATTGCATATGAGGTTTCTGTTTCAAAATTATCAGTTGATAAAGATGAAAATAAAGAATTATGTGAAGAATAAAAGGCAACATAATGTTGCCTTTTTATAGTTTTTTAATATTTTTAATTTTATCTTCTGATGGGGTTACATAATAGGTTGTCTGATTTGTATAAATAACTTTTCCCGGCATCGAAGATGATTGTTTTTTAATAAATTTTCGTTTGGTTGCATCTACAGGTACAAGTGAAGAATACTTTGCTTTTGAATAATATGCTGCCAACAATGCAGCTTCTTCAATAGTTTCATTATCAGGATTAATTGACTTTATAATTACATGAGAACCGTGTGTATCTTTAGTGTGTAACCATAGATCTTCAGAAGATGCTTCTTTCATTGTTAATCGATCATTCTGAGTATTGTTTTTTCCAACAAAAATGTCGATTCCACTTGAAGAAACAAAATGCATTGGTTTACTTTCAACAGTTTTATCCTTGCTTTTTTGTGTTCTTATATAGCCAAATTTAATTAACTCTTGTCTAATTTCGTTAATATCATCTTCATTTTCACATTTGGTTAAATTATCAAGTTGTGAAGAAAAATATTCAATTTCTTTCTCTGTTTCCATTATTTGACCTGATAATAATCTTAATGCGGTTTTTAATTTATTGTATTGTTTAAAGTATTTTTGCGCATTTAAACTTGCGTTAATTGTATTATCAAGCGGAATTACTAATTCATTATTGTTATCATAATAATTTTCAACAATTACTTCTTTTGCACCCTTCTTGATTTTATATATGTTTGCTGTTATTAATTCACCATAAATACGAAATTTTTCAACATCGCTACATTCAATTTGTTTTTCAAGTTGTAATGCTCTTTTTTTCTCTGCTTTCTCAAGTAAACTTTTTAATTTTATTTTTAAACTATGCGAGCGTTCATTAATACGCTGTATTTTATCTTTTAATAAATAAAAGTCATCAATTGCTTGTGAAATTGAAGGGCAAACAACCTGATTTACTGTTAAAAATCTTTGTTGATATACAGCAAAAAAATCAATAGGTTCGCCCGTATCACTTTTTAAAATAATAGGAGTAAAATCTTTATTGGTGAATAATTTAAGGTAATTTTTAAAAGCATTGGAATCATAATTTAATCTATATACAACTTCTTCGGCACTTTGTTTTGAAATTCCCATATATTTTTCACTTATTTGTTTTGCTGTGCCTGAAATAAGCTGTGTTTCATAAAATGGATTTAACTTATCTTGTGTTTGCGGTAGAATATATTGAATTCCTGGTTGAATAATGCGAATTCTGCTCATAAGCGAGTTAACGCGTTTAATACTATCATAAATTTTATTGCTTTCATCTGTAAAAATAATATTACTGTGCTTACCCATAATTTCGAGAATTATATTCTTTTTAACCGATTCATTAAAATCATTAAAGCAATCAAAAGTAATAATTACAATTCTATCATTTTCTAACTGCGTAAATTTGCATATTTTTGAACCTGTTAAATGTTTGCGCAAAAGCATGCAAAAAGCAGATGGTGTAGTTGGGTTTGTTTTTGTTATTTCAGTAATATTTAAACGTGAGAAACTAGCATTTGAGCATAAAAGTAATTTATAGTTTCTTCCATTATTGCGAAGTAAAATATGAACCTCATCATTTTCAGGCTGATTTATTTTATCAACTCTGGCACCTGATAATATTGAATTTAATTCAAATACTATTGCGCCTATTGTTAATCCATCCATCGGCATACTGTTTGTACCTCAAAAATTTTTTTATATTATATCACTAAACCACATTAATTGAAAGAAATATTTATAAAAAAGCAATTTTTAAGTAAAAAATAAAAAAGTTTAGCAAAAAATGGTCTTTTACGGTTGCTTAAAATATTCATGTGTGGTATAATTATCCACGATTGTATTGATAATTTACTTGGAGGTAAATATTTATGAGTACCATGGTTAAAAACGAAAAAAATCAGGCTGTTATCAGTTTAGAGATCAGCAAAGAAGCAATGGACGCTGCAATAAGCGCAGTATTCCAAAGAAACAAGGGAAAATATGCAATTCCCGGTTTCCGCAAAGGTAAAGCACCTAGAAAAATGGTAGAACAATATTATGGCGCAGGCGTTTTCTTCGAAGATGCGTTTAACGATGTTTTACCGGGCGTTTACGAAGCAGCAGTTATTGAACTTGCACTTGAACCTGTTGACCGTCCTGAATTTGAAATTGAAGATATTACAGATGAAGGTATTATCAAGGTTAAAGCAACTGTTACACTTATGCCTGAAGTAAAACTTGGAAAATATGAAGGTATAAAGGTTGATTTAGTTGAGTATAATGTAACCGATGATGAAGTTGATCACGAAATTAAACATGCTCTTGATCGCGCTTCTCGTTTTGTTGATGTTGAAGATCGCGCAGTTATGATGGGCGATACTGTTGGTCTTAATTATTCCGGTTCAATTGATGGTGTTAAATTTGATGGCGGAACAGCCGAAAATCAAACTCTTGAAATTGGTTCAGGTAGCTTTATTCCCGGATTTGAAGATCAGATGGTTGGCATGAATATTGGTGAAGAAAAGGCAATTAATGTTAAATTCCCCGATGAATATCACGCCGAGGATCTTAAAGGTAAAGAAGCTGTATTTGAAGTAAAGGTTCTTTCTATTAAAGAAAAGCAGGTTCCGGCTCTTGACGATGAATTTGCAAAAGATGTTTCAGAATTTGATACTTTAGATGAATATAAAGCTGATATTAAAGCAAAACTTACAGAACGCAAAAAGAATCAGGCTGAAACTGAAATGGAAAACAAAATGATTGAATCAATTGCTGAAAATTCAACAATCGATATTCCTGATTGCATGATCGAACAGCAAATTGATGCACAGCTTCGTGATATGGAAATGCGTATGAGCTATCAAGGTCTTAAACTTGAGGACTATATTAAGTACACAGGTATGACTATGGCACAGATGCGTGATATGTATCG
This sequence comes from Clostridiales bacterium, assembly GCA_015069575.1. Lineage (GTDB taxonomy): Bacteria > Bacillota > Clostridia > Christensenellales > QALW01 > UMGS1322. Next base: position 120,687 of record SVIH01000001.1, read on the forward strand.
TGATGGTGCAAAGAAGACCGTTCAGATCAGACTTACTCTTGCAGAAATTATTAAAGCAGAAAAAATTGAGGCATCAGAAGAAGATATTAATGTAGAAATTTCAAAGTATGCTGAAAATTATGGTACAAATGCAGATGAATTTATTAAAAATATTTCAGCAGATCAAAAAGAATACTTTAAAGAAATGGCTGTAATGAATAAAACAATCGCTCTTTTAAAAGAAAAGAATCCTGCTAAAAAAGCTGCAAAAAAATCAACAAAGAAAACAGCCGAAAAAGCAGATAATGAAACAGCAACCAAAAAACCTGCAACTAAAAAAACAACAACTAAAAAAGCAGATGGCGAGACTTCTGCAAAAAAATCTACTGCAAAAAAGACAACAAAAAAAAGCTGAAGAAGCTTAATTGGAGGAAAAACAATGCCTGTAATTCCATATGTTATTGAACAAGATGGCAGAGGGGAAAGATCCTATGATATTTATTCCCGTTTGCTTAAAGACCGCATAATATTTTTAAGCGGTGAAATCAATGATGAAATGGCAAATTGCATAGTAGCACAACTTTTATTTCTTGAAGCAGAAGATATGGATAAAGATATTATGCTTTATATCAATAGCCCCGGTGGTTCTGTAACTGCCGGAATGGCTATTTATGATACAATTCAATATATTAAGCCTCAAGTTTCAACAATTTGCGTTGGTATGGCAGCATCTATGGCAGCTGTATTGCTTTCTTCTGGTGCAAAAGGTAAGCGTATTGCTTTGCCTAACAGTGAAATAATGATTCATCAGGCATTAGGTGGGGCAAAAGGACAGACAACAGATGTCCTTATTCATGCTGAACAACTTTTAAAATGTAAAAACAAACTTAATAAAATTCTTGCCGATAATACAGGCAAAGATTTTAAACAAATTGAAGCAGATTGTGATCGTGATCATTTTATGGATGCCCAGGAAGCACTTGAATATGGTATAATTGATGCCATATATTCAAAAAGACAGTAAGGAGAATTTATGGAAGAAATTAGATGCGTTTTTTGTGGTAGAACAGCGCAGGCAGGGCTTTCTTTTGTTTCAGGTCCTCCCGGAGTTTTTATTTGTGAAGAATGCGTTCAAGATTGTGTTGAGTCCCTTGAAAATGAAGGAACTACAGGATTTTCACAAGAAAAGCTTGATCTTTTAAAACCACAGGAAATTAAACAGATTCTTGATCAGTATGTAATTGGTCAGGATAATGCAAAAATCGCACTTTCAGTTGGAGTTTATAATCATTATAAACGCATTAATGCATTAAAAAGTGGCGAAAAACCCGATATTGATATTCAAAAAAGCAATATTCTTCTTATTGGACCAACCGGTACAGGAAAAACATATTTGGCGCAAACTCTTGCTAAAATTCTTGATGTTCCTTTTGCCATTGCAGATGCAACAACCATTACAGAAGCAGGCTATGTAGGCGACGATGTTGAAAATATTCTTCTCCGCCTTATTCAAGCTGCGGATTATGATGTTACAAAAGCAGAACGCGGTATTATTTATATTGATGAAATTGATAAAATTGCCCGCAGAAGTGAAAACCCATCTTTAACAAGAGATGTTTCCGGCGAAGGCGTTCAGCAGTCTTTATTAAAAATTCTTGAAGGTACGCTTTCCAATGTTCCACCAAACGGCGGAAGAAAACATCCTCATCAGGATTTTATACAAATTGACACAACAAATATTTTATTTATTTGCGGTGGTGCATTTGATGGTCTTGATAAGATTATTCAACGCAGAGTTGGCAAAAAAACTGTTGGATTTGGCTCTGAAATTAATGTTGTAGCCACAACAGATGATTTAGGTAAGATATTTGAATCTGTAACGCCGCAAGATTTGCAAAAGTTTGGATTAATTCCTGAATTAATCGGTAGACTTGCTATGACAGTTACATTAGAAAATCTTAACGAGAATATGCTTGTTGATATTCTTAAAACGCCAAAGAATGCTTTAACAAAGCAGTATGCGGCTTTGATTAAGATGGATAATGTAGATCTTGAATTTACTGATGAAGCTTTAATTGCAATTGCTAAAAAGGCTATTGAATTAAAAACAGGTGCTCGTGGATTAAGATCTGTTATTGAAGGCATAATGATGAATATAATGTATGATATTCCATCATTAGAAAACCTTGAAAAATGTGTTATTACTGAAAAAACTGTTACAGATAAAGCCAAACCTGAATTTGTTTTTAAAGAACAAATAACAGCATAAATAAAAATAACGGGTTAATTTAACCCGTTTTTTTTATTAAAAAAACACCTTGCTAAATGCAAAGTGTTTATTTTTTTATTCAAGTTCAAATGCGCCGGTATATAATTGATAATATGTACCTTTTTGCTCAATAAGTTCATTGTGTGTTCCGCGTTCGATAATTCTGCCGTTATCAAGAACCATTATAACATCAGAATTCATAACTGTGGATAATCTGTGGGCAATAACAAATACTGTTCTGCCTTCCATAAGCATATCCATACCTTTTTGAACAATAGCTTCAGTTCTTGTATCAATTGATGATGTTGCTTCATCAAGAATCATAACAGGGGGATCTGCAACTGCAGCACGAGCAATAGCAATTAACTGTCTTTGACCTTGCGATAAATTTGAGCCATTGTTAGTTAACAACGTATTATATCCTTCAGGCAATCTTGTAATAAAATCATCAGCGCCCGAAAGTTTTGCAGCGTTAATACACTGTTGATCTGTTGCGTTAAGATTACCATAACGAATATTTTCCATAACGGTGCCAGTAAACAGATTAGTATCCTGTAATACAATCCCTAAAGAACGCCTTAAATCGCTTTTTTTGATTTTATTGATATTTATACCGTCATAACGAATTTTACCGTCAGCAATATCGTAAAAACGATTTATAAGATTAGTTATAGTAGTTTTGCCGGCGCCTGTTGCACCAACAAAAGCCACCTTTTGACCAGGTTTAGCATATACACTGACATTATGAAGAACTTGTTTTTCTTCATTGTAGCCAAAATCAACCTCATTTAAGCGAACATCGCCCTGAAGTAAGGTGTAGGTGAGTGTTCCGTCATGATGAGGGTGTTTCCACGCCCAAATGCCCGTATGTGTGCTTGTTTCTACAATAGTACCATCATCAAGAATATTAGCATTAACTAAGGTAACATAACCATCATCTGCTTCCGGCTCCTGATCAATTAAAGCAAAAACGCGTTTGGCACCTGCCATCGCCATAACAATAGCATTAATCTGTTGTGAAACATTGTTTATATTACCTGTGAATTGCTTAGTCATATTAAGGAATGGAACAACAATACTTATACTAAACGCCATTCCTGATAAACTAATGTTATCGGCATTTGATAATAAAAATATTCCACCAACAAGTGCCATAATAACATATAAAATATTGCCTATGTTCATAATAATAGGACCTAACATATTTGCATAAGCGTGTGCGCGATAACTATCTTCGTAAAGTTCGTTATTTATCTTATCAAAATCTTGTTGACACTCATTTTCGTGGCAGAAAACCTTAATAACCTTCTGACCATTCATCATTTCTTGAATAAAACCTTCAGTTTTACCCATAGCTTTTTGCTGCCTTATAAAGTACTTTGCTGAACCACCACCAACTGTTTTTGAAACAATAAGCATAAAGCAAACACCAACAAGAACAACAAGAGTCATCCAAATACTGAAATAAAGCATTATTGAAAGAACGCTTACAACAATCACAAACGATTGAATTAAAGCAGGTAACGCCTGTGAAACAAGTTGTCTTAAAGTATCAAGGTCGTTGGTATAATGGCTCATAATATCGCCATGTTTATTGGTATCAAAGTACTTAATAGGTAACTTTTGCATACCGCTAAACATCATTTTACGCATTTTTGCCAAAAATCCGTGAGTTATATATGCCATCAACTGTGTGTGGGTTAAAATTGAAGCAAATGCTAAAATATATAAGATAATTAAAATACAAACAAGAGGGATAATTTCCTTTGAAGCGCTTGCCCAATCTTGTGTAGGCTGCCAAACTTGAATTTTTTCAATAATCTTTTGAATAAAAAGTGCAGGTATAGAAGATACAATTGCTGAAAAAATAATACAAATAACCGTTAAGGGAAGAAGTATAGGATAAAAACTTCTTAAGAGTTTTATAATTCTGAAAACATCCTTAAATCCGCCATTATTCTTTTTATTCATTAATAGCACCCCCAATCTGTTGGGTATAAACTTCTCTATAAATTTCTGAGTTTTTAAGAAGTTCTTCGTGTTTACCAATAGCAGAAATTTCACCATTATTCATAACAATAATCTTATCTGCATCCATAACGGAAGCAACACGCTGTGCAATTATTATTTTTGTAGTTTCAGGTATATATGTTTTAAAACTTTTCCTTATCATTGCATCTGTTTTAGTGTCAACTGCGCTGGTAGAATCATCTAAAATTAATATTTTAGGTTTTTTTAACAAAGCCCTTGCAATACAAAGTCTTTGTTTTTGACCGCCTGAAACATTAGAACCACCTTGTTCAATAAAAGTATCGTATTTATCAGGAAAACTCATAACAAAATCATGCGCACAAGCAAGTTTACAAGCCTCAACAAGTTCTTCATCAGTTGCATCTTTGTTACCCCAACGAAGATTTTCTTTAATTGTGCCTGAAAACAACAGATTTTTTTGTAAAACTACCGCAACGGAAGATCTTAATGCATTAAGTTCATAATCTTTAACGTTTACTCCACCAACTAAAACTTCTCCTTCAGTTGTATCATAAAGCCTTGAAATCAGCTGTATCAATGATGATTTACTTGAACCTGTACCACCGATTATTCCAACAGTTTCACCTGATTTTATTGATAAATTTATGTTTGAAAGTGCATATTTCTTTGCTTTATCGGAATATTTAAAAAATACGTTCTTAAATTCAACAGATCCATTTTTTATATCAAAAATGGGGGAGTCTGGTTCTTTAATATTTGGCGTTTCAACTAAAACCTCGTCAATTCTTTTAATTGATTCAGCAGACATAGTTAAAATTACGTATATCATTGAAAGCATCATAAGTTGCATTAAAATTTGCATACCGTATGTAAGCATAGCAGATATATGACCAATTTTAACAACTTCACCTCCGCTTTGAACAATAAGCATTGAACCTACTATCAAAACGAATATCATATTAAAATATAAACAAATCTGCATTAAAGGTGTGTTTAATGCAACCATTCTTTCCGCGCGGGTAAAATCTTTGCAAATTTCATTTGATGCAATATCAAACTTTTTGTTCTCAAATTCTTCTCTTGAATAACCTTTAACAACACGCATCCCGCGAACATTTTCTTCAATAGATTCATTTAATTTATCGTATTTTTTAAAAACACTTCTGAATGCAGGCATTGCTTTGTTACCAATAATAAGTAATCCAAAGGCCAAAAGGGGAACAATTACAACAAAAGTTAATGCAAGTTTACCACCCATAATAGATGCCATGATAATAGCGCAAATAAGCATTAGAGGAGCACGAACTGCAATACGAATAAGCATCATATAAGCCATTTGAACATTGCCAATATCAGTAGTAAGTCTTGTAACTAGTGATGATGACGAAAATTTATCTATATTCGAAAAGGAAAATGTTTGGATTTTGCTAAAAACTTCTTTTCTTAAATTTTTAGCAAATCCACCTGACGCTTTAGCGCTTGTAAAACCTGCAATACCACCACAGCAAAGGGAAATACATGCCATTACAGCAAGCACAACACACGCTTTTATAACGCTGTTTAATGGGGCGCTTTTTTCTATATTATCTATTATCTCAACTGTAATAAAAGGAATAAAAACTTCAATAGCAACTTCTAATATAATAAACACAAATGTTAATATAGTAGGAAGTTTATATTCTTTTATACATTTTATCAATCGTTTAAACATAAATGTATCCTCTCGTAAAATTAAAAATATTGTAATTTATATATAAACATTATAAAGCCAAAGGTGTATCCTTGGCTTTATTTTTATTCTTTAGTTAAAAGATCGCTTCTATTAAATTCTGCAACAAGGTCATCAGCAGCATAAGCCATTTTAGGCGCAACAGGAATGATTAATTCTTTTGCAGTTTGTTGAAAACCACGGGTTTTTGTATAATAAAATATAATTGCGTCCTGACCGTAAATTTCTTTGCGTTCTACACGATGATAAGTTATACCGTTATCACCAAAGAAACATACTTTGCCACAGTACCAAATACCACTTCTTGAAAAAATAATTTCTTTAGCATCACCAAAAATTTTAGTTCTGAATTTTAATAATAAATACTGAACATAGGGTAGAGTATAAATTCCGCATATAAGAAGAATTATTGAAATAAATAAAAACACAATCCCAAGATAATGTGATGCAATATTTAAAATCATTATTACGCTAATAATTAAAATTATTAGTGAACATAATGTAAAATTCCAAAAAGAAGTTTTACTTTGCCTACGACACATTTTACGATAAAAATTATATATGGTTTCGGGTTTGTATTTCCAGATGGCATATAAATTTTCGTTTATACTATCTGCAATATTTTGTTTTATTGAGGCAATAACACTTATAATTATACCACCAAGTAAACCAAAAACTGCAACAACAAAAATATAATATATCATTTCTGTGTACATATCGGCTTGAAGCATATAGTAAATAACTATTATCGATAATATTGGTAATGCTAATAAAACAATTCCTATTGCCTTTAAAATATCAAGATGATTCTGATATGCAGTATTTAGTTTTTGTTTTTTATTTTTCATTATATTAACCGTTTAAAAATTCGTTCAAATCCAATATAAATGCATCGACCGTTGCAATTTTATCTTCAGGAATATCAATAACTATTGAATGTTCTTTTTTTCTTTGTAAGATGTTTATAACTAATTTTTTATTATCGTTTTTTACACTAAGTATTCCATTAGAATATCCATTAAATACAGTTGATTTTCTACCTAATATTAAACCCACATGAGAAAGAACAAAACTATCAATATTTTTGTATTTTTCTTCAAGGCGCTTAATTCCCATAAGCCACCAACCTAAACATGCAAATGCAATTGATAAGGATAACAATATATTAGAAATAATATTAAAAGAATTTATTGAAAAAACAATGCCGAATACAATTCCGATAAAAAGTGCTATATAAAAAGGTGTTTTTTGTGGTTTAATGTTATCTGTTTTTGCATTCCATGATACAATTTTTTTAGATAATAAATAATCAATTCGCGCAATTTTAAATTTAAATATTGATAAAATTGAATAAGCAAGAACAAATAATATAAAAAGAATTAAAATTACAGAATAAATTATACCTTTTAAACCTAATAAACTGTAGTTAATTATTGGCACTATTAAAGCAAAAATAAAAGAAGTTATTAAAAACAATATATCCATTATTAAACCTCAAAGCCACAAGCAACAAGGAATTTTTTTAAGCCTTCTTTTCCTTCTTCGTCTTCCTTAAAAACACCTGCATCTCTTAAAACATTTTCGCAAACTTCGCCAACAATATTGTAAATATATTTTATGGCATCATTAAAATCATCGGGCTTATAATTATCTTTAAATGAATTAAACCAATTATAATGAACGCTTGTTTTATCAAGTTCTTGTTTATTAATCCATATGTTTGCTATATCATCAAGTTCAGTTTTTAATCTGCCGGGAAGAATAAACAATCCCATTACTTCAATAAGACCAATATTTTCTTTTTTAATATTGTGTTTGTTGGGATGGGGGTGGTATACACCTAACGGGAATTCTTCAGTGGTAAGATTATTTCTTAAAACAATATCACATTCATAAAGACCATTAGAGTTAATTCTTGCAATAGGCGTAATCGTGTTATGCTCAATTCCATCGGTATAAGCAAAAATATTAAGTGATTCATCTGAATAATTTTGCCATGTTTCAAGAATATTAGTCGCTACTTTTATAACCTTATCACAATCTTGGCTTGAAAGGCGAATACATGTCATTGGCCAATTAACAATTGATGCTTTAACGCCATTTTCTTTACAGTCAAAAACATAAAGATCTTCTGCTTTTTCCATCGGCATAATATGCCTTCCACCTTGAAAATGCTCATGTGTTAATATTGATCCGCCAACAACAGGAAGTTGTGTATTAGAGCCAATAAAATAATGGGGGAATTTTTTTATAAAATCAAATAAACGAACAAATTTTCTTTTATTCATAGTCATAGGTGTATGCTCTGAACAAAAAACAATGCAGTGTTCATCGTAATATACATATGGGCTATACTGAAAATTCCATGTTTCATTATCAAGTTCAATAGGAATAGTTCTTAAAGTTTCATGTGAAGGATATCCAAGCCTGCCTTGGTATCCAACATTTTCAAGACAAAGCATGCACTTTGGATAATTAGTTTGCGGCATGGACTTTTGTTTTTCAATTTCTTTAGGATCTTTTTCAGGTTTGGTAAGGTTAATTGTTATTTCCATTGTGCCGTATGACGATTCATAGTCATACTTAATGTTTTTAGCCACATCTGCTGTGCGAATATAGTTAATATCCCTACATAAATCATAAAACCAATTTGTTGCTTTTTCAGGTGATTCTTCATAAAGATTTTTGAAGATTTCTTGTGCCTGTGACTGCATCATAAGCATACATCCACAAATTTTTGTATCAAACATTGCGCGATAAGCAGCAGTATTCATTTCTAACATACCTTTTTCTGCAGCATAATCAACCATTTCTTCCAAAACAGGAATAATGGATTCCGGAATTTCTACAGAATCTTCAAAAATTGATGTAACATTAAAAAGAGACATAAGTCTGTTTCTGATTAAAGACATATCAACCTTATAGCAAAGACCTTTTTTTACTGCAAATTGTGTGCAAATTTCAATAAGTTCTTTAATATCGCGCATATTAAAATCCTCCAAATAATTATATGTATATATAATAGAATAAATATATTATTTTGTCAATTAAATATAAAATTAGTTGAACTTTTATTAATAATATGATATACTTTTTTTAAAATAATTAAAAGGATATTTTTTAAAATTATGGGATTAATCAAAGACATCAAAAACACACAAAACTTAAAAAAAATATATGGAGAAAACGCTAAATTTCAACTTGACCGTTATGAAAAAATTCAAAATAAATTTATAGAACTTTTTGGTCAAGAACCTTCAGGCTTTTTTTCAACATCAGGCAGAAGTGAAATAATAGGAAATCATACTGACCACAACCATGGATGCGTAATGGCCGCAGGTATAAATCTTGATGCTGTTGCCGCTGTTATAAAAACAGATGATAATAATGTGTATTTTGCTTCTGAAGGTTATAAAGATATGAATATAATTGATCTTGATGACCTTACATTAAATACAAAAGAACGGGGTACAACAACTTCTCTTATCCGTGGTATTGCATATCATATGAAAGAAGACCTTGGCTATAATATAGGTGGTTTTAAGGCTTATGTTCAAAGCGATGTATTTCGTGGTAGCGGTCTTTCATCTTCTGCTGCTATTGAAGTACTTATTTATACTATTTTTAATTTCTTGTATAATGATGGCAAACTTGATAATGTTGAAGGTGCTAAAACAAGCCAATGGGCCGAAAACAATTATTTTGGTAAACCTTGCGGATTAATGGATCAAACAGCATGCGCTTTAGGAAAACTTGTATTTATTGATTTTGCTGACCCAACAAATCCAATAATTGAAGGTATAGATTTTGATTTTAATAAAGAAGGATATTCTATAATAATTACGGATGTTCATGCTGATCATGCCGATCTTACACAGGAATATGCTGCAATCACAGAAGAAATGAAAGCAGTTGCTAAATACTTTGGCAAAGAATATTTGCGCGATGTAAATGAAAATGTATTTTACAGCAGTTTAATGAATCTTCGTGAATGTGTTTCCGATCGTGCAGTTATGCGTGCAATTCACTTTTTTGATGAAAACAAACGTGTTTTACAGGCTGTTGAAGCAATTAAAAATAAGAATTTAAAACAATTTTTTAATGCTATATCAGACTCTGGTGAATCAAGTTGGAAACTTTTACAAAACACTCATGCAACCGGAAGCTGTCAACAAGCAATGACACTTGCCCTTGCGCTTTCACAAAAATTACTTGATGGGGAAGGTGCATGTAGGGTTCATGGCGGTGGATTTGGCGGAACAATTCTTGCGTTTGTTCCTAAAAAAATACAAAATTATTATATTTCTGAAATGGAAAAAATATTTGGCAAAGGTGCATGTAACGAACTTTCTGTTCGCCCAATAGGTACATCTGATGTTGAAATCCAAGGATAATTTTTATGCTGTTTTAATTTCGGCAACACTGTGTGTAATTATATTATTATGTTCTGCAATTGTTTTTGATTTAAATATCCTTGAACATAATGTTTATGATAGTTATACCCGCCAAGCTTTAGCATGGCGTGAAGGCAGGACATATTTAAACGATAATCCTGAATCAATTAAATATCTTGAACTTGCCATTTATGAAGGCAAATATTATGTTAGTTTTCCACCCGTACCATCTATAATTGAATATTTTTTAACATTTATATTTGGTAATAACACGCCTAACCAGTTAATGCTGTATATTTATACATTAATCAGTTGTATTGCCTTAACAGTTTTATTTTATAAAAAATATAACTTATTTCTATCTGTAATACTTGGTTTATTGGCGTCTTTAGGAACAAATATAATTTCTCTTGTTGCCTTTGGCGGAGTATGGCATGAAGCACAGTGCTTATCGTTTATGTTATGCTCACTTGCTGTTTTATTTATAAAATCTGATAAAAAAATTCTTAATGGAATATCACTTTTTTGTGCCTCTCTTGCTGTAGGTTGCCGTCCTTTTACTGTAATATTTATTCCTTTTTTACTTTATGAACTTTATAAAAAAAACATATCAAATAGTTCGGAAAAAAACATAAAAGAAAAAATTATTTATTTTAAGTTTTTTATACCATATCTTATAGCACCGGCTTTAGTAGCATTTTCACTTATGTTTTATAATGTTATTAGGTTTGATAATCCTTTTGAATTTGGACACAATTATTTACCTGAATTTACAAGTGTTGAAGAAGGGCAGTTTAATCTTTCATATCTTATTCCAAACTTAAAACAAGCATTTAAACTTCCTTTTGAATTTGAACCGGAATTTAAACTAAATATAAATAAGTTTTCTGCAAATATTTTTTATATATTTAACCCGATAATTGCAGTATTTTTTTATTACAATATCAAAGCAATTATCAAAAATTTAAAAACATACGATTTAATGTGGCTGTTTGCAGTTATTACATTTATTTTTGCAACATGTATGCATCGTACATTAGGTGGTTTTCAATTTGGCGCAAGATACTTTATTGATTTAATTCCTTATCTGGCATTATACATTATGGGTAAAAATATAAATAAATGGGGCATAATTGTTTTAACTTTTATTTGTATTTTTGCTGTTTCGTTAAATATTTATGGTGCATTTTCGTTAATGAAATAGATAATAAACATAGGATAAAGGTATTTTTATGGATAAAGCGTTTTATAAAAATAAAAAATTACATTTCCTTGAGGGCATGCGGGCTTTAATGGCATTCAATGTTATTCTATGTCATTTTTGTTCTGTATACTATCCACAAATGATGACAAAAGCTGCAGCAGAAAATGCGAATAATTTTTTAAGCATTTTTGCAACAACTCCTTTAAGTGTAACAATAAATGGAAACATTGCTGTTGTGTATTTTATGGCTTTGACAGGTTTTCTTGTAGGAATGAGTACGTTTACTAAACCAAAACTTTCGACTAAAGAATTGTTTAGAAAATCATTTTTAAGATACACAAGATTACTTCCGATTGTTTTGATTGCAACTCTTTTTACATATATTACAATGATATGTAATTTGCAAAAGCATCTATTAATTACAGATCCACAAGCAGATTTAGATCATATAAGCAGATATTGTAATTTTGATCCTACGATACCTTCGCTTATTAATAATATTTTTATTAAACCTTTTATTATTGATAGCGACTATATTGGTCCTTTCTGGACAATAAAATATGAATTTATAGGATATATATTGGTTTTGTTTGCTTCAACAATTCTACAAAACTTACGTTGGAGAAGAATTTTATATATTCTTATTGGCATTGCTGCGCCACTTATTTGTTTTGTTATAAATCGCTCTTTAGATATTCATTATACAATATTTATGATTGGTCTGCTTGTTGCCGATTTAGAGTATAACACCAATGAAACTATACTAAGCAAATATTATAATAAATTTTTAGATAGTAAGGTTTATATTGTAGTCTGTTTAATACTTGGTATATATCTATCCTGCTGCCCAATGTTTTCAACGCCATTATATTCTTTACTTTTAAAAATACCAGGCGTATCAGGTACGCTTATTCGTGGTATTGGTATTTGTTTATTTATAATCGTTCTATTAAAAACAAAATACTTACAACGAATTTTGAGTTGGAAGCCGCTTCTTGTTTTAGGAAAATGTTCTTTTGAAACTTACGCACTCCATTGGCCTTTAATGATGACTGTTGAAGCAGCTTTGTTTTTGGCATTTAGACAATCCCTCTCATATGATGTATCTGCACTTCTTGCTTTTGTTATCTCATTACCAGTATTTTACGCATCATCTTTAGGTCTGAATTATTTTATTAATTATACAAAACACAGAAGAAATAATAAAACATAAAATAAAGCGAGGTAAAAATACCTCGCTTTTAAATTTATTTATTTAATAAAATTTTTTCCGTTTACACTACCACCGTCACAAAGAATATCTACACCTGCTAAATAGCCGTTTCTTTCATCTGCCACTGTAGCAATAGCATATCCAAGTTCTTCTGGTAAACCCATGCGCTTTTCTGCTGTTGTTTTTAAAAGCATAGAACCTTCTTCAGCTTCCATTTTGCCCATATCTGTATCGATAAGTCCAGGACTTAATGAAACAACACGGATATTCTTTGCGCCATATTCAAACGCACATTTAGACGCATACCATATTACGAATTTTTTAGATAATCCATAAGCAAGACCTGAGGATTTATATTCATCTTTAATCATTTTACTAAGTTTTAATGATTTCTTTAAGAAATGATCCTCGTTTGTTTCTGCTAAAGCAAAGGTTTTTTTATTTGCAAGGAAATCAGGAAGTATGTATGCAGAATTAGATGAAATATCAACAATAACACCGCCTTCATTCATTCTTTTTGAAAATTCCTGGTTAACATAAACTGTACCTAGAGCATTAACACGCATTAACTGTTCAGGCTTTGCCATAGCAGGTGAGAGACCTGCTGAATGAATTACATTTTTAATTACACCAAGACTTGCGGCAAACTCAGCAAGAGCAATAACATCCTCTCTTTTTGATGTATCACAAGTTTTAGCATAAGCCTCATAACCAAGTTCGGTTAATTCTTTAACGGCTGCTTCAAGCTTAGAAAGAGTGCGACCTGTAACAACTATTATTTTTTCTTTAGGCATAAATTTTGCAGCAGCAAGACCCATTCCGCTTCCGCCACCGGTAATTACACATACACTTTTCATAATATTCTCCTTTTATCTTTTTGTTTTGCCAATTATATCATATTAAATGTAAAAAGTAAATTCTTTTTTTTATGCAAAAAACAGTATAAATCACATTGTTTTACAAATACTAACAATACAAATTTTTAAAGTAAGGAGAATTTTTAATATATGAAAGCCACAGGAATAGTTAGAAGAATTGATGAACTTGGTAGGGTAGTAATACCTAAGGAAATAAGACGTACTCTCCGTTTTCGTGAAGGCGATCCGCTTGAAATATTTACAGATAAAGATGGGGGAGTTGTTTTAAGAAAATATTCAATAATGGGTGATATTGAAGAGCATGCAAAAGAATTTGCTGAATCAATACATCACACATTAGGTCATACAACGGTTATTACCGATAAAGACATCGTAGTTGCAGCGGCAGGAAAAGGTAAAAAAGATTTAGTTGGTAAAAGCCTTTCTAAAGAACTACAAAAACGAATTGATTCACGCAGGGGAATATTAACTGATAAAAAAACAAAAGATATGCCCATTCCTATTATTGAATTTGATCAAACTGAATACAATTCACAATGTATTTTGCCAATTTTAGGTGCAGGTGATGTTTTAGGTGCGGTAGTTGTAACTTCAAATGACGATTCTTTAAGTCAGGTAGCTTACAAAAATGCAGAAACAGCTGCTTATTTTTTAGGTAGCCAGATAGAATAAAGAGGATGAAATCATTCATCCTCTTTTTTGTCTCTTAATTTAATTGATTTAGCGGCAATTCGCCTGTTTTCTTCTGCTTGTGCGGCATAATGACGCCTTGTTGTATTAACGTCTTTATGTCCTAAAACATCTGCAACAAGGTAAATATCACCTGTTTCCTGATATAGTGTTGTACCATAGGTTGAGCGTAATTTATGTGGCGTAATATGCTTTAATGGCGTTATAATTGAAGAATACTTTTTAACCAAATTCTGCACAGCGCGCGTTGAAATTCTTGTGCCTTGCAGTGATAAAAAGAATGCAGGGGAGTCTTCTGCACCTTTCATTATGTGACGTGTTTCATTGTAATCATTTAATGCTTCAGCAACCTCATCACTTAAGTATAAAACAGATTGATTTCCGCCTTTTCTTGTTACACGAATACTTAAATTTCTAAAATCAACATCATCAACATTCAACCCAATACATTCACTTATACGAATTCCAGTACCTAAAAATAGGGTAATAAGAGCTAAATCACGCTTTTTTGTTAATGCATGAAAATGTTTTTGTTTTTCACTTAATCCGTCACCAGATTCAATTTCATCAAGAAGTTTAACTATTTCATCTACATCAAGACGAATGATTGCCTTTTCATGAATTTTAGGCAAATCAACAAGTGATGCAACATTTGATTCCAAATCTCCAGATTTATAAAAATACTTAAACATCATTCGAATTGATGCAATTTTTCGCGCTTTACCGTTTTCGTGATTAGCAACAAGTTTTTTATCATCGTTTTCATATAGGGAAATATGATTTATGTAATTTTCAATATCATGAACATTTAACCGTTTTAAATCATCTAATGTTATGTTTTTTATTTCTTTATTTAACTCATTAGATAAAAATATAAAAAACAATCTTAAATCATATGCATAATTTAAACGAGTAAGCGGACCTGTAGTATTATTAATACCAATAAATAATATTTTACAAAATTCAGGTAATTCATTTAAAACACCTTTTAATTTTTCATTTGCAGAATAAGTTCTTGATAAATAATAAGAATCAACCATTTTAATTTACATCCTTTATTTTTAAAATTTTTATAAAAATAGGGTGCTTTGCAATTTATAAACTATTCGCAAAACACAAGTTTTCCTGTTGGTTGTCCCAACGTGTATTTATAAATTTTTTAAATTCAGGATGCATAGCAACTTCGTCGCGCCTGCATTGTTTTTCACTTTTCCAAGGTTTTGTAAGGAAGAAAAATTTTTTTTCACAATGTTTTATAAAAACATCGTCAATAGATACACCATTTACCAAATCAAAATAAATAAGATTAGCAGCAAGCATTGAATCTTTATTCTTAAATTCAAATTCTAAACGAGACCAATAGGGAAGACGCTCGTCAGTAATTTTCTGTTCTGTTCTTTTATCATAAATTCTAACAAAAGAAGAATGATTACGCTTACCAAAGTAAAGGGTCCAACCATTACGAATTTTACCATTTAAAAATTCAATTTCAGGTTTTAAAACCATACCTTGAGAATAAAACATACAGGATAAATCACCATAATTATCTTTGCAAAGATTTTCAAAAAAAGGTGTAAAATTATCTTTACAAAGGTCAATACGTGTACACTTAAAGGATTTATCACCATTATAAATAGGCGAAAAAAGACCATAAGCCTTTATCTTGTAATGTAAATCAAGCAAAAACTGAAACATAACACCATTAGAGTAAAGCATACCACAAGCCGAACCTGTAAGAGAAAGAACAGATATTTCAGAATGACAACCACGAATCCAAGAGCATTTAAAAGTGCTATGTGTATTTTGACAAATATACATACGTTCATAGCCACCTTTAGAAACAAACTCGCCATTGTCCATTATAGCAGAGAAATTAAATCCGTAAGGTTGCAAAATAGATAATATTTCAGAATCATTAAAATTTTTAAAAGAAAAAGTTAGAGTATCAATTAAAGTAGGACCATATTTAATATCATTTTCATAAAGATAATCAAGATTTAATTCACGTCTATCGCAATAAATTTCTTCATTCTTTTTGTAAAAATAACCTACAGACATATAAAACCACCTTAAAAATATATTAGGGGCATACCATAAGGTTGGCTTATACTATGCCGTACGGCATACCCCTTGCGCATTTATAGTATATTAAAAAAATAAGTGTTTGTCAATAGTTTTTTTAAAAGTGGGGCTTGTGTTACTCACAGCCCCACGAGATAGGAACCGAATACCTACTTAAGTATATACTTAAGTATGTCGTATAAAGCAATTTAAAGCAATAAAGAGACAGTTCGCCACTACGTTGGGTATCAAATAGGAATACCCACATAGCAAAAGGGAATATAGCCTAAAAACAGTTTTAAAAGGCTATGTACAATAAAACAACGTCATACAATAGATAAACCCTGTACTTTATATATTGCTTGACAGTAAGCCAAGCAATTAAGAACAAAAAAATAGCATAGGCGCCGTATCAAAACGGCCGCCTATACTATTTTCTAAATTATTTAACATTAAGATAATTCATTGTAGTAAACCATTCTTTACCATTAGGGCAGGGAAGAACAGACATATTTATTGGCTCAAAGGAATCAAAATACTTATAATACAAAGGTCTAAAACAAAAAATAAATTGTTTTGGTTGAAATGGTAACAGCTGAAACAAAATTGATTTCCAATAATGTTGATATGCTAATTGTTTTGTTTGCTCATCAATACCTATTCTTTTATAAACACAACGTGCAAAAGATAAAGGACCTATTTTACGGATAACCCATATCTCTTCGGCCAGATCCCTTAACTGTTTATCTGTATCATCCCAAGTTTGACTAAATAAATCAATATCCTGATGTTCGTGACCGTGTTTCTTAAAATTTTCAATTACCCCAAAGGGAAGAGATGCAAATTTTCTACTATTAAAAGACAAACCTGATTCATCTAAAGCAATATAAGAATATTCAGGCAATTTAAACTTACCAAGCATAGAATCGTCAAAGTAATTAGATAGACCATAATTAGTTTCAAAATTACTAAAATGATACTTATATTTAATACGTTTTAAATTAAGAAAATTCTTCTTCCGAAGATGCTTTTTCATAATTTTACAGGCAATAGTAGTTTTGCCAGAACGGGGAACACCAACAAAATATCTAATCATTTTTTACCCCCAAAGATACAACGTAACAATGCAAAAACGTTACAAATAACGCAAAGAAGAATTACAGCTCCTATCATATATTCAATCATTAAACCATAATCCCACGTTGCATTACTGCCGTATATAACCCGATAAAAATCAGCTTCAC
The DNA here is from genome assembly GCA_015069575.1 of Clostridiales bacterium. Classification (GTDB taxonomy): domain Bacteria; phylum Bacillota; class Clostridia; order Christensenellales; family QALW01; genus UMGS1322. The sequence goes on from SVIH01000001.1 coordinate 138,340, forward strand.
CTAAAACACGTCTTAAAGCCTCAATTAAACTTTCCATATTACCACCTCATAAAAATTTGTAGACAAAGTATCATAAAAATACAAATTAACAAAAAAACAGTCATGCTCATAAACTTGTAAACCCCTTAATCATAAGAAAAATAAACCCTAGCATAAAAACAGCAAAAAGATAATTAAAACTAGAAAAAAAAATTTCAAGACAAGGCAAGATAATCATCAAGAACGCGCTCCCTTCCAGAAAACAGAAATAACCATTCCGAAAATAGATAAAGCAACAAAAAACCAACCATAATAAATTGTAAAGCCTTCATATTCAAAAGTTATACCATTTAAAAATGTAAAAAAAGATATTACTAAATTCATTATAAATTGCAATGCCTGGATCATTCGCTATATCCTCCCAAAGAAATCAAGATTTTAACAAGTGCTATAGCAATAACAAACATTCCACATGAACCAATAATTGAGGGAATTTCAGGAGAAGTAAAAAGATCAATAGAATCTAATGCTCCCAATAATATTTCAAAAAAATTAACTATACTTTGTAAAGTATGAGTAATAATAGACCAAATGCTAGTAAAAAAATCAGCAACATTTTCAAAAAAAGACATTTAATCACCTTTTTTACCTTTCGATCGTTTATTACCTGAAGATGAATATGTATTAGAGCGAGATGATACAAATTGAGCAAGACCAAATAAGAAACCTAGACAACCTAAACCAAGAGACATATATAAAACCACCCTTAAAAACGGTAGTCTTAACACATGATCATCAACAAAAGCAGATAAACCACGCATTGTAGAGACTAATTCAGGATATAAGGAGAGAACTGTAAACGAAAAATCAACACTATTATCTTTTAATAAGTTTGAAGAAATTTCATTTATAGCAGATTCTTTATCAAAGAAAATATCCGACGTAGAATTATCAAAACTATTGTAATTATTACCGCCTGTACCATCAATAATAGAACCAGCAACAGCATTTTGAACATCTTCAACAGTAACTTCAGTAAAATTTAATGGAGATAATGTATATTCAGTGTAAAAATAAGGATAATTATAATTACCATCAAGACGAACACCAACGCCACCAGAATTACCGAACCTGAAGAAAAAACCACAAATAAAGCCTGTAGATTTAAAATTAACAGTTAAATCAGCCTTATAAGTTAAAGAAGATGGATTAACAGTTAAAGAATCATTTTTTAAAGTACATGGAATTTGAGAATAATTTTCAATAGAACCAACATAAAAAGCAAAATAAGGATTATTTTCAAAAGAAGACTGCCAGAATTCGCCGTTATTAATTTTAACTGTAAGCATAATAGTAAAAGTAATGTCTTTATTTAAAAATGCATTAGATATAAAAAATTCTGGTGAAAGTTTTGTTGTTGGTACAGATAAAGAAAAATTATTAACAAAATTATATTTTCCTGAATAATCAGGTTGAATAGGTGCAGTATTTTTAAAAGTAGTAATTAATTCTGAATTAGTAGAAACGTCATTTTCATATGTAAAAAAATTAGAATAAGATAAAGAACCATATCCATCACCCAATTCATAACCAATTTGTATTTGATTCCGATACTTATCCCACAAACCAAATGTTAATTTATCTGATGCAGCATGCGCAGGCAAAGACCAGGAAAGAAAAACAAATATAAAAACAAAAGCCGATGAAATAAGGGCTTTTAAATATTTTTTATTTTTAAAAGTTTTAAACAAAAACATAAAATCACCTAAAAAAAGGGAAAACTACATATGCAGTTTTCCCAGAGAATTATGAACGTACAAGACGTTGAAAAATACCGATAGCAAAAGAAATAACTGGCATTGCTATTACAAGAATAAGCAACGCAGGATTACTAACTACGGTTTCAAGTACATCACCCATCCAAGTCATTGCCTGGGTAAAATATGTACCGATTGAAGCTAACATAGATTCCATAGCACCTTCAGCCATATGGCATGCTCCTTTCATATTAAATTTTACTTTTATATATAAAATTGCAATTTTAATTAAAAATTATAAATCAATATCATTTTCTTTAAACTTTTTTAAAATCTTTTGTAAAGTAAAATAACAATACAATATAGAAAAATTAATAAGAAATAAATATAAACCTAAAATAAAATAAATAAAAGTTTCCATAAAATCACCTTATAATTTCTAAATACAAAATAAATTAAAAAAAAATCAAGAATAAAAAGAAAAGAAAAGAAAATAAAAGAAAATAACAAAATATTTCCATAAATAACCATTAAAATAGTTCTACAGAAGAAATTTCTTTTAAAGGTGCATAAACCGAAAGACCCAAAGAACCTTTAGAAGAATAGGGAACAACGTCAAAGAGATCAACTAAACCGATAGGGTAAAGCGTTTTTAATTTTTCAATGTCAATATCCGAATTATAAAAAGTACTTAATTCTTCACCATATTGAGTTTGAAAGACTAACAAATACCCCTTATCTTTAATCTCACGTAATTCATTAACTTTTAATTTTGCTTTCATTTAAAATCACTCCTTTATAATATAATTTATTTTCAATAATTAAAAAATTATGAAAGCCATAAAAAGATAAAATAGAATATAAAGAATTATTTAAAGTAAAAAAACTATAATTTTCATAACGATGCAACGTAGATTTAGAAATGTTCATGCGTTCTGATGCACGTCTTAAAGATAAACAACGTTCTAAACGTAAATCTTTTAAATTCATAAAAAACACCTAAAGTTTAGAAAAATCATTAAAAGAAGAATTAAAAGAATTATCAGAAGAACTATTAAGGATAGCATTATTGAAAAAATCAGGGGAATAGTAATCGTTATTGCATTTTTCAACAATTTCAAGAACTTGTTCAAGAGATATTTCACCATCCATACAAACAGAACTTATAAAATCCCAGTAAACATCAGGAACAGATAATTCAAGACAGGGTATATCATTCATAATATCATTTGTATTACTACGATAATATACATAAATTGTTTTTTTAACATTATCAATACGGAACTGACGACCATCGGAATAAATTAAATCTTGTAAACGATAGACAATTTGTTTAAATGTAAGGTTAGAAAGAACCTTTGGAACAAGGGCAGAGACAAGACGTTTAACAGTTTCATCGTTTTTGTTTTTATCCCAAAAAAACAAACTATTCGCAAAACACAAGTTTTGCGAATAGTTAAGTATATTTTAAGCCAAAAATAAGGATTTGTCAATATAATTTATAATATTTTATTAATTGCCTGCGCAATAATTTCCGTGCTGTTTTTTGCTTGTTGTAAATCGTTTCTTTCATTACCGATTTCAATTAAAATACATTTGTCTGATAAATGTTGATTTAATCTTGCACTTTTTATAAAAATATCTTTTGCTAAATCAGGAAAAATTAAATTTATTTCATTATTAAGTTTTTCTGCAAATAAATAATTTTCTTTATAGTTTGGTTTTTCTTTATATTTAGTGCCGTTTGCTACTACGAACCTTATAAATGCATATTCTTTATTTAATTTTTTTGCATAATTTTTACCTGTTTGTTCAGAAAAAGCATCTCTGTGTAAATCAATATAAATATCGTAGTTTTTACCGTGTTTATTAATGTTTTTTAAGCTTGTATCATACGCATAATCAAAACCTTCAGAAACATTATCACTTTTATCATGATAAACAATATATCCGTATTTTTCAAGGTGTGTTTTTAATGCTTCACCAACTGCAATAACATTATATTTTTCGTCAAATGTTCTGCCTGTATCTGTTTCTATATAATTTTTAGTTCCTTTATAATAGGCTTCATCGTTATGAGTATGATATATTAAAATGCTTAAAGGTTTTTCGGTTGGTTCAGGTGTAATTATAATTTTAGGCGTATATGTATTTAATGTATAATCGTTATCAATTATTGTTGCCTGTTCGCTTTTTCCACCTAAAAAACATAAAATTAAACTAAATAAAAGCATAAATACAACTGTTATAAATACAACTCTGCGCAAAATATATACTTTTCTCTTCTCTTTAAGCCGTAACCTACTTGTTTTTTCTATTTGTTTGTTCATTTCAATACCTTTTTGTAATATTTTTGTAACAATATTATATTTTTTAGTAAAAAAATTGTCAATACAATCAGAACATTTGTTACAAAATCTTTACAAAATCAAAAGACAGCAGATTTTACTGCTGTCTTTCCTTCTTACAATCTTTAATTGCATCAGTTGCTAACTTATCGCAACGGTTATTAAACTCGTTATCGGCGTGACCCTTAACCTTTATAAAATTTATTTTATGTTTATTATGGTTATCATACAGAATTTGCCACAAGTCTTTATTTGGTATATCGTTTTCACCTTTTTTAAAGTCTTTTTTCTTCCAGCCATATATCCATTTTTCGTTAAATGCATTAACAAGATATGCGCTATCAGAATAAAGATCAACTTCGCAAGGTTCTTTTAATAAATTAAGTGCTTCGATGGCAGCGGTTAATTCCATACGATTATTAGTAGTTAAATCGCAATAACCACTAATTTCCTTTTTAAATTCATTATAAAACAGAATTGCACCCCAGCCGCCAACACCTGGATTGCCTGAACAGGCACCGTCTGTATAAATAGTTACTTTTTTCATTTAATTTCCTTGTGCTTTATCGTAAGCCTGCCAAACAGGTTGATATTGATTTTTTATTTTAACGTGTTCTTCATAAGTTTTTGAATATGCAACAGCTCCTGTGTATGGATCAGTAAGAGTAAAATATAAATATCCACCGTTTAAAATTTCGTTATCCGGATATAAAACTGCTTCAATGGCATCTTTTCCTGGATTACAAATCGGCCCTGCAGGAATACCTGTAACAACATATGTATTATACGGCGACTGCGTTTTTAATTGATCCGCTGTTAAAACAAGTTTTTTAATATCTAAAGCATATTGAACGGTAACATCAGATTCTAATTTCATACCTTTTTTAATTCTGTTATGAAACACAGCTGATATTTTTTTAAAATCTTCCCCTTTTCCCTCTTTTTCAATTAATGAAGCAAGAGTAATTACCTGATGCATAGAAAGTTTTAATTCGTCAGCGCGTTCGGTATATTTTACAGTATAAACGCTGTTTAATCTTGATAACAGTTTTTTAATAACAACATCATTTGAAGAACCGGCATAAAACTCGTATGTATCAGGAAACAAATATCCTTCAAGATTATATTTCAAATTACCGTTATCATAAAGTGGTTTAACAAAATAATAATCAGAATAAGCTTTAGCATTTTTACATTCATTTAAGAAGCTATCGACAGAAGAAATTACACCTGCAGATTTTAACTGTTCAGCAAAATCTTCAACGGTCATACCTTCAACAAGCGTAACGCTTACAACTTTAGCTGAAGTACTTGATTTTGTAATAACATCTAAAATATCCTGAACGCTCATAGTTCTGTCAAGAACATATTCTCCGTTTTGTATTTTAGAAGAAACGCTTGTGAAATCTGCAAGAAGTTTTATTCCTAATGATGATTTAATTAATTTTGCATCTTCTAACTTTGTGGCTACATATGACATTGATGCACCTTCATTTATAGTGAATAAAACAGGTGTTTTATCCCTTTTATCATATGAACCAAACAAACTATTAAGCACAATAGATATTGCACATGTAAAAATAGTAATAACAAGTAAAAAGCTTATAAGATATATTGACCATGGTCTTAAAATTTGCCATGTTTTTTTAGTATTTTTTCCTGTTCCTAAAAAATTACCAAACCATAATAACACTTTAGTTTTACTATTTTTTATAAATTCTGCAAAATTATCTTTTATTTGCATGAAATCTATTTTTTTTAAATTAAATTTGTTTTTTCTTTTCATATTTCAATAATCATAGGCAAAATCATAGGAGTTCTTTTTGTTTTTGAATAAAGGTAATCCTTTAATTGATGCCTTATTTCATTTTTTATATATGACCAATCACGAAGTTTATCAGCACGGATATCTTCAATCAATTCCTGAACTATCTGCTTTAAATCGTGAATAAGTTCTTCGTTTTCTTTAACATAAATAAAACCGCGTGAAATAATATCGGGTTCTGTTAAAAGCGAACCATCTGAACTTGAAAGTGTTATACACACAACAATTAAACCGTCTTGTGATAAAACACGCCTATCCCTTAAAACAACGTTTCCTACATCACCGATTCCAAGACCATCTACCATAACAACGCCACTGGGAACATTGCCATTATGTTTAGCTTCCTTTTTACTGATTTCAAGCACATGACCAAGTTCAGGCATAAAAATATTGTTAGATTTCACACCTACTTTTTCAGCAAGTAACGCGTGTTGCATTAAATGACGATATTCGCCATGAACAGGCATAAAATATTTTGGTTTAGTTAACGAAAGAATAAGCTTAAGTTCTTCTTTGCAAGCATGCCCTGAAACATGAACTGTTTCAAGAGCTTCGTAAATAACCACAACACCTAAACGATATAAATTATTTATAACGCGATATACCATTTTTTCATTTCCGGGAATTGGTGATGCTGAAATAATAACCATATCGCCTTTTGTTAGTTTTAATCTGGAATGATCTCCTGTAGCCAATCTTGAAAGACCGCTCATAGGTTCACCCTGAGAACCTGTAGTAATAATAACAACATTTTCTTTGGGCATATTTTCCGCTTTTTCAGGTGTTATTATTGATTTTGGATCAACTATAAGTTCGCCAAGTTCTGCAGCAATTTTTGAAACATTTTCCATGCTTCTGCCTAAAAAGCAAATTTTTCTTTTATATTTTTCAGCACAATCAACAATCTGTTGAATTCTGTGCACATTACTTGCAAAGGTAGCAATAATTATTCTTTTATCGCTTCCTTCGTCAAAATATTTTTCAAAACATTCGCCAACCTTACTTTCACTCATTGTAAAGCCTTCACGCTCAGCGTTTGTACTATCAGACATTAATAATAATACACCTTCTTCGCCCAAACGTGAAAAGGTAGCCAAATCAATAACATCACCATCAACAGGTGTATAATCAACCTTGAAATCACCTGTATGTATAACAGTTCCAACAGGCGTATGAATAGCCAATGCAACAGCACCTGCAATAGAATGATTTGTTTTAATAAATTCTATTGAAAAACAGCCTATATTAAGAGTATCTTTTGGTTGAATACAATTCATTTTTATTTTGTTTGGCATATTGTATTCTTTTAATTTGTTTTGAATAAGTGCTTGTGTTAATCTTGTGCAATATATGGGTGCATTAATTTTCTGAAAAACATATGGTATTGCACCAATATGGTCTTCATGACCATGTGTAATAATAAACGCACGGAGTTTATCTATATTTTTTTCAAGATATGTTACATCAGGTATAACAAGATCTATACCGTAAAGGTCTTCATTTGGAAACATTGAACCGCAATCTATTACAATTATATCATTTCCATATTCAATAGCGGTCATATTTTTTCCGATTTCATCAACGCCGCCAAGTGAAATAATTTTTAATTTATGTTTAAGTTTTGACACAAACTAACCTCCATATTATCATATATCTAAATTATACATCAATAAATATGATTTTGCAAGTAATTATATTTATTTTAAAAGTCGTATTATGTAAAATGCCGATAAAAATATATCGGCATATTTATTATATTTCAATATTATTTTCAACAAATTCTTCTAGTATATCAGGGGCGTATTCTTCTCTTGCAAACCTGCCATATGCGGTAAAAGTATATCCGTTATTTCCTGGCACTATAGTTATAAAACCACCTCTGTAATCTGCAGTAATATGATTATTGGTTTTGTTTTTATTAAGATTAAAAATGGCTTCTAATGACTTTGTGGGGTTAATATTGAAATCATATCTTGAAATAATACTTGTATCACTATTATCTATATTTTGTTTTTGCAAATAATATAATAACGCCTCTGCAAAAAAGTGCGGAACATATTCAAGTAAAATTGCAGTATTATTAAAATTATCAACCTGATGCATTGAATTTCCTAAATGTTGTTGAATGTTTATAATTTTCATATTACTATTATTAGCTTCATTAATTATTTCTTCAGTAACATAAGGTGGCATAAAAACTTCCTTAGCACCGATTATTTTTGCAATATCCAATTTAAGTTTCATAAAATTAACGGAACTTATTCGTTGATTATCATAATATATATCTGTTACAGTATTATTTTTTGCAATTACAGCTGCCTTTGACAATCCGCTTAACGATTTAAATTCACCATCTTTATTTATAACATTATGAAGTTTTAAACTGTAATTAGAATAAACTTCTATATTTTCCCTTGTAAAAGGAAAGGATGCATTTAAAAAATATTCAAAATCATTATCAACAGAATTTAATCTGATGATTTTACCTTTGTTTAATGAATAATCAACAAGATTAAAATCTATATTTTTTTCTTTAACATATGGTAAATTTAATCCTTTATTATCAATTAAATGAATGTTTAAAAAATCATTATCATCATAAATATACACACCTTGCATTTTATTAACAGAAGAAAAAAATCTTGAAGAACCAATATATGAGTTAAATATATATACATTTGAACCACATAGAGAATAAAATGATGCTAATAAATTTGCAATCGCTATTCCTGTTTGTGTTTTGTTTGAAGCCACAAAAACTTTATTATCTTTAAATGAAGAAGCAATTCCCAACAAATGTTCTGTTTTAATCTGATGATTCCATATGCCTTGAATGATACCATCTTCAAATAATGCATTTTTAGTAAAATTGCTGTGTTTAATTTCCCCTGAAATAATTGATTCAGGCATAATAGAAACATTATTGAAAACCTTTGCCCCATTTTTCAATAAAACATTTTTTTTGATGACTACATTTGAACCAATAGTATTTTTACCATTAAATACTGCCTTGTCAATACGGGTGTTTTCACCTATCACTTCCCCATCCATTTCGCAATCTGTTATCACGCATTTATTCCATAATACAGAATTTTTAATACTTACATTTTCTAATATTGAATTTTCACCTATCACAACATTAGGACCGATGGTTGATTTGCCCGAAATTATACTGTTTTTACCTATATAAACAGGCGGTATAAGTTTTGTGTTTTCAGAAAGTATAACATTTTCTTCTAATGTATTTTCGTGTTTTTTATCAAACACTTTTCCATTTAAAATATCTATATTTGCGTTAAGATATGCATCGCTATTACCTAAATCACACCAATAGTCTTCTGTTAAATATCCATATAATTTATAATTTTCTTTTAATAACAAAGGAAATAAATCTTTGCTAAAATCAAACTGCGTATTTTCAGGTATTTTATCAAGTACATGTTTTTCGATTAAATATATACCTGTATTTACTTTATTTGAAACAACATTTTCCCATTGTGGTTTTTCAACAAATGATGTAATTTTTCCATCATCATCAGTTAAAACAACACCGTATTCTATGGGGTTTTCTTGTTTAGAAAGAACAATAGTAACATCAGCACCTATTGTTTTATGATATTTATATATTTTATTGATATTAATATTTGTTAAAGCATCTCCGCTTAAAACTACAAAAGTATCATTTATAAAATTTTGCGCTAGTTTAACACTACCTGCTGTTCCTAAAGGATTTGTTTCTTCAAAATATTTAATATTTACATCAAATTTTTTACCGTCATTAAAATGATTTTTTATAAATTGAGGTAAATACATTACTGTTATACCTATATCACTAATTCCGTTTTCTTTTAATAAATTAACAGAATACTCCATTAATGGCCTATTTATTACAGGAATCATCGGTTTAGGTAATTCTTGTGTTAACGGCATAAGTCTTTTGCCTAATCCACCAGCTAAAATAATTGCTTGCATTTAAATTCTCCTTTATTTTTTATGCAATTATTTTTAGCAAATATTTTATTTGATATACAAAAAAAGTGCCAACAAAATGTTAGCACTTTAATTTTAAATAATATACTTCTTCAAATCTTTATCAGATGCATTTTCACCTAAATGTTTTTCAATATATTCTTTATCAATTATAACATCATGCATTGGAAGTTCATCTGTTGCAATAAATGAAATCTCATCAAGAAGTTTTTCCATAACAGCAGTAAGCCTTCTTGCACCGATGTTTTCCTTAACTTCGTTTTCAATATAAGCATAGTGTGCAATCATATCAATTGCTTCATCTGTAAATTTAAGGTCAACATTATCAACCTTAAGAAGTGCTTGATACTGATGTAATAATGCATTATCAGTTCTGATTAAAATATCTTTTAATTCTTTTTCACCTAATGCATTAAGTTGAACATGCAACGGAAATCTACCCTGTAATTCAGGGATAAGATCTGTAATTTTTGATAAATGGAATGCACCTGCTGCTATAAAAAGAATATAATCCGTCTTTATTGGACCATATTTAGTACTTACTGTACAACCTTCAACAAGAGGTAAAATATCCCTTTGTACACCCTCACGGCTTACGTCAGGGCCACGACCGGAAGATGCACCTGAAGCAATCTTATCAATTTCATCGATAAAAATAATACCGCTTTGTTCTGCTCTTTCAAGGGCTTCCTGTGTTACAGAATCCATATCGATTAACTTATTAAGTTCTTGTTGTGAAATAACTTTCCTTGCTTCCTTAACAGGCATTTTGCGTTTTTTTGTTTTTTTAGGCATCATACTGCCAAACAAATCGCCTATAACAATTTCCGGTTGACCGGGCATTTCAACATTCATGCCTTGCGGTTTATCTTCAACTTCTACTTCAATAATTAAATCTTCAATCTTACCTGTATCAAGGTCTTTTTTTATTGCATCACGTCTGACTTGTAAGTCATCAGATTCCATATCTTTTTTCTTACGCATAGGCAGAAGAATATCGATTAATCTGTTACATGTAATATTATCAAGTTTATCATGTAATTGATTGGTTTTTTCTTCTTTGATTAAACGAATAGAAGCTTCAGCAAGATCGCGAATCATTGAATCAACATCTCTACCAACATATCCAACTTCAGTAAATTTTGTTGCCTCAACCTTAACAAAAGGTGCACCAACAATTTTTGCTATTCTTCGTGCAATTTCTGTTTTACCAACACCTGTAGGACCTGACATAATTATGTTTTTAGGTGTAATTTCATCTTGCATTTCTTTTGGTAACTTGCTTCTTCTGTATCGATTTCTAAGCGCTATGGCAACTGAACGCTTTGCTTCGTTTTGGCCAATAATATAGCGACTTAATTCATCAACAACTTCATTTGGTGAATATTGCATAATTAAACCTCCAAAACAGTAATATGATCGTTTGTATATACGCATATTTCACCTGCAATTTTAAGTGCTTTATATGCTATATCTTTAGGTTCAAGATCAGTATTTTGTGATAATGCTCTTGCAGCAGCAAGCGCATAATTTCCACCACTGCCAATTGCAACAATTCCATCGTCAGGTTCAATAATTTCGCCTGTTCCTGATAAAACAAGAGTAGAATTTTTATCTGCAGCAATAAGCATTGCTTCTAATTTACTTAAAGCACGATCTCTGCGCCACATTTTAACAAGTTCAACACTTGCACGATATAAATTACCTGAATGTTCCTGTAATTTTGCTTCAAAAAGATCACAAAGAGTAAACGCATCAGAAACAGAGCCTGCAAAACCAACAGAAACTGTATCATTAAATAATTTACGAACTTTTACAGCAGTGGCTTTCATTACAACAGATTCACCCATTGTAACCTGTCCATCTCCTGCCAAAGCACACTTGCCGTTTTTTCGTACACACACAATTGTTGTACCTCTGAATTCCATATTTAAATTAGCTCCTTTAAATCCTTGATTTTATTTAATGCTCTTTGTGCAATATATGCATAACGAGCCTGTTTTCCGCCTTTAATTTTATTTTCAGGCGGAGAAATAATACCAAAATTAACATTCATAGGTTGAAAATCTCTGCCGCTGCCTGAAGATACATAATGACCAAGAGCACCAATTGCTGTTTCACTTGTAAAATCAATTATTTCTTCATTATTTAATCGTTGAAACATTGAAATAGCTGCAATAAATCCCGATGCAGTGGATTCAATATATCCTTCAACACCTGTAATCTGACCTGCAAACGCAATTAAATTATTATTTTTTAATGCAAATGTATGATCCAATAATTTAGGAGAACAAATAAATGTATTCTTATGCATTACACCATAGCGAACAATTTCACAATTTTCTAATCCGGGAATCATTGAAAAAATACGTTTTTGTTCGCCAAACTTAAGATGAGTTTGAAAACCAACTATATTATAAAGTGTATCCATTGCATCATCACGCCTTAATTGAACGCATGCATAAGGTGTTTTTTGCGTTTTTGGATCAATTATACCAACAGGTTTACAAGGGCCAAATGCAAGTGTTTGAACGCCCCTGGAAGCCATTACTTCAATTGGCATACAACCTTCAAAAACTTGTCCTTCAAAATCATGTACAGGCGCTACCTCAGCATTTAATAATTCATGCACAAAGTTTTCGTACTGTTCCTGCGTCATGGGACAATTTATATAATCACTATCTCCCCTATCATATCTGCTTGCACAAAACGCAATATCCATATTAATAGAATCTTTTGTAACTATAGGCGCTGCAGCATCAAAAAAGTGTAAATAATCTTCACCTGTAAGTTGTTTTATGTTTTTAATAAGTTCTTCACTGCATAATGGTCCTGCAGCGATTATAACAGGAATATCTTTAGGTATTTCAATTACTTCTTCATTAATAAAATTGAGATTTTCAAAAGAAAAAAGAATCTCTTTTACTTTTTTAGAAAATAAGTCTCTGTCAACTGCTAAAGCACCACCGGCAGGAACTTTACATAAATCTGCTGCTTTCATTATAACAGAATCAAGTTCCCTTAACTCTTCTTTTAGTAATCCGGCAGCATTTTCTATTCTATCAGACCTTAATGAATTAGAACAAACAAGTTCAGCAAATCCACCGCCATGATGTGCAGGTGTTAATTTTTTAGGACGCATTTCATATAGATCAACACAAACACCGCGTTTAAGTAGCTGATATGCTGCTTCGCAACCTGCAAGACCAGCGCCAATAACTGCAACTTTCATCTATTCAATCTCTTTTTTACTTTCTTTTTTATATGCTTTAGTGTATTTACAATCAAAATTATTGCAAAGAATTTTACCCTTAAAACCACGGATTAAAAATCCACCGCACTCGGGGCAATTTTCACCTGTAGGAAGACCTGTTGATGCAAAATCACAATCAGGATAATTTACACATCCGAAAAATTTCTTTCCCTTTTTAGAAACTCTTTGAACAAGTTTTCCGCCACATTTTGGGCATGGAACAGTAATTTCATCAGCAGGCAACGGTTTTGTTGTTTTACATTCAGGATAATTAGGACAAGCAAGGAATTTACCAAATCTACCTGATCTGATAACCATTTTAGCGCCACATTTTGGGCAAGGTTCTTCAGTTTCAACAACAGGAACTTTTACCCTTTCAATTTGACTTGCTTTATCAAGTGTTTTTTTAAACGGACCGTAAAAATCAGAAATAACTTTTATCCAGTCTTTACCACCGTTTTCAATATCATCAAGTTTTTCTTCCATTGATGCAGTAAACTTAATATCAACAATATCAGGAAAGTTTTCTGCCATCATATCGGTTACACATATACCTAATGTTGTTGGCTTAAGTATTTTCTTTTCGCGTTCAATATAGTCACGCTCTAAAATTGTAGAAACTGTTGGCGCATATGTTGAAGGTCTTCCAATACCTTTTATTTCCATTTCTTTAACAAGTGATGCTTCGTTATATCTTAATGGAGGCTGTGTGAAGAACTGTTGATTTTCAAATGCAATCCATGTAAGTTCATCACCAATTTTAAGTTCAGGTAAAGTTGTTTTTACTTCATCTTCTTTTTCTGTAGCATAAACTGTCATAAATCCATCAAAAACACGTTTTGAAGAACTTACTTTAAAAATATAATTATCATTAGCACATATTGAAACATTAATTGTTGCATATTTAGCAGGTGCCATCTGGCATGCAACAAAACGATCAAAAATAAGTTTATAAAGTTTATACTGATCGCTTGTAAGGCTTGTTTTAACACTTTCAGGTGTAAAACTCATACTAACAGGCCTAATTGCTTCGTGAGCGTCCTGTGAGTTTTTCTTGGTTTTAAAAGTGTTAGGTTTGCTTGGTAAAAACTTTGAATCAAAATTATTTGAAATATAATCTCTAACATCATTTATTGCCTCATTAGATATACGAACTGAATCGGTACGGATATAAGTAACTAAGCCTATAGCACCTACGCCTTGAATTTCAAGACCTTCATATAACTGTTGTGCAAGCATCATTGTTTTCTTTGTAGTAAAACCAAGTTTTCTTGATGCTTCTTGCTGAAGAACGCTTGTTGTAAAAGGTGGTTGTGGATTATGATTTTTAAATCCTTCTTTATATTCAGATACGATATATTTAGCATCTGTAAGTTCATTTTTTATTTGTTCAACTTGTGTTTGGTTTTTCAGCTCAATTTTACCGTTTTTATCACCATAAAAATGAACAGTAAATTTCTTTTTAGGTTTAATTGTTGATAAAATTGAATCAAGTTCCCAATATTCTTGCGGAACAAAATTTTCAATTTCCCGTTCCCTATCAACAACCATTTTAGTTACAGCTGATTGAACACGGCCGGCACTTAAGCCACTTTTAATTTTATGCCATAAAATAGGACTGATCTGATATCCTACAAGCCTGTCAAGAACACGCCTTGCTTGCTGTGCATTTACAAGGTCAACATCTATTGCACGGGGATTTTTTAATGCATTTAAAACACAATTTTTTGTAATTTCATTAAAAACAATTCTGCACGGTGCATTTTCAGGCATTTTTAATAAGTTTGCCAAATGCCATGAAATAGCTTCCCCCTCTCTATCAGGGTCAGTTGCAAGATAAACTTCATCTGCATTTATTGCAGCTTCTTTAAGTTCGTTTGCAAGATCTTTTTTAGCGTTTATCAAGGAATATTGCGGTTGAAAATTATCATCAATTTTTATTCCCATTTTGCTTTTGGGAAGATCAACAATATGACCGCCGCTTGCTAAAACTTTAAAATCTTTTCCTAAAAATTTGCTAATTGTTTTTGCTTTATGTGGAGATTCCACAATCATTAATTTTGCCATTAAAAAACCGCCTTATCTTTTTAAATAATAATTTGCGCCTGCATCTTTTATAACATATCCGTTGATCTCAAGCATAACAAGTGCTACATTAAGACTTGCTGCATCAACTGACAATGATTCCTCAAGTTGATAAACAGAAAGTGATTCAACGCATAAAAGTTTTAAAATATCTTTTTGTAAATCATCAAGATTTTCATCATCAGGAATAGGACCAGAATCCTTATCTACCCTAAATCTTCCAAACTCTGCTAAAATATCGTATGGATCAACAGCACAAATACAACCTGATTTAATTAAAAAATTAGAACCTGCACTTGTTGTTGAATGAATACTTCCCGGAATTGCATAAACATTTTTATTTTGTTCTAAACAATGATCAACCGTAGTTAATGTGCCGCTTGGTAGCCCCGCTTCTGCTACAACAAGGCAATCTGATAGCCCTGCAATAATTCTGTTTCTATATGGAAAATATGGTTTTTGAGGTCTAACAGATAAAGGAAATTCACTAATCACAAGACCTGTTTTACATATTTCTTCATATAAATTTCTGTTGCTTGAAGGATAAATATAATCAATACCGCAAGCAAGAACTGCTATTGTTTTACCATTATTATTAATTGCAGACCAATGTGCACAGGCATCTATTCCTTCAGCCATACCTGATACAACACATATATCATTTTTAACAAATGTATCGCAAAAATATCTTGTGCATTCTTTCCCATAAGAAGAATATTTTCTTGAACCGATAACTGCTATATTATTTCCACCTGTTAATTGCAAATCACCAATATAATAAAGAATTGGTGGTGGAAATTCAATATTCTTTAAACAAAATGGATAGTTATCAGAATGATAAAATGTTATATGAATATTGTGTTTTTCAATAAAATCAAGTAAATCTTTACACTTAAGCTTCCAATTTTCATTTAAAATTTCATTTTTAACTTCCGTAGAAAGTGAAATTTCATCATTAAATATACCTTTTATAAACTCGTCAACATCGCTGTACTTAAAATATAATTTTGAGAAAACGTTTAAATTCATCTTATCAATATTATGTAAATAAAGCCAAAATAGATCGTTTCTTAACACTATTCTTCCTCCATTTACAAATATTAGATAAATACAATATATAATAAAAAAGATAACATGTCAACAAAAATTAAGCACTCGTTATTATACGGGTGCAAAATTTTGAACCATTTATTACAATAATTAATAAAAAAGTCTAATTTGGTATTAAAACAATTCTTCCATCTTTATCAAACTCGATTTTAATACGGCTCATAGGTTCAATATGTGCTTTTTCAAGCAATTCTTGGGGTATCTGCATTCGTCCAACACGATCAACAAATACGTATTCCTGATGAGTTTGTTCTTTTTCTGTATCCTTATGTTCAAAAACAAGATCTGTTGTATTTTTATCAAGTTTAAGATATTCTGTACTTATTCTTCCATCTTTAATTTTAATAACCCTGTCAACTTTAGCAGAAAGTTTAAGGTCGTGTGTAACAATAATAACCGTAACGCCAAGTTCTTTATTGATTTTTCTGAACAAATCAAGAATTAAGTTTGCAGTATTATTATCAACTGCACCTGTTGGTTCATCAGCAAGTAAAATTTTAGGATTATTAGCTAATGCCATCGCAATAGCTACGCGTTGTTGTTCTCCCCCTGATAAAGCAAATAATTTTGAATGTGTTTTATCACCGATTCCAACAATATCAAGAAGTTTCTGCGCAAACTGACGGTCTGCTTTTTTACCTATTATTTCCATAGGTAAAACAATATTATCAATTACAGAAAGATATGGCAAAAGATTTCTTGCACTGTTCTGCCACACAAAAGAAACAATGTTTCGTTTATAGTCAAGTGTTTCTTTTTCATTCATTTTTGAAATATCTATACCTGCAACTGTAATATTTCCTGCACTTTGTTTATCAAGAGCGCCTAAAATATTTAAAAAAGTACTTTTACCGCTTCCACTTGCACCAATAAGTGCAATAATTTCACCCTCATTAATGGAAATATCAAGCCCTTGTAATGCAAGAACTTCCGTTTGTTCAGTTTTATAAATTTTTACAAGATTTTCGCAAGAAATAATAGGCGTTGTCATTTTTTATTCCCCCTTAAATCTTGAATATCACATATCATACCATCATCAATTGTATAAATATAATCAGCAAATTCCATTATACCCTGATCGTGTGTAGTCATAATGATAGTCGTATCTTCTTCGTTAATGATTTGGTGAAAAACATTCATAATTGATTTTGATGTTTCGCTATCAAGTTGTGCAGTAGGTTCATCTGCAAAAATAATTTTAGGTTTATGTACTATTGCACGGGCAATTGCAACACGTTGCTGTTCACCGCCAGACAACTGATAAGGCATATGAAACGCTCTGTTTTTAAGCCCTACAAGGTCAAGACAATGTAAAATTCGTTCTCTATCCAAAGGAAGCCCCGCAATACGCAACATGAATTCAACATTATCATAGGCGCTCATTGAACCAATTAAAGCAATTGATTGAAAAACAAATGAAATATAGTTTTTGCGTAATTTATCTTTTTCATTTTCAGATAAATCAGTAACATCAGAATCGTTAATAAATACTTTGCCCTTTGTTGGTTTATCAAGCAAACCTAAAATATTCATTAACGTAGTTTTACCGCTTCCTGATCTACCTTTTAGAACCGTTAACGCTTGTTCTTCAATAGTAATATCTATATGTTTAAGTACCTTAACAGAACCTTTTGTTAAAGGAAAATCACGGCAAATATCTGTTCCTTTAATTATTACACTCATATTTTATTCCTCACCCAGTTTAATTGCTGTTGTTGATTTAATACGCTTAAGCATAATAATACCCGCTATAATTGAAACACTAACTAGAATAATAATAAATAATATAAGTTTGATTATATCAAGGTAATTAAAATCAAAAATATATGATGGCATTTGGTTCATACTATCAAATGCTGACTGTAATAACGGCGCAAACAAATATCCTGAACATACACCCGATAATATACCTAATATAACAGGTGCAATGCAAATAAGAATCTGTTCCCACAAAACCATTTTGGATATTTCAGAAAATGACATACCAAGTGCACGCATTGTGCCTATCTGCAATGTTCTTGATTTTATAGAAATAATCCAGTATATTATAAAGCCTATTGCACAAATAAAAATCACACAAATAAAACCTAATGTTAACGATCCGTTAGTTGCCTGTCTTAATGGATTTATTTTACCCATATGTTTTTCAGTTGAACAGTTAACAATGTTTTCAAGGCGAATATTTGCCTTATCTTCGTAATTTTCCGTATTAATACCAAGTTTAATCGTTAATGATTTTAATTCATTAATAGATTTATCTGTATTCATCCATACAGAATACGGTTGATTAGGTGCAATAGAATCAATACTTTTTACATTAACAACAATTAAATAATTATCTTGTTTTATTCCTGATAAATTTTTAGTTTCAGCAATGTATGTAGGAAATGTATCAACAATTTTTTTAATACGATATGTTTCTACATATCTTGATTTTAAAGATGAATCGGGTTTTAAGTTAATAAAATCGTTTTCATTTAATTGCAAAGCCTGAGCAACATTTCTTGAAATTATGCAACAATTTGCATCACTTGCAAGATCATTTAAGCATTCATTAAACAAACTATCATCCCATTGAACAATATCATTGAATTCCTGCGGATTTATAGCAAGCATTTTAACATTGTCATTTATACTTTGACCTCGTCTTGAACTGATTCTGGGAAGATTACCTGTAACAACCCTTGTTGCTTCAATTCCTTCAACATCATTATATATAAAACGCCTGTTGATATTATTATTTTCCTGAACAGAATAAAACTTAACATCTGCCATAATATCACACGGATACAAATAATTTAATGAATTATCAATATTATAATTTAATGTTCTTGAACAAACAGATGCAAAAGAACCAATTGCAACAGTAAGTGTTAAAAATATAATAATAAATCTTTCTTTTGTTGCTAAATTTTTCATTCTTGAAAATGCAGTATATTTAGCAGGATTCCATTTTCTTTTTCCTAAATTAAAGAAAAATTTAATTAATAATGGATAAATAATAACAAGCAATAACGCAATAAAAACAAAAATACATATTAAAAATACATATGCAAGAGGCTGTATACCGCCATTTGAGGTAAACACACCTTCTTTTTGATAAACAAGATTATAATATGAATAACCTGCAATTACAGCCGAAATTATTGCGCCTATTGTAAGAAAAATAAAACTGAGTGCTTTATTGGATGTTTTTCTTTTTTGTTCAACTATCTCAATCTTTGAAACATTATAAACAGGTATTAACATAGTTAATAATGAAATAATTGAAGCAATTAAACAAAAAATTATACTGGAAATATTTAAACTTACTTTTATTGGCGCCCTTTGACCAAATTCAAGGAATCCAGATGAAGCACCTAAAAAATTACACAAAGTTATTGATAATAACGGTGCTACAATAAGGCTGATTAACAATATTGCACCGCCTTGTAAAAAATACAAGAACAATATTTGTTTTCTTGATGCACCCCTTGATGTTAACATTGAAATTTCATTTTTATCTTTTTCAACAACAAATCCGGAAATCATAAAAATAAAATAAATTATTAGTAAAAAAACTGGAGAATAAAATAAAATCAATAAAATATTAACTGCCTGAACATTATCATAATAAGTTACATATTGTTCAATTGGCGGAATAATTGTTTTTGTATTACCTGATAAACTCCATATTTTAATATTATTTTCAAGGCTCTTTATTGTAGAAATTGTTTTGTCAATATTATTAATATTGAATTGTGTAAAATCACCTGCATAATACCAGGTAACATTTGAACACAAGTCTTTTTGTTTAAAAATGTAGTCAAAATATGTATTATAATCACAGTATAATTCTATACCTGCATCTTTATCTATAAATGGACTATATGAATCTTCAATATAATCAAAAATACCAACAATTTTAATGCTTAATAACGGTGATTCTTTTGAATTAACATCAAAAATTTCTTTATTGTACGCTAAATCAAGCGTAGTACCTACAACATATTTATGACTAATGTGTACTGCACGGCTTATTATTACTTCAATACAACCTTTTTCATCAATATTGTTTGATGGCATTCTACCGCTAATAATATTTACTGCGTTTTCATATGTATCAGTAGCTTTTAAAACAACCTTATTTAAGTTGCTTAATTTTTTATCCCTATTATCTTTTGCAAGCATTGTGGCACAAGATAATGTTGTGCTTTTAACAAGGGGTGGCATATAAAGACCTGGAAAAATATTATTATTTAAATAATCATTATAAAAGTTAAAATTATCAAAATTAGTTGATTCTTCATCACGCCTTGTAAACGAAGAAAGTGGACAAGAAACAATAACCGAACTTGGCGAAACAGCTGTTGAATCCTGATAATTTTCAAGTTGAGTAATGAGCATACGGTGTGATATTGCTTGTGAATACATAGGAATAGTGCACGAAATAATAACTGCACATAAGATTCCGGCAAAAAGCGATAACATCAGTATTTTGTTGTTGATGATTTTTTTAATTGCAAGTAACAGCATTAAAATAACACCACCTTTTCGCCAACATTTAAACCAGATATAACTTGGTAATATTTTTCATTTGAATAGCCAACTTTTATTT
This sequence comes from Clostridiales bacterium, assembly GCA_015069575.1. Taxonomy (GTDB): domain Bacteria; phylum Bacillota; class Clostridia; order Christensenellales; family QALW01; genus UMGS1322. The sequence continues at coordinate 159,284 of SVIH01000001.1, forward strand.
GTTTTTCAACCAAAAGATTATCATCATTAACAGAATAAACTAAAGCATTACCTTCATCATCTAATAGCGAAACTGCATTTTGTGAAACAAGCATACAATTTGATTGTTCAAATGTTATAACAAAAAATTTACCTGGCCAATTAAACTTCAAATCATTATCTAAATTTTTATGCTGAGCATAAATTGAACCGGCTATATCACTTTGATTTTCCACAAGTGTTGCTTCTAAAGTAATAATTTCATTATTGTATTCATATGAAACATAACCTTTTTCACCAATAAAAAACCCTTGCTCTTTTAGTGTTCCGCTTGTTGTATATAAACCATCATTTTTGTAATTGCCTCTAAAACTTTTTTCTATTTTTAAATCTCCAATAAATACTTCCGTAGTCTTATATTCGCTATATGTTGGAAATTCATTAACAGGTGGTGCGATCGGTTCAAAATTATTTGAACATCCGCACAAAACAAATAATATAAAAATATAAAACAATAAAAACATTTGTTTGCAAGTTAATTTCATCATTTACCTCACTATAAAAAATAAGCCTATGCTTTGTCCTTAATTTGTAATAGAGTTTCTCTTATATAATTTCATTTTATATTTTTTTGCGTATTTTATCAAGAATATTCTTATGTATTTACAAAATATTTACAGTTATATTGACCAAATATAAACTTTAAGATATAATATAGCAAAGATTTTTGGAGAAAAATTATGAAAAAAAATGATATTATAACACTAAATATAGAAGATTTAAATAGTGATGGCGCAGGCGTTGGCAGATATGATGGTCTTGTAGTTTTTGTACCCTATGCCTTGCCCGGTGAAACTGTAGAAACTTTAATAATTAAAGTAACAAAAAATTATGCAGTTGGAAAAATTCAAAAAATAATTAAAAAGGCAAATGAGAGAATTGAACCCAAATGCCCTTATTTTTACCGTTGCGGTGGCTGTGATTATCAGCACATAAATTATAATGATCAGCTACAACTTAAGTGTTCTTCAACAATAAAAAACATTCATAAAATTTCACAAAACAAAGATATTAAGATTAAAAAAATAATTGGTGCAGATGAATTGTGGAATTATAGAAACAAAGCACAGTTTCCCGTTTCAAAAGATAAAGAAAACAATGTTATAATGGGCTTTTTCTCATCAAAAAGTCACCGCGTTGTTTCTATTGATAAATGTATTTTACAAGATAATAAGTGCAATAGTATCATTGAACCAATAAAAAAAATCATAAAAAAGCACAACATAAGTATTTATGATGAAATCAATCATAAAGGCATTTTAAGGCATATAATTGCTCGTGCAAGCAAAAATGAACTTATGGTTATTCTTGTTACAAATTGCAACGAAAAACTTCCTGATAATTTTATAAATGATATAAAAATTACACTACCTTTTATTACTACCCTTATACAAAATATCAACACAAAAAAAGGTAATATTATTTTAGGTTCAAAATGTATTACCTTGTTTGGCAAAGGCTATATCAATGATATTCTTTGCGGAATAAATTTCCGTTTGCGACCACTTGCATTTTTGCAAGTTAATGCTAATCAAGCAGAAAAACTATATAATACAGCGCTTGAATATGCAAATTTAACAGGTAATGAAATTGTTTTTGATGCATACTGCGGTATCGGCGTTATGAGTCTTATGCTTGCTAAAAAAGCAAAAAAACTTATTGGTGTTGAAATCGTTCCAGAAGCCATTGAAACTGCCAAAGAATCAGCAAAATTAAATGGCATAAACAATACTGAATTTATCGTTGGTGCTTGCGAAGATGTTCTTCCACAACTTCTAAAAAAAGGTGAAAATCCTGACGTTATCGTTGTTGACCCACCTCGCGCAGGCTGTGAAGCAAGCCTTATAAACGCAATTGCAGAAAATAATATTAAAAAAATTGTTTATGTTTCCTGTAATCCCGCAACATTGGCAAGAGATATTAAACTTTTTAACGAACTTGGTTATTCATGTTCTGACGTTACTTTTGTTGATATGTTTTGCCATACAAAGCATATTGAAAGCGTAATATGTTTAACAAAATAAAAGCACCTTTTCAGGTGCTTTCATTTTATTTATCTGTTTTTTTAAGTAATGTTGTAAGTTCCTTCATAAATGAATCAATATCTTTAAACTCACGGTAAACGGAAGCAAAACGAACGTATGCAACCTGATCAAGCTCCATAAGTTTATCCATAATGATTTCACCGATTTCAATAGAACTGATTTCATGGTCAAGTGAACTATGTACCTGACGGTCAATATCATTTACAACATGTTCTATCTGTTCAACAGAAACCTTACATTTTTCACAGGCTTTCACGATACCGCGGCGAACTTTATCAATTTCAAAAAGTTGCCTGCTGCCGTCTTTTTTAACAACCATAACAGGTGAAGTTTCTATTTTTTCATAGGTTGTAAAACGTTTACCGCATTCGGGGCATTCCCTACGCCTACGAATTACACTACCTTCTTCTGTTGGACGGGAATCAAGTACACGGCTATCTAAACATCCGCAAAACATACATCTCATAAAATACCTCCAAATAAAAGTTTATTATAAAGTTCAATTGTGTTTTTTTCTTTTAACGATGATTCAATGGTCACTGTTCCTTTTTCATTGGAGAGATTTTTAATATCATTTTCAATTAAAATTTCTTTTAAATGTGCAACAGTACCATCAATACCATCAAAAACTATAATTTCATTTTTAAAAAAGTTAACAATTTTATCTTTTACAAATGGATAATGTGTACAACCTAATACAATTGCTGTAACATCACACTCTCTATATGGCAATAAAATGTTATTAAGATATGAATCAATATTAATATTTTTAAAAACTGATTCTTCTATCTTTTTTGCAAGTTCAGGGCAAGGAACTTTTATAACGCGTTTATCATGATCGTATTTATCAATTAGTTTATTAACTCTATCAGAACTCAATGTAACATTTGTTGCTAACAATAGTATTTTACCTTTTGTTTTTTCTAGCGCAGGTTTGATAGCAGGCTCCATACTGATTATAGGAACGCTTATTTTTTTTCTTAATTCATCAACAGCAATACTTGTTGCAGTATTACAAGCAACGACTATTGCTTTAACATTTTGTTTCAACAAATATTCTACACCTTTTTCTGTTAATTCAAAAACATGTTCTTTTGCTTTTGTTCCGTAAGGCGCGTTTAATGAATCACCAAAGTATATGTAATTTTCTTCAGGCATAATTTTAAGGGCATATTTTAAAACAGATAATCCACCAACACCTGAATCAAAAAAACCTATAGGATTTTTTCGCATACTAGCTCCTAAAAAAATTTAATAGTAACACTATATATAGTATACAACAAAGAAAAAACTTTTTCAAGTAGTATTTTTAAAACTTTATTCTTTATTATTCTCAGAAAATATATTATTAAATATTTCTTGCAAATAATATGTTAATTTGATATAATTATATAACATTTAATTAAGGAGATATTATATGAAATTAAACGATTTTAACCAACATATTCTTTGTCCACAAAATAAAAAATGCTTCCCTACTGCAGTTAAGCATATTTTTGGTAATATTGAAAACGCTCAAAATATTTTAAAAGAAACAGGCACAACAACATTAAAGTATGATGCTAATTTGGGTGCGCCAAAATTAATTTTGGATTTAGGTAGAGCATCTGTTGGTGGTTACTTGGTTTTTAATATAAAATCTTTTAAAGGAAATAATCCTGTTTTAAGATTTGTTTATTCTGACTGGTATGATTATATTATGGAAGAAAAATACTGTGATATCGGTGATTTTTCTAGAGGATGCTGTAAGTATTTAGGTGTTGAACTTCCCGTTTTACCTGCAGATCCTAACAGGTATAATCTTTTTACTATAACTCATACAGGAGAATATATTGCTCCATTAATTCAAGGTCAACAGTGTTGGATGGGTATTAAACTTGAAACCCCAGAAAGCGAAGTTGAAATTGAATATGCTTATTTTTATTATACTTCTGATGATTCAAAATATGATGGCGCTTTTGAATGTTCAGATGAGAACCTTACTAAACTTTGGTATGCTTCTTGTTGGACATGTCAGATAGCCACAATAAACAATTCACATTCATGGGATAACCTTAATAACACATTATTACTTCGCACCCTTACAAAAGGTAATGATGCAGGCTATTATAAAGAAGGAATGCGGTTAACTGATTACACCGTTGAGTTTGACGGCGCAATATTTAACAACCCACAGATGTGTTCTGGTATTGGTGTACTTCTTCGTGCAAAAGATATTGAAAGCGGATATGCCATATTTTTGAATCTTGATGGGACAGTACAGGCTTTTGTTCGTAATAACAACACATATAATCTTATTAAAACCGAAAAAGTTAGTTTTGATGTTATAGATAATAAATTTTATCACATAAAAGCAATTGTTTCCGGTAATAAAATTACATATTGTGTTGACAATTTAGTTTGTCTCGAATTTACTGATGATACATACTCTTCCGGTTCTTTTGGTTTTTGCCAGACAACTGAAAAATGGGCTGTTGCAAAAAACCTTGCTGTAACTGCAGGTAATAATGTAATTTGGACAGATGATTTTTCAGGAAATCTTGATGCATACGAGTTTACTCGTTCTGCCCCATTTGTTTCTGATGGTGCAAAGCGCGACAGATTGCCTTGGATTGGCGATCTTGACTGGGCAGGCAGAAGTATTTATTATGCATTTAAGAATTTTATTGCAATGCCCGAATCATTAAAAATGTTTGCATTTCATCAAAATCCTGAAGGTTATATTTGGGGAACTTGTTATCCCGAAAATACTAAAAAGCCCGATATAAGTGAATACGGATATTATGAATCAGATATTTTTTCAGCATGGATAGTACCGACTCTTGCTGATTATCTCTTATTTACAGACGATAAAGATTTTGCAAGAGAAATCTATAAAAACATAAAAGATGATGTTGATTATCTTTGGAGATTTGTTGAAGCCGACGGTTTATTTAATCAGCGCTACGCAACAAGCAAAGGTCTTTGGGATCATACGCTTAATGATATGGGTAAATTCACTTATAATAACCTGATTATTTCTGAAGCATTTGGCGAAGCCGCTTATATTGCTGAACAATTAGGCGAAATTAACGACAAAAACGAATTTTTACACAGAAAAAACACCGTTCGTGAGGCAATAAAAAAATATCTTACAAGCGAAGAAGGATATCTCGTTAAAAGCATTACTGACCGTGATATGTGCCATATGTCAAATCCCCTTGCATTATCAATTGGATATTTTGAAGATAAAAATGATGCAAAATCAGCGCTTGATGCTTTGCTTGACAATACCCCAGGACATGGTAAAATTACAGCATTAATGATTCGCGGTGCATACAAATATGATTTTGATTTTGAAGCAATAAGTACACTTTATCAGCCGGGATATCAATATGTAAAAGAAAGCGATGATTTTATCGTTTATGATGCGCTTGAAAATCCGAACTTTAATTTCCGTGAAAAAGGCATGCATCCTGCAAATTGGATAAAAGCACTTAATGACTGGCGTGGACCTATGACCACTTGGGAATGTATGACATATCCCCCACTTAAAGAAGGCAAAGGTAACGCCTGGGGTGACCGTTCGCACCCTGACACTGCAGTTGCAGACATTTTATCAAGTTATATACTTGGCATTTTACCCAAACAAGCAGGTTTTAAGACATTTACATTTATTCCACATACATCAAATCTTAAAAACGCAAAAGGAATTGTTCCATCTACTTATGGCGATATTTATGCTATGTGGAACATTGAAAATGATAAAATGACCGTTAATATTGATTTTAGCGGTGAGAATTCTCTTTCATTAATAAGATTAAAAAAATCTGATGCCAAGGAATTTTTCGTTACAGTTAACGGAAAAAAATTATCTGTTAAAGATGAAAATTCTGAATATATCTTTTATTAATTAAAATTAAGTTGTTTTGTTAAACAATATATGATATAATTAATTTAATGAATTGAAAGAGGTGTTTTTATGAAAAAAGTAATGATTAGTTTAAGCGAATCAATTCAAATTAAATCCTTTGTTAATATTATAAACAAATATTCTTTTGATTTAGATCTTCGCTCAGGCAGATATCTTGTTGATGCTAAAAGTATTTTGGGTATTTTCAGTCTTGACCTTTCCAAGCCTGTAGAACTTGAAATTTTATCTGATGATGAAAAAGAAATTGAAAAATTTCTTGAAGAAATCAAACCATATCTTGCATAAAAAAATAAAAGCCTGCTAATGCGGGCTTTTAAATTAAACAGGAGAATTTATGAATTTTACAGAAGTTTCTTTAACTGTTTTATATTTATTACAAGAAGCAAAAACTCCACTTAACATAGAACAAATAAGTAATGCTTTGCATACAAATTACACTTATATAGAAATTTCAATAGCATTAACTAACTTGCTTGAAAAAAATCTTGTATTAAAAAACAAAACGCCAATAAGTGAAGAATATACTATAACCGTTGATGGAAGAATAAGTCTTGCTCATTTAAAAAATGATATAAGGGGTTCAGTACGCAACAGTATTGTAAAATATGTTGATGAAAATCTTAAGCAGCTGTGCCTTGAATCAAAAGTTGCGTCTCACATCAGCGTGCTTGACGACGGAAATTATTTGCTTCAATTAAGGGCCATCGATAACGACCTTAAAATGAATGATATTATGCTTGTTGTAAGTGATGAACATGAGGCAAAGTTAATTGCTTCTAACTGGGAAAACCGCGCTGATGAAGCTATTGCTTCACTATACAATATTCTTATATCGGATAAATAATGTTGTTATATACATCAAGAATTTTATTATTTTCACAAATAGGATAATTGGAAAATTTGCACAGTTTAAAACCTGTGCTTTTTTTTATAGATTCTATGTTTAAATTTTCATTAAAAATAATTCTGTAATCGTCTCCATCATAAATTAATTTATTATTAAAACAAAAAAGTTCTCCAATCTGAAATTTAATTTTAACTTTTTTAATTATTGTAAATTTAAGTGAATACATATATATGTAATTATAAAAACCATCATTAAACAAAATATAAATATATTTGTTGCATAAAATTCTTTGGGGAAATTTTGAAAAATATAACTTTTTTGTTATATTAAAATTATTTAAAACAGTAAGTTTGTTATTAAAATAAGATAATACATATATATTATTATTAACTGTAAAAAAATCGCTTATATGTTCACCAATTTTTATACTTTCTAAAATTTTACCATTAACATTATATTTATACATTGTTCCAGAATCATTTCCGGAAACATAAATATATTCATTAACTAAAATTTTATCGCAATAATTTTCAATAGAATTAATCTTAAAAATCATTGAATTATTTTTATATGCAATTATAAAAAAATCTGTTAGAAAATAGATATAATTACGAAAAACATAAACGGAACGACAATTTTTTATAAAAAATTTATGCTTAATGTTATTGATATATACTATAACAAAATCTTCAAATATATTTGCACTCCACACATTATCACCCTAAAGTATAATATGTAAAACAAAAATAAAGCGTGTATTAAAAAATACACGCTTTAAATTTTGATTATTCTTCGTCATTTTTAACAACGATTTGTTTGCCGTTATAATAACCGCAAGCTTTACACATTCTGTGTGCAAGCATTTTAGCATGGCACTGAGGACATTCAACAATACCAGGAAGAGAAAGCTTCCAGTTAGCACGCCTTGAATCACGCCTTGCTCTTGAAATTTTACGCTTAGGTGCAATTGCTCCCATAAAGACACCTCCTTAGTCCACAAGCCCACGAAGAACAGCAAATGGATTATCGTCATCGCTATCACTACATGAGCAAGATGAAAAATTTTTATCAATACCGCACTTATGGCACAAACCTTTACAATCCTCTTTGCACAAACGTTCAATCGGAAGTGATGTAAGAATTGTATCATAAACAAGCGGTTGAAGATCAACTGTTTGATTTCTGTTAATAAATAATGTTTCATCATCAGAATTGCTTGAAAAAGTTTCATTAAAATTAAATGAAAATGATTTTTCAAAATCTTTTAAGCAACGATCACATTCAAAAATGCAGGTAACATCTATTTTACCCATAAAACGAACCCTATCGCCTATTGAAAAATAGTAACCGTTAATATTAACTTCTTTAAACTGAACTTTGCCCATATAATCAATGGAATCAAGTTCACAATTAACATTAAGATCGTATCTATCGCCTTCATTATAAAGGCAATCTTTAACTGAAACAATTATACTCATAACAGCACCCGATTATTATATCTATATTGTAAAACTTTGTCAATCATTATTTTGAAAGTTCTTTTGTATCCCTTGCGATTACAAGTTCTTCATTTGTGGGGATAACAATAATCTTAACTGATGAATCATCAGTTGAAACAATTGTTTCCTTGCCATGAATGGTTTTATTTAAATCAAAATTCATTTTTGCACCGAGGAATTCAAGACCTTTTACTGATTCTGCACGAACATAATCATCATTTTCACCGATACCGGCAGTGAATATAATAGCATCAACGCCACCCATAGCTGCAGCATATGCACCAATAAATTTCTTTACATTGTATGTGAAAATATCAAGTGCAAGCTGTGCACGCATATTGCCTTGTTCAGCAGCTGCTGAAAGGTCTCTGAAATCGCTACCAACGCCTGAAACACCTAAAACACCACTCTTTTTGTTAAGATAAGCGTCCATTTCGTCAATAGTCATATTGTACTTGTTCATTAAGAAACGAATAATAGCGGGGTCAATATTACCGCAACGGGTACCCATAGGAAGACCTTCAAGAGGAGTAAGACCCATTGTTGTATCAACACATTTACCGCCCTGAATAGCAGCAACGCTTGAACCATTACCAAGATGACAGGAAACTATATTAAGTTCTTCAGGTTTTTTACCTAAAATCTCTGCACAACGCTGTGAAACAAACTTATGGCTTGAACCGTGGAAGCCGTATCTTCTAACCTGATGATCTTCATAAGCTTCATAAGGAATACCATAAATATAGCTTCTTGCAGGCATTGTCTGATGGAATGCAGTATCAAAAACGCCAACCATGGGTGTATTGGGCATTACTGCCTTACAAGCTGCAATACCCTGAAGGTTTGCAGGATTGTGTAAAGGTGCAAGGTCAATAAGGCTTTCCATAACAGAAACAACTTCGTCAGTAATTTTAACTGAACAAGCAAATTTCTCACCGCCATGAACAACACGATGACCAACTGCATCAATTTCATCCATTGATTTAATTACACCAACTGTTGCATCTGTAAGCTTATTAAGTACGCGCTGAATTGCATCTTCATGATTAGGAATATCAAGATCGGTATCCTTATAGGTTTCACCGTTAGCAACATACTTGTGTTCAGATCCGCCACCAAGACCAATACGGTCCATACCGCCCTTAGCAATTACTTGTTCATTATCCATATCAAAAAGCTGATATTTCATTGAACTTGAGCCTGCATTAATAACTAAAACTTTCATAATATCCTCCAAATAAAAATTATTTTGAAATTCAAGATTTATATGATATAATATTATCGGACTTATTATAACACATCTTTTAAAATAAGTACACAATTTTTAAGAAAAAAGGTGATCAATATTAAAATTTGCGGCATAATCTGTGAATATAACCCTCTGCACAATGGTCATATCTACCAAATACAAAAAGCAAAAGAGCAAACAAACGCTGATTTTATCGTTTGTATAATGAGCGGTAATTTTGTTCAGCGTGGTGAAAGCGCTGTTTTTGATAAATTTTCAAGGGCAAAAGCAGCTATTGAATCAGGTGCTGATGCAGTTGTAGAATTACCAACCATTTACGCTTTACAATCTGCTGAATATTTCGCTTTTGGCGGTGTTCAGATTGCTGATTCAATTGGCTGTACACATCTTTGTTTTGGTTCAGAAAGCGGTGACCTTCAGTTGCTTTACGAAAATAAAGAAAACGAAAACTTTAAATCTGTTATGCAAACAGGTGTTTCATATGGCAGATCATTATCAAATTTTGAAGGCGAACCAAATAATCTTTTAGGAAAAGAATATTTAAAATCACTTGATATTATTGATAGTGATATTATTCCTGTAACAGTTAAACGCCAACAAAACTTTGCTTCTGCAAGTGAAATAAGGGCTGATTTACTTAAAAAGAATATAAATTCTGAGATGTATCCATTTAAACCTTCTCCATTGTTTTTTGAAAGATTTTTTGATGTTATCAAATACAAAATACTTTTAATGTCTGCTGAAGAGATCGCAAAAATATGTGGTGTAAGCGAAGGCCTTGAAAACAAAATAAAAAAAGAAGTTTTATATGCAAAAAATATTGATGAATTAATCAAAAGTATTAAAAGCAAGCGTTACACATATTCACGAATAAGCAGAATTCTTTGTTGTATTTTACTTGGTATAACAAAATCAAAACTTCGTGCAGTAATTAACGAAACACCAAAGGTTAAGCTTTTAGGAATAAATAAAGAAAAAACGCAGATTTTGTCACTTTTAAACAATTATTATATTTCCCCCATTGATGCAAATAATCACGGTGGAAGCACAGAAATTTCAAACGAGATTAATGTTTTATCAACACAGGTTTATTCAACCTTTACCGATTTAATTGGTGATGAAGATTATACGCTGGGGCTTATGAAAATATAAAAAAACCGCACTTTTTGTGCGGTTTTTTATTATATTTTTAGGTCGCTTTTAATTTTATCAACAACTTTTAACGCAGCAAGTCTTCCAAGTTCAATGGTTTCTTCGGCTTTTTCAAGGTTGTGAAGCGGAATTTCACTTAAATCAGGATCAATAACACAATCACAAAGTTTATACATTTGTTTAACATTTTGCCAATCGCTCATTTCAAAGGCATACATTAAAACTTCCATCAAATTTTGCGCTTTTTTGTGACCTAACCCCTGATATCCAACATCAACACCAATAACGTATTCTGCACCCATTTCCTTTACTTCTTTTATGGGAATTCTTGTCGTTGCACCACCATCTATAAGTTGCATACCATCAATTTCAACAGGTTCAAATACGCCTGGAATTGCAAAACTGGCATGACATGCTTTTGAAACCCTACCTTTATTTATTGTAACACATTTACCTGTAATTATATCGCAAGCTACAGCAGTAAAGGGCGGATCACATTCTTCTATATTTTTACCTTTACAAAGCATATCTACAAGATTTTCGGCTTTTTCGCCTTTTATGAAACCTATTTTAGGAATAATTATATCAATAAATGTTGACATATCAATTGTAGCACATAATTTTCCTGCAAGATACATATCGCTTCCTGTTGAAAATAATCCACCAACAACAGCGCCTGCACTGCAACCGGAAATATAATCAATAGGAATATTATTTTCAGTTAAAACTTGCAGCACACCAATATGCGCAACCCCATGCGCAGCACCGCCACCAAGAGCAAGCCCTACTTTTTTCATAATCAAATCAACTCCGTAATATATTGTATCGGTGAATAAAATGTTATATATCAGTATTTTAATATTATGCCTTTTTAACCCTGAAATAACCATTAACTCAGTTAAAGATTGTATTAATTTATGGGCAAATTCCGTTGTGCCTGTGCTTTTACCTTTTTTTATTATAAGCAAAGCAATATATTATAGTGGTGGAATAAATTATTTTTCAAAAATATTAAATCCTTTAACTAAAATTCTTGGGTTAGATAAAAACATATGTTTTCCGTTTGCAATGACTTTATTATGTGGATATCAAACAGGAAGTAAAACTATAGCATTAATGGAAAAGGATGGACTAAAAAATGTTGATTATTATGCTAATATATGCTTTTCATCAAGCCCGTTATTTGTTATAGGAACAGTTGGAACTTCTATATTAAACAATACTCACGAAGGCTATATGTTATATTTAATTCATATTTTATCACTTTTAATATTCATATCAATATATCAAAACAAAAATAATTACGAAGAAATAATACTTTCACACACAAAAGGAAATATAACTAACGCAATAAACGAAAGTATTTTGGGAATATTATCTGTATGTTGTTACATGATTTTATTTTCGATAATTATCAGTATAATTTCAACAATACATATTCTACCCTTAAAAACAACGGGAATACTATCAGGTCTATTAGAAATTACAACAGGAATTAAAATTGTTAGTTCTATTTTAAATAATCCACTTCCGGTAATTAGTTTTTACCTGTCATTTGGTGGATGCTGTGTTAATATGCAATGTATTAATAATTATAATAAAATTAATGTTATAAGATTTATTATAAACAGAATTATATGTGGTATTATATCATTTATTTTATGTTATCTATATAAAAAAACCGCCATATATCTGCCGATAGCAATAACTGCTGTTATCATAATTATCAGCAACATATTAAGGCGGAAAAAATCTTATTTATTGAAATCATCAAAATCCTGTGATATCTGATCGTCAAGATCTTTAATTCTTTCTTTTAATTCATCAAAGATACTTAATGCATAATTTTTTGCAGAAAGCCTTACTTCTTTTGCGTTTTGTCTTGCCATATCAATTATTTTTTTACCTTCAATCTCAGCATTACGTGTGATCTCATGCTCTTGAATCATCTCATCAGCAGTTTTTTGAGCCGCTACAATACATTGTTTTGCTTCTTCTTCAGCATCAACAAGTATCTGACGACGTTCCTTCATGATATTACATGCACGTTCAATCTCGGTAGGTAATGTTTCCCTTAACTCATCTAGAATACTTAAGCAAGTATCTGTATCGAGTAATGCTTTGCCACCAAAAATCACACTTTTTTTAGCCTCTGTTAATTCAGCCTCAAGTTCATCAAGTAAATTTGAAATTACGCTATCCATTTTTTACTCCTTTATACCGTTTTTATTTAATTTATCATTAACATAATCATATATTTCAGGTGATACCATCTTTTTTATGTTACCACCTAATTGACCAATTTCGCGAACAATACTGGAAGATAAAAAGCTATGCTCTGTATTTGCCATTAAAAAAACTGCCTCAAATTCATCATCAAGCATTTGGTTGAATGTTGCCCATTGAAGTTCATACTCAAAATCAGTAACAGCCCTTAATCCCCTTACAGCAGCGGTAGCACCAACTTTTTTCATATAATCTACCATTAACCCGCTAAAACAATCAACTTCAACATTTTTAATGTTTTTAGTGCATTTCTTTATCATTTCAATTCGTTCATCAACGCTGAAATAACAATTCTTTTCAGGATTATACATCACTGTAACTATTAATTTATCTGCCATTTTAGACGCTCTTTTAATTATATCCAAATGGCCTAATGTTATCGGGTCAAAACTACCCGGATAAACCATTGTTTTCATTATTTTCCTCCAAGAAAAGTCAATGCTCGACTGCCATAAACACGCTTATCGGTTACTTCTAAACCAAATGTATTATCAATAACAAAATCTCTTGAATGTTCAAGAATTATTTTGCCGTTTTCTTTTAATAAATATTGCGCTGAATCAATTATATCTTCATATAGCCCTTCATTATAAGGAGGGTCAGCAAAAATAAAATCAAATTTTTCGTTGTTTTTCGCAAAAGAAGATAAAATAAATTTAAAATCACCGCAAATAACACGGCAAGATTCATTTAAGCCAATGTTAGAAATGTTTTTATTAACTAACGACACATTTTTATCAATAAAAGTAACATTTGCACCATTTGATGCTGCTTCAATGCCGTTTTGACCTGTACCGCAAAAAACATCAAGAAAATCAGAACCGGGAAGATCAAATCTGATTATATTAAACAGTGATTCTTTAACCCTTGCTGATGTAGGTCTAACAGTACTATCCTGCGGAGAAATAAGACCTTTCCCCCTATATTTACCACTGACAATTCTTAATAAACATTTATTTTTCATAATTTTATCATATTTTAATAATAAATTCAATAATTATTTTGTAATTATTTGTTGTTTTTTAATTTATTAACGGTTTCCTTAAGTAGTTTTCTGTCTTTGTGCCCATAAAAATAACCAAATGAAACGGCAACAATAAAAAGTATCGCAGGAATAAAAAACATCGGTGCAAAAACAGCATTAGGTGTTGTAATATTTTTAAGTATTGTAATTGCCGGCTGTGCAAAATCAATGCTGAATGCAGGGTTAAATGAAACAAAAGAACTTAAAACAGGTGTAAACGAAAGGAAAATAAGATATAAAATCATATAAACCATATCTGCAATAATACGATTATCGCCATTCCAACCTTTATATGTTAAAGCCATATATAAAATTGTTAAAACAATTGCAGGAATCATTGTTAAAAAAGAAGCCAATAAACCTTTATAAGATTTATAAACATTGTTTTTAGTATCATCTTCGCCTTTATTTCTTCCTGCATTAAATGCCAGATACAAAATAAATGCAATAAAAAATAAACCAAATATCATTTTAATTGAAAAATCTATATCAGCGCTTAAACACATCATCATGCTGATAAATGCGATTACGCTTGTTGCAACAAAAGTTAAAAATAGCTTTAATATAAATTTAAGAAAATCTTTCATATTAACTCTCCGTAAATATTATTTTCTGTAACAATAACATCCATCTTAACATCAGTATTTTTTACAATAATACCTTCTGTTTCCTGACAAGAAAACGCAACACCAATTTTTAAACAATCTTTATTAATTAAAAATCTATCATAGTATCCTTTACCGAAGCCTAAACGATTACAATTTTTATCAAAAGCACATATTGGAACAATCACAGCATCAATCTTATCATTAAAAACATCACCAATTGGTTCGTTAATATTATATGAACCTTTATAAAATCCACAAGGTTTTACTGCAACAATATTATTTTCTTCAATTCTTGGATAAAGGATTGTTTTTTTATTATCAACAAGTTGTGAAACATCAGCTTCATTATCAATACTGTTATAAAGCATAATTACTTTTTTATCTGCAATTATTTTTTTAATTTTTTGGCATATGATATCTGAAAATTTATTATATGATTCGATGCTTAATAACTTTCTTGATGCTCTTGCCTGTTTTCTTTTAATCAACATAATGTTTTTTTACTCTGTTTGTAATGGATAATGGAATTTCATAACTTATGGTTTCGCACCAACAAGCAACATCATCAGTGGTTATTTTTTCAGCACCTTGCTCACCTATCAAAACTACGCTATCACCTATTGAAACATCGGGAATATCTGTTACATCAACCATTGTCATATCCATACAAACCCTGCCAACAACTTTGGCTTTTTTATTATTGATAAGAACATATCCCTTGTTGGAATTTAACCGCTTATATCCATCACCATAACCAACAGGGATAACTGCTACAATCATATCTTTTTCCGCAGTATATGTACATCCGTAACTTATTTTTTCACCCTTTAAAATTGTATTAATTGCAATTACTGCTGTTTCAAATGATAAAACCGGCTCAACATTTATAGGTTTATCAACTTCATTTGATGGATAATAACCGTATAATATTATTCCTGCCCTTACCATATCAAAATTATATTCAGGATACGATAATAATGCCCCGCTGTTAGAACAATGAACAATTATATTTTTGAATCCTTTGTTTTTAATTATGTTAACGGCTTTTATAAAATATTCTGCCTGATTAATTGTATATGTTTTATCAAAAGAATCAGAATCTGCAAAATGAGTAAAAACACCTTTTAAATTTAAATATTTGCTGTTATTAACAAATTCAAGAATTGTATCAATATCTTCTATTCTTACACCAATACGATGCATTCCACTATCAATTTTCAAATGAATATTTTTTGTTTTATTAAACTTTTTACACGCTTTTTCAAGATTAATAAGCTCATCAAAACATGTAATTGTTTGATCGGCATCAATATTAACGCAATAATCTTCATCACCTTTAGGAACAGGCCCTAAACAAAGTATAGGTGTATTTATATTATTGTTACGAATAATCTCTGCTTCTTCAAGACATGCAACGCCAAGATAATCCGCACCAATTTCTTCAAATACTTTTGCGCATTCAATTATACCGTGCCCATATGCATCTGCTTTAACGAGAGCAAGAACTTTATTATTGCAATGTTTTTTTACTGACAGATAATTATTTTTTAGTTTATTTAAATTAATAATACATTTAGTTGGTCTTGACATAGATTATCTCCTCCACTTCTTTATTATAATACATTATCTAAAAAAAATAAAGCAAAAACATTCTTTGTTATGTCTGTTTTTGCTTTTTTATTAAATTAAACCGCTAATTTGCGGAAAATATATATTCTTTTATTTTGTTCAGGTATATCTGATATATCTCCGTTAAGTTTTTTTACTTCATCAATATCAACACCATATTTTTTGCAAATATCCCACAAATTTTCCCCTTTTTGAACATTATAAATAATAATGCCAAACTCTGGTAATGTCTCATTTTCATCTAAAATAACATTATTAACCAGTGTGCAATTATTCATTTTTTGGGGAACAAAATTTAAATCAAATCCTCCGCGAATTTCTATTTCGTTGCCTGACACTAATACTGCCTGAATATCTGTTAAACTTAAATTAACTAAAATTTTATCAATATCATTTAAAAGCATACTGTCAACAACAATGTCAAACTCAACTGTTGTATTAAAACCATCTGCTTCACCGCTTCCTGATGCGGTATATACTGCACATACTTCACCAATACATTTTATTGTTGCTTTAGATGATTTTAATTGAACATCCACTGCAGATGGCATAAAACATACTGAATTTATCCTTGCAATAGGTGTTTTATTTTCAGGTAATTTCACCTGAATATTTTTATTGCTTGTTATGTTAAATTTTTCACCAAATTCTGATACTGATATGCCTTTTATTTCACAGTTTATTTTATTGCTTATTGAATACATATCCGATATAACATTTTTTTGTTGTACGGAAGTTGTAAAAACATATCCGCAAAGTCCTACTGTATATGCTATTCTGCGTATTTCGCCTTGTTCATTCGGTAAAATACTTGTGTTTATTTCTTCAACAGATAAATTAACATTTGGTATGCCTGTATCGATATTTTTTAACTCAATTATTTGTGAAAAATCAAAATTATCTGTAACCTGAACTATAGGCTCATACTCATCTGTTGAATTATAAACCGTTTGCAAAGTTACTTCACCGCCAATAACTAACTGACCTGCTGAAATATGTGCTTCTTTAACATTAACTGTTGAGGAAACAGATAAAATCTGATTGATTTCAGGTACTCTTGGTGAAAGTTCTTTTTCCTGATCAACGGAAAATCTTATATTCTTCCTATAATCAATTTTACTTAAATTAATTTCCTGTTCTTTTTTTCTGTATTCATCACCTTCAATATCGGTAAAACATTCAATTTCATTAGGAGTAATTAACAACCCCGAGATATTGACTGTTGAATTTAACATCAGATTACCTGCTTCAATATAACCTCTTACTTTTTCACAGTTTGCACTTGCAAGCATATATGATGAAGGTGTCGCTCCATGACATGTTTCATTTAAACTAAATCTTTCGCTTCTTTCGATTTTTTTGATTCCGTTTTCATCTTTAATTACAGCACAAAAATTCTGTACACCTTCAATTAATACTTCGTTATTTAACATTTCACATCGATTACAACAAGCATTTGCTGTTACTGTTAATAATTTTGCGTCATCGTCAATAAGTTCTTTTGCAGAAACATTTAAACTGTAGTTTCTTTTTTCTGTACAATCAAAACTAAGTTTTTCGCTATTAAAATCCATAAGTTCACCCTCCGTACAAATTTTATTGCTTATTTACAGTAAAATATATACATATTTTTAAAAAAATATTCCAATACAATAAATTCACCGTTGCATTTTTTGTAAAATTTGATATAATATTAAAAAAGATTTTTTTGAGGTGTATTATGTTAAGTTATAAACTTAGTATTCGCAAAATGGAAAGAAGCGATATTCCCTATCTTGTAACTTGGTCATCAAATTATTCGCATATTAAAGGATTTCATGGATATCTTCCAAAAAACACTAACGAAGGTAATAAATGGTATCAGCGTTCTTTGCTTGATAAAACACGCGATGATTACATGATTTATGTGTTTGAAGAAGGTGGAAATTCATATCCAATAGGTATGCTTGGTTTAATCAATATTGACGATGTAAATCGCAAAGGCGAATATTATATTATCGTTGGTAACGAAGAATTCCTTCACCGCGGAATTGCATATAAAACATCAAACGAAATGATTAAAAATAATTATTTTAAAGGTTTTGAATTTAATAAAGTATATGCTTGCATTGATAAAGATAATTATCCTGCACAAAAGCTTGCCGAAAAGCTTGGTTTTAGAAAAGAAGGCGTTATGTTATCCGATATTGTTTTAGAAAACGGCACCACCGTTGATAGAATTTATTACGGTTTATTGGCTTCTGATAAGATTTAAGATATCAAATTTATAAAGGCAGCTTAAAACAGCACCTTGCAAAAGGTGCTTTATTTTTGATTATGATTATTTTAGGATTTGACCCTGGTCTTGCAACATTAGGCTTTGGTGTTATTGAAACAAACGGACATAAACATAAAATGATTGAATATGGTGTTATTTCTACCCCACCTGATATGCCTACGCCTATCAGGTTAAGAAACATATTTAACGATGTTCAAACAGTTATTGACCGTTTTAAACCTGACGCTATCGCAGTTGAAGAATTATTTTTTAATAACAATGTTAAAACAGCAATAAGTGTTGCACAAGCTCGTGGTGCTTTACTTGCTGCAGCATCTATGAAAACAAATGAACTTTACGAATACACACCTCTACAGATAAAACAAGCTATTGTTGGATATGGAAGAGCTGATAAGCATCAGGTTCAACAAATGGTTATGCATTTTTTAAACCTTGAAAAAGTTCCTAAACCTGATGACGCTGCTGATGGTTTAGCTGCTGCTATTTGTCACGCTCACACCGCTAAAATGAGCGCTCAATTTAAAATTAAGTAGGAGTAATTTATGTACGCATTTATTTCAGGCACAGTTGAAGAAATAGATTTATCAGGTGTTGTAATTAATAACAACGGAATCGGTTATTATATTCAATGCCCCACAACAGTTTTAAATTCTGTTTCTATTGGCGAAAATGCAAAAATATATACTTACCAACATGTTCGCGAAGACGCTATTATTCTTTATGGTTTTATAAACAAAGAAGACCGAACAATGTTTTTGCGTTTAATTTCCGTAAGTGGTATTGGTCCTAAAATTGCTATTCAGGTACTTTCCGCACTTTCTGCAAGTGAGCTTGCTATTATTTTAGTTGGTGGCGATGCTTCGATGCTTACAAAAGTTCCAGGTATAGGTAAAAAAACTGCACAGCGTCTTATCCTTGAATTAAGAGAAAAGGTTGATAATGATGAACTTGTTAATACAAGTGTAAACAAAGCAACTACAGTAAATTCAACAATGATTTCCGATGCTATTTATGCATTAAACGCGTTAGGTTATACTTCGCAAGAAGCTGCAAAAGCAGTTGAAATGGTTGCATCAGAATGTAAAGATACTGAAAGCATTATAAAAGCAGTTTTAAAAAATCTTGACAGGAGGTAATAAATTTGGAAGACGAAAGAATAATTACAAGCGGTCTTTTGGAAGAAGATATTGATAATGAGAATTCATTAAGACCAAAGTCTTTTGATGATTATATCGGTCAGGACAAGGTTAAAGAAATGATAAGTATTTTCGTTTCTGCTGCTAAAGAAAGAAAAGAAGCTCTTGACCACACTTTGCTTTACGGTCCTCCAGGGCTTGGTAAAACAACCTTAGCTAATATTATTGCCGCCGAAATGGGTGTTTCCATTCGCGTAACAAGTGGACCTGCCATTGAACGCCCCGGTGATTTAGCTGCAATTTTAACTAACTTAAACGAAAACGATATTCTTTTTATTGATGAAATTCATCGTCTTAACAGAAGTGTAGAAGAAGTTTTATATCCTGCAATGGAAGATTTTGCACTTGATATTATGATTGGCAAAGGCCCTTCTGCCCGTTCAGTTCGCCTTAGTCTTCCCCCTTTTACTTTAATTGGTGCAACAACAAGAGCAGGCATGCTTACAGGTCCATTAAGAGATCGATTTGGCGTT
Source organism: Clostridiales bacterium (assembly GCA_015069575.1). Taxonomy (GTDB): domain Bacteria; phylum Bacillota; class Clostridia; order Christensenellales; family QALW01; genus UMGS1322. The sequence continues at coordinate 179,521 of SVIH01000001.1, forward strand.
ATTTGTAGGCTTGAAATGTATAATAGTCATGACCTTACCCGTATTATAAAAAGAAGTGCAAGTATTCTTGAAATACCAATTGTTGAAGATGGTGCCGAAGCAATTGCACTTCGTTCGCGCGGCACACCAAGAATTGCAAACCGCCTTTTAAAACGTGTGCGCGATTATGCACAAGTTAAAGGCAACGGCATAATTGATAAGGATATAGCCAACGATGCCCTTGAAATGCTTGAAGTTGATAAATTAGGTCTTGATTCTTCTGACCGCAGAGTGCTTTATGCAATGATTGAAAAATTTGGTGGTGGTCCTGTTGGTCTTGACACTTTGGCAGCTTCAACAGGTGAAGAAGATATTACTATTGAAGATGTTATTGAGCCTTTTTTACTTCAGCTTGGCTTTATTTCACGCACTCCTAGAGGTCGAATAGTTTTGTCAAAGGCATATGAACACCTTGGCATTAAACCTATGAACAATTCACAACAAACAAAAATGCAACTGGATTAAAAATGAAAACAAGTGATTTTTACTACGATCTGCCCAAGGAATTTATTGCGCAGACCCCTACTGAACCAAGGGATCACGCCAAACTTCTTGTTTATAACAGATCAATAAAGAAAATTGAACACAAACACTTTTATGATTTACCTGATTATCTTAAAAAAGGTGACTGTCTTGTTATAAACGAAACAAGAGTTTTGCCTGCAAGGTTATTTGGTGAAAGAGTTGATACGGGTTCATTTATTGAATTTTTGCTTTTAAAGCGCATTGATACTAATACATGGGAAATTCTTGCGCGCCCCGGCAAAAAGGCAAAGCCTGGTATTAAATTTAAGTTTGGCAACGAACTTTTTGCTGAAGTAATTGATGTTCGTGACGACGGTAACCGCATCGTAAAATTCAGTTATGACGGTATATTTGAAGAAATTCTTGACCGTTTAGGTACAATGCCCCTTCCCCCTTATATTACTGAAAAACTTGAAGATAAGGAAATGTATCAGACGGTTTATTCTAAACAAACAGGTTCAGCCGCAGCACCAACTGCGGGGCTTCATTTTACACCTGAATTACTTGATAAAATAAAATCAATGGGTGTTGAAGTTGTTCCTGTTTTACTGCACGTTGGTTTAGGCACTTTCAGGCCTGTTCAGGTTGATGATGTTTTAAACCACAAAATGCACAGCGAATATTACTGTGTAAACGATGATGCTGCAAAAAAGATTAACGCTTGCCGCAAAAACGGTGGCAGAATTATTTCTGTTGGTACAACAAGTTGCAGAACGCTTGAAAGCGTTACAGATACAAACGGTATAGTTCATTCAAAAAGCGGAGATACGGATATATTTATTTATCCGGGATATAAATTCAATGCAGTTGATTGCCTGATTACAAATTTTCACTTACCTGAATCAACTTTACTTATGCTTGTAAGTGCATTATGTTCAAAAGAAGAAATTATGAATGTTTACGAAACTGCAAAGGAAAACGGATATAAATTTTTCTCTTTTGGCGATGCAATGATTATTATATAAAGGATTTTTATGAAAACAGATAAATATAAGTTTGAAGTTTTAAAAGAATGTAAACAAAGCGGTGCGCGTATCACGCGCTTTACTACACCACACGGTGTTATCGAAACTCCTGTTTTTATGCCCGTTGGTACACAGGCAACAGTTAAGGCTGTTTCACCTGAAGAATTAAAGGAAGTTAACTCACAGATTATTTTATCAAACACCTATCATCTTTATCTTCGCCCTGGACATGAGCTTGTAAAAAAAATGGGTGGCTTACATAAGTTTATGAATTGGGATAGACCAATTTTAACTGATAGCGGTGGATTTCAGGTATTTTCTTTATCAGATTTGAGAAAGATTAAAGAAGAAGGCGTTTACTTTAATTCGCATTTAGACGGCTCAAAGCATCTTTTTACACCTGAAAAAGTAATCGAAATTGAACAAGCTTTAGGCTCAGATATTATGATGCAGTTTGATGTATGTTCACCATATCCTTGTGAATACCGTGATGCAAAAGAAAACATGGAACGCACTTTACGTTGGCTTGACCGTTGCTATAAAGCCTGGACAAATGATAATCAGGCGTTATTTGGTATTGTTCAAGGCAGTATGTATAAAGACTTACGGCGCGAAAGTGCCATTGCTACTGCAAGTTATGAAGATTGCCCTGGTATTGCCATTGGTGGTTTATCCGTTGGTGAGCCAAAACCTTTAATGTATGAAATTTTAGATGACCTTATGCCCATTATGCCCAAAAATAAACCAAGATATTTAATGGGCGTCGGCTCCCCCGACTGTCTTGTTGAAGGATTCACGCGCGGTATTGATATGATGGATTGCGTTCTTCCAACACGAATTGCGCGAAATGGCACTGTAATGACGTCAACAGGCAAATTGGTTGTTCGTAACGCCCAATATAAAGAAGATCCCCGACCATTAGACGAAGAATGCGATTGCTATGCATGTAAAAATTATTCCCGTGCATATATTCGCCATCTGCTTAATGCAGGTGAAATTATGGGCGCACGCCTTGCTTCCATTCACAATATTAGATTCTTACACAAGTTGACGGAAGACCTTAAAAAAGCTATCTGGGAAGATCGTTCGCTTGATTTTAAAAACGAATTTTTAAAAAAATATGGATATAATTAGTTTTACCAAAATTTCACTTGTAAAAACTACTTTTATCTGCTAATATATTGCTATAATATTTGAAAGGAATTATTATTATGTTACAGAATTTTGTTTTATTAGAAGGTACAGCTCCTGCAACAGGTGCAGCAAGCGGACTTGAAAGTTCTTTAGGTCTTATTATCATCATGGTTGCAATGATCGCTTTTATGTGGTTTTCAGGCCGCAAGCAGAGAAAGCGCGCAAAAATGATGCAAGAAAGAAAAAACAACCTTAAAAATGGCGATCGCGTTATGATGGATTGCGGTATTTATGGTGTTGTTAAGGAAATTAACGATGATATAGTTACAATCTCTGTTGGTCCTGACGAAGTTAAACTTGTTTTCAACAAAGCAGCTATCTCCGTTGTAGAATATGACGAAGACGAAGTTGACCATAGCCGCGAACAAGCAAAGGATATGGAAAATAAATAAAACAAAAACCCGCAAAAATGAAGTGAACCCCAAAGTTTAGACAAAATTAAATATTAAATTGCTTGTGAATGAGTTCGGTATTGTACCGGACTCATTCCTTTTAGTTTTAAGGAAATTCTTTCGTTGTTGTAGTAATAAAT
>SVIH01000013.1 GCA_015069575.1 Clostridiales bacterium
GGCAGGTAAGGAAGCAGGCGCTTCCCCTTATATGCTTGCAGCAAGAATTAAAATGGAACAGGGCGCAAACGGTAATAAACTTGCCCACGGCACAGTTCCCGGATACGAAGGCTATTACAATCATTTTAATATAGGCGCATACGCCCACGATGGCAGAAGCGCTATTGAAAACGGCGCAATTTATGCTAAAAATGAAAAGCGCAACTGGAACACCCCTTATAAAGCAATATTAGGCGGTGCGCAGTTTTTGGTTAAAAACTATATTTCTGTTGGGCAGAATACCTTGTATCTTCAAAAGTATGACGTTGTTGACGGCGGAAACGGTCTTTACGGCCATCAGCATGCGACTAACGTTACCGCTGCGGTAAGTGGGTGTGCAACTTTAAGAGATGCTATTATAAATGCTAACGCAACAGAATCACCCCTTAATTTTTTAATTCCTGTCTATGAGGATATGCCCGAAGATTACGGAACGCTTCCATTAAAAACAGGCAACGCCAACAACTTGTTATCTTCTTTGACTGTTGAAGGCGGAAGAATGGCATCAACCTTTAATAAATACACAATGGGTTACGATGTGTTTACCGAGGATACACAGATAACCGTTACTGCAAATGCGATGGAAACGGGCGCAAAAGTTGAAGGTATAGGAAAAATTGAATTAAAATATCAAATAAACAAGATTCCTATAACTGTTACGGCAACTAATGGCTTAAAAAGAACCTATGTGCTTTGCGTTACAACGTCAAACAAACAATGTCACGGCGGTCACATTTACACAAGTGTATGCGACACAACTTGTGATGAGTGTGAAGCAGAACGCATTGCCCCTCATAATTACGATAGTGATTGTGATGCGGTTTGTAATGATTGTGGAGAAACACGTATTCCGTCAGATCACACATATACCAATGTATGTGATGCCAACTGTGACGAATGTGGTAATGAACGTGTAGCACCCCATAAATACGATAATGATTGCGATACTAAGTGTAATGATTGTTCTGTAATAAGAGAGGTAAATACAAGCCATACATATACAGATGTATGTGATACCGTTTGTGATAAGTGCTTTGAAACACGTGTAGCACCTCATAAATACGATAATGCTTGTGATGCTGAATGCAATGATTGTGGTTTAACGCGTATTCCATCTGACCACGTTTACGACAACGACAAAGATATGACTTGTAACGAATGCGGCTTTGAGAGATTCACCCCCGGCGACATCGACGGAAATGAAGGTGTTACTGACCGCGATGCAGTATATTTGCTGTATCACACCTTCTTGCCTCATTTATACCCCGTAAATCAAGGTTGCGACTTTAACAAAGATGGCGAAGTAAATGATAAGGATGCCGTATACCTACTTTATCATACCTTCTTGCCTGCATTATATCCCATAGGTTAACAAAAGGAGAAAAACTATGAAAAAGATTTTATCAGTACTTATTTGTTTTGCATTGATTTTTAGTTTATCAATAACAGCATTTGCGGCAAGTGCAACATTAAACGGCGTTCCAAGTGAGCTTAAAAAGGATTCTACTGCCACGATTACAGTTAGCGTAAGCGGAAGTCCTACGGCATCTTCTGCGTTGGTTCAAGTAACTTTAGGTAGTGGACTTCAACTTGTGTCGGGTCAGTGGAAAAAATCCGGCATTATGCAGGATTTTAATGCATCTAACGGTGAAGGTGTTATAGCACTTTCTTCAGCAGGAAGCTTTGATGGTGCAGTGTTTAGCTTTGTTGTAAAGGGTAAAACTGTTTCTTCAACGGCACAAAGCGTTACTGTTAAATTAACCTTTAAAAACGGCTCATCTGAAGTTGGTACTGCAAGCGTAACAAAATCCATTAAAGTAGTTTGCACAAGCCATACATACGGTGCATATTCAAAAAAGGATGCATCAAACCATACCCGCACTTGTTCAGTTTGCCAGAGCGTTGAAACAAAAGCACATACCTGGAACAGTGGCACAGTAACAAAGAATGCAAGCTGTAAAGAAGCAGGTAGCAAAACTCTTACTTGCACCGCTTGTAATGCAACAAAAACCGAAACTATTGCAAAGACAAGCAATCATACTTATGGCGCTTGGACTCAGACAAAGGCTCCCACTTGTACTGCAAAGGGTAGCGAAAGCCGCACTTGTTCAACTTGTAAGAAAGTAGAAACAAGAGACGTTAAGGCATTAGGTCACAAAATGAGCGCTCCTACAGTAACAAAACAGGCTACTTGTAAGGAAGAAGGCTCACAAGAAGGCGTATGTTCAGTATGTAACACAAAATCAGTTCAGGCAATTCCAAAGCTTGAGCATAAACTTGGTGAATACACCGTAACTAAGGAAGCAACCCAAACAGAAACCGGTCTTAAAAAAGCAACTTGTACCGTTTGTGGTGAGGTTAAAGAAGAAGTAATACCTGCACTTTCAGCACCTGCAACACCTACACCAGAAGCAACACTGGAGGCAACTCCTGAAGTGACAGTTGAACCAACTGTTGCACCTACACCTGTTGAAAGTGAACAAAAGCAAGCAACAGGTATTGATTGGTATTGGTTACTTATTGTTGGAATAGTTGCATTTGGCGCAGGTATTGCAACAGGTTTTGTTTTAAAGAATAAAAAATCTAATTAACAAAAAAAGAGTGTTTCAATTTTGAAACACTCTTTTAATTTTTTATTCTTACCTTTTATCAATAGCGGTAATCTTATTTATTCTATCAATGTGGCGTGAATCTCCGCTAAAATCCGTACCAAGCCAGGTGTCAACAATATCAAGGGCAAGGTTTAAACCGATAACGCGGGCACCAAGGGCAAGCACATTTGAATCATTATGTTCTCGTGTAGCGTGGGCAGAGAATGTATCACCGCATAATGCGCAACGGATACCTTCAACCTTGTTTGCGGCAATGCTCATACCAATACCTGTTCCGCAAATTAAAATGCCTTTTTCACAAACGCCCTCTGCAACTGCTTTTGCGCAAGGATAAGCATAATCAGGATAATCAACGCTATTTGTACTTTCACAACCAAAATCCTTAATTTCATAGCCTTTTTTTGTTAAATGCTTGATAATTTCGTTCTTTAATTCATAACCGCCGTGGTCACAAGCAATAGCAATCATTTTTATGCCTCCTCATCTGCTGCAAGAAATTTATTTATAAGGTCAAGTAATGCGTCGCTGTCAATATTATGCACCATACAAGCCTCTTCTAAAGTTTCATTCTGTGCACTTGGGCATGAAACACAGAACATACCATGGCCTAAAAAAAGTGCGGCAACCTCAGGATTCATTTCAAGAATTTCACCAATAGTATTTTGTTTAGTAGCTTGTTTCATTTAAAAAACTCCTTTAAACATTTGATAGGTATATTATATATCGTACGGTTATTTTTGTCAATTTTCATCTGAATAATTTGTAGTGTTTTTTCTATCTTTGTCATTAGTTAAAAACCGACAAAAACATTTCTTTCTTTTTTTAAAAATGTTATGTATCATAAAGTAAAAAATAAAAGGGATGTGTTTTAATTATGGGAAGGGTAATTGTTGTAACAAGCGGTAAAGGCGGTGTAGGGAAAACAACTGCCTGTGCAAATATCGGACATGCTTTAGCAAAAAGCGGTAAAGAAGTTTTACTAATAGATACCGATCTTGGTTTGCGCAATCTTGATACAGCATTGGGACTTGAAAACAGAATTGTTTTTGATATTGTTGATGTTATAGAAAACAGATGTCGCATAAAACAAGCAATAATAAGAGATAAAAGAAATGAACATTTAAGCCTTATGCCTGCAAGCCAATCAAAAGATAAAAACTCAATTAACGAAGAAAATATGGTTAATCTTGTAAGGGAATTAAAAAACCAGTATGATTTTATATTATTGGATTGCCCCGCAGGTATTGAACAAGGCTTTAAAAACGCAATAGCAGGTGCAGATGAGGCGCTTGTTATTTGCACCCCGGAAGTATCATCAGTCCGCGATGCCGATAGGGTAATAGGGCTTATGGCAGCAAGCGAAATAAGTCGAATAAGCCTTGTTGTAAACAGAATAAAACCTGAACTTGTTCGAAGCGGAGATATGCTATCATTAGAAGATGTTGAGGATATTTTAGGGCAAAAAGCAATCGGGGCAATAGTTGATGATGCGATGATAGTAAAAGCAACAAATTTAGGTGAAGCGGCTGTAAATATGCCAACAAGCAAAGCCGGTAAAGCCTATGAAAATATTGCCAAAAGGCTTATGGGTGAAAATATTCCCATAAATCTGAACAGTCCTATAGGCGCTATACTTGATAAACTTTTTTTAAAGAAAAGTGCAGTTTAACAAGGAGGCAGAAAGATGTTTGGATTTTTTAAAAAAAGTAACAGTAAAAAAGCAGCAAAAGAAAGGCTTATGTCAGTAGTATCCCGTGATCGCGCCAATGTTTCGGCTGAATTTATATTAAAAATGACAGCAGATATAATACAAGCGGCTGTAAAATACATTGAACCGGATTATGATAAAATATCGGTTTCAATTGAGCGGAATGGATCAAGTGCATGCTTGCTTGCAAGAATGCCGGTTAACTTTTTTAAAGCCATATAAAAACTTGATAAATAATTTTAAGTATGTTATAATATATTTAAAATTAATTGTTTGGAGTTTATATGTGGCTTTTTGATAAAAGAAAACTGCATAACATTGAATACATACTTCTTATTATTGTAGGTGTAATATGCCTGTTTGGTCTTGTGGCTATATTGGCAGCGCTTGCCGATGCGTCTACAGGCGGTGAGGAAGCAGACCTGCTTGAAACTCTTTCACGCCTTAATTTTGTTACTGTAAGAAAACATGCAATGTGGATAGGCGTAGGCTTTTTGGCGCTTGTTTGTGTTGCTATGCTTGATTATCGTATTTATTCAAAAATATGGTATGTTGTAATGGCAGTGTGCGTTGGTCTTATTGTTTTCACAGGGTTTTTTGGTGTTGAACAAGGCGGTACAAGAGGTTGGATAAAGATAAGTGAAAGTTTTTATTTTCAGCCAACAGAGGTAGGTAAATTAGGCTTGATATTACTTCTTGCAAAAACTATTTCACAAAAAGAAAGCCTTGAAAAATTTAAAGACCTTATACCAACATTAATGGTAATGATAGTTTTTTCAATAGCATTATTAACGCAAATGGATATAGGAACATCTCTTGTTTATATTTTTATATTTGCAATGATGGTTTTTACAGGCGGAATAAGATGGAAGCATATATTGATTCTATCAGGGGTTCTTCTTGTATGCTGTGTTCTTTTATGGTTTGTTATGGGTGAAAAACAACAAAGCCGTATCATAAACTTTTTAAGCGGTGAAGATGTTGTTCAACTCAAATATGCAAAATACGCAATTGGTTCAGGCGGTTTCTTCGGCAAGGGAATTCTTGGTGTGGATTCAATTTCTCAAGCAGGGGATATTTTTGCAATTCATACTGATTTCATCTTTGCATCAATTGGCGAATCTATGGGCTTTTTAGGTGGATTAACCCTTATAGGCTTATATGTTATAATGGAAATCAGAATGTGGTATCTTATCCAGCATAAAGCCTGTGACAGATGCGGTAAAATGATTATAATGGGCGTTATGGCAATGTTTATGTTTCATATATTTGAAAATATAGGTATGGTTATGGGCATAATGCCAATAACGGGCATTCCGCTACCGTTTATTTCATATGGTGGAAGTAATATGCTAACCAATATGATAGCAATCGGCCTTGTTGAAAGTGTGTGTATTAACCGACCCATAGAGCCTTTTACTGCAGATTGATTTTTGTTATAATTTGTTACCCTTTACGCATATATTACTGCGTAGGGGGTATTTTTTTATGAAAAAACAAAATATTATAGGGATAACGGCGCTTTTTTTGATAATTTGTTTATCAATTTTTGTGGTTTTTTCTGAAAATTCTGCCGCAAAAAATATAAAAGGCGCCATTAATATGAGCCTTGAAGAAGATTTTAAAATTAAAGAAAGTTTAGGGCAAATTTTTTTTGTTGAAAATGAAGATGATTCAGTAAGTGCTTCAACTTCTGTTACGGTATCAGATTTAATTTCACCAAGTGCTACAGGCAAAATTACACAAAAACTTGTTTTAGGTCAGCCACAGATTATTATTGAATGTGAAAAATATTCAAGCATATTGGCAACGGGTGACGGAATAATTGAAAGTGTATCGTCAGACAGAATAACATTAAGACATTATGATGGAAAATTAAGCGAATACAAAAATGTGGGTAGTGTGGTAAAAAAAGGTGATAAGGTAAAAATGGGTGAAAGCATAGGATATGCAAAAGATGCAGTTGAGTATAAATTATATGAAAATTTAATTGCCATAGACCCACTGGAATATATTTCTTGAATTTGTTCAGCATCAAAAACACTAAAATTAAACTTGATATTACAATGCTTTTTTTAGGCAGTTTGTGGATTATATCGGGTAATACAGTAACTCTATTAACAATGATGTTTGCGGTGTTACTTCATGAAGCGGCACATTGTTTAAGTGCAAAAATATTTGGGCTTGAAACAACAGAAATTACTTTATATTTGTTTGGTGGTCTTGCAGAAATTAAAGGGATAGACGAGGATTGTGTTAAAGAAGGTATAATTGCATTTTCCGGACCTTTAATCAGTGTTTTTACAGGCTTTTTATGGCAAATAGGTGCAGAAAAATCAGTATTACCTTTCTGGCAAGAATTTATAGATTATTCATATGCTATTGCGTTAATAAATTTATTGCCTGTGTATCCGCTTGATGGGGGCAGAATTCTTCTTTGCCTGTTTAAAAGTATGTTTGGTATAAAAAAAGGCGAAAAATTAACAAAATTTATCGGGGTTAGTGTTTCTGTTTTATTTTTAACTAAAAACATAATATCCTTAATTTTATGGGGTAAAGCACAGGGGCTAGTAATGGCTGTTTTTATGGTTATAGCATCACTAAAAACTATAAAAAAACCAAAAAATGTTTATATGCGTGAAAAATCATGGCAAAATATTGAAAATATAAAAATAATAAAGGCTTACGAAAACGAAAGCCTTTTAACAGTTTCAAAAAAATTGTTTGGAACAAATTTTTATATTATATTAGTCTTTAATGAATATCATGATGTTGTAGGAATGTTAACAGAAAAACAAATAAATGAAAAATTGTTTTTTAACAGTGCCTTTACTTTAAAAGAAGCAATTAAAAATCAAAACAGTCAAGTTCCTTGATTAAATTTTCAAAATCATCAAGAGTTTTTAAAACGGTGATGCTTGCCCTGATTTTAGCAGCGTTTCTCATACCGTGGGTATACCAGGCGATATGTTTACGCATCTGTAACATAGCAGTTTTTTCACCCTTATGTTTAACAAGTTCACGCCCATGAATAAGTGCAATATTAAGTTTTTCCTTGTGCGAAAGATTAAATTCACTGCCATCTAAATATGCTAAAATTTCACTGAAAATCCATGGTCTGCCCTGAGCAGCGCGACCAATCATTAATCCATCGCATCCTGTGTATTCAAGCATATTTTTTGCGCTTATGCCACCTGTAATATCACCGTTTGCAATAACGGGGATTTTTACAGATTCCTTAACTTGCTTAATGTAGTCAAGATTAGCTTTTCCGCTGTATCCTTGCATGGTTGTTCTGCCATGAACAGTTAAAGCATCAGCGCCGGCATCTTCTAACGCAACCGCCATTTTATCAGCGCAAAAACTATCCCAACCTGCACGCATTTTAACTGTTACAGGTTTGCTCGTTTTTTCCTTACAGGCAATAACTATTTCTTTAGCCAAAGGAATATCTTTCATTAAAGCGCTACCTTCAAAGTTTGTTACAATTTTTCTTGCAGGACACCCCATATTAATATCAATAATATCAAATGGCTTAAAATAGGGGTTATCAAGCTCTTTTGACATAATTTCAGGGTCGTTTCCAAAAATCTGCGCCGCTTCGGGATGGGTAAGGGATGGTTCAAGCAGTTCGCCTGTTGCGGTACTGTTATAATATAAACCTTTACAACTTACCATTTCAGTTACAGTTAGTGCAGCACCAAAATCATAACAAAGTTTTCTGTAAACGCTGTCTGTTATTCCTGCCATAGGTGCAAGAATAAGTTTGTTTTTTAATTCAATATTACCAATTCTCATAATTTTAAAAATATAAGCACCATAATGTAGTTTGGTGCTTTTTTATTATTTTGCAGGAATCCAATTCCAATTTTGGCATGCTTCAAGCCAGATTTTATCATCAAGGGGATGGGTAGAAGCCTTTTTTTCTCTTGCAAGATTATATACATGGCGCGCAAAACCGATTATGTACATTTTGCCTTCACTCATTTCTCTGAAAGCCAACTGTCCCCAAATGGTTGAATCCCATAAATTTCGATCAATATATTCTTGCTTGATTTTTTCACCGTCATAGTAAGTGTGGTTAAGTTCAAAAGAAAACTGACCGTTACAAATATTAATTAAAGCATAATCCGCCCTGAATTTTTCACCTTTTTGGCTTAATCCAACAGAACCGGGATTTAAAACAAGTTTATCGTTTGGCGCAAGGTACGCAAATTGATAATGATTATGCCCACACAAAAGAATATCTTCATTAATGTTATCAAGCACTTCGTTTAAACGCGTATGATTATTAAAATATAAAAGTTCCCTTACCGAATCAGGTGAGCCGTGAACCATTCTTATTGATAAACTGTCATTATCAACTACTTTTTGATTTTTAAGTTTTGCGATAAATTGCCTTTGTTCATCTGTTAAAAAATTAATGGAATCACGCATAAATTTCCACTGTAAAGCAGTTTGAGTTTCAAAAAAACCGTTAAAATGCTCAACTGCAAGTTCCTCACGGTTTCCTGCAATAAAAACAGCATTTTTTTCTAAAAGCATTTTAATAACTTTGTCCGGGCAAGGACCATCGCCTATATTATCGCCTAAAACAAGAATTTTATCGTATCTTGATTCAGGAACAGCATTAAATACAGCTTCTAATGCAATATTGTTTCCGTGAATATCAGAAAGTACAAGGTATCTCAATTACTTTCCTCCAATGAGCCCATATTGTTAAATGGGAATATTCTCCATTGTGCCTTACCTATAATAAGATCAACGCTTATGGCACCGTTAGAATGCATACGGCTGTCAGCAGAATTGTTACGATTATCGCCCATAACAAAAACATGACCTTCAGGAATGTAGTATGCGTCCATATTATAGTGGCGGTCTATACCCGGTAAGGATTTTTCAGTGTAGTCTTCACTTATAGCAGTGCCGTTTATATACACAACACCATCAATAATGCTAATCATTTCACCTGGTAATCCAATAACCCTTTTAACATATATGTCAGGATAATTTGGATCATTAAATCTGCAGATAACAATATCGCCACGCTTTACATCAGCAAAATAATAATCGTATTTTGTAACAATCAAACGGTCATTATTTGTAAGGGTAGGTTGCATACTTGGGCCATCAACTGTTGCAACAACAAAAACAAAAGTCCTTATTAAGAAAGCAAGAATCAAAGCAACGATAATTGTTAAAGCCCAACCTGCAATAAATTTCTTTCTGCGGTTTCGCTTAGGATCATTATCTGTAGGAAGTGATAATCTGTAACGGATTCTGTCACCGCTTTTTCCATGATAAACATAAGCAGTCTCAAAACCATCCATTGTTGCTTGGTTTTTAATTGTTTTATATTCAGGAATATTATCAAAAATATTAGGTGTGTTATTAGTTTCTTCTTGAGATTGGGTGTATTCTTCATCAAGAGCGTTTGTTTCAAGATTTGAAACAAGTATTTCTTCTTCGATGATTTTTTCTGCATCTTCTTCGTTATCTTCAGCCATCTCTGATTTTTTAATAGGTTCAACAAAGAACTCTTCGGTTTCTTCAGTATCAACTAATATTTCTTGTGAAATCTCTTCTAAAGCAAATTCGTTTTGTTCCAGATCTTCATCAATAAGTATATCAGTTTCTTCAGTTTCATTTTCTATAACAGGAATCTCGTCATCTTCAACTGTTTGGGCAATAAAAACCTTATCAGAATCTTCTTTAATTGTATTGTTTACAACTACTTCAAATTCTTCGTTTTCAAACATTGAAAGCTGACCTTTTTCATCGGCTTCTTTTTCCATATAATTATCAAGGTCAAAGTTGGTAATGGAAAAATATGATTTATTATCTTGGCTTTGATTTTCGTTTTCTTTTACAGCAGAAATTTCTTCCTGACTGTCCATATCACTTTCAACATTAAACAAGTTAAAATAAGTATTTTTATTTTTCTTACCCATTTGGTTTATCCGCCTTAATAATATTTTTTATACGTTTTTTTAAGTCTTCGCGATCAAGCATTATAATCCGCCCACAGTTTAAGCATTTAAGTTTAATATCAGCGCCTGTGCGAACACATTCCCAGTTATTGCTGCCGCAAGGATGATTTTTCTTAGTAATAATTACATCACCCAGATTAATTTCAAACATTTTATCACCAAAAATACATATAATAAATTATTATATCAAAAAAAATGCTATATTACAACAAAAAATTATAATTTATTCTTCTATCAAACGCTTAATTGCGCAAGCAAACATTTTTGTGCTTGTTTTAAGGTCTGTTAATGAAACAGATTCGTTAGGTTGGTGTGCTTTATCAGGTTTATCTGGGAACTGAACACCAAACGCAACTGCTTTATGGGGGAGAGTGCGCGCATATGTTCCGCCACCTATTGCAAGAGGTTCATCGTCTCTGTTTGTATACTTTTTATAAACTTCCATTAAAGTTTTTACAAGTTTTGAATCTTTGTCAACATGGTGCGGCGCCTGATGGTGCAAAACATCGCATTCCCAACTGTCAGGCAAGGCAGATTGCAACCTTGAAGAAATATCATTAATAGAATAACTAACAGGATAACGGATATCGATAACGATTTTCAAACTGTCATCAAGCATATTATCATAAATATCATTTTTGCCAATAAAACACATACCAAGGTTAAGTGAAAGTGCACCGGAAACTTCGTCATTAAGGCATAAGTTAGCACCTGTTCCATTTGTTTTATCAACAAAAATATTAAGCATATTTTTTACAAATTTGCCCTGACTTCCTTTAAGATTAAGCGTATCAATGAATTTAAAAAGTTCAAAAAAAGCATTTTTACCTTTTTCAGGTGTTGAGCCGTGCGCACCAACGCCTAATGATTCGATTACAAGGGTGTTTTCATCTTTTTTGTATAGTGAAATATTATCTGTTTTTTTATAATCGGCAATCTGTTTTTCTAATGCATCAATATCACCGATTATGGTTGCCTTTGCTTTATCAGGCACCATATTTGCCCTTAACCCGCCTTGAATATAAAGTTGATAGTTTCCTTCGGCTAAACTACCTGTAATTTCAAATTGTGCAATACCTTTTTCGGTAATAATAACGGGGTATTCAGCGTCAGGCGTAAAAGCCATTGAAGGAATTTCCTCGCTTTTTGCATATCTGTCCATACAAGCCCAACCGCTTTCTTCATCGCAGCCAAAGATTAAACGAACACGGCAGGGAATGGATTTCAATTCATTTTTAACAGCATATAAAGCATAAATTGCACTTATTGCAGGACCTTTATCGTCAATAGCGCCTCTGCCAAAAAGCTCATCGTCTTTGATAACTGCTTCAAAAGGAGGTGTGTCCCAACCGTCACCTGCAGGAACAACATCAAGATGGCATAAGATACCTATTAACTTTTCACCTTCGCCAATCTGCGCCCAACCGCAGTAATTATCAAGGTTTTTAGTTTTAAAACCCAATTCTTCACATAGGTCAAGAACATATTTTAATGCATCGGCGCAGGGCTTGCCAAAGGGCATATTTTCTTCTGCTTCTTCCTTAACAGAAGGAATTTTTATAAGGTCTTTAAGTTTTTCAATGATTTCATCATAATTTATATCAATAAAACCATCAGAAAAAGAAGCACCATTAAGCATACCGAGTAAAATTTCATCAGGTGAAATAGTGTATTTTTTATCCTTTAAAACAAGTGAAACAAGCCTTTTAGCGTTGTTGTTATATAACTTTTTACCAAAGCAACCGTCTTTAATTTCGGTAACGTCATCAAGGTTGATAACGATTTCTTTTATCACTCTTTTGCCGGTAAACTGTTGCACCGTTAATACGTTATCAACAATAGTATATTCAAAACGTGAATAAGCACGTTTGCCTAAAAAATAGCTTATTACAAAGATAATTAAAAAAACCGATAACGTAGAAGCCGTGGGGTCAAAATAAATGGGTAAAATAATGTTGTTTAAGGCATTAAATATGTTTAACCAAGAAAAAAATATGTTTAATGCGCTTGCTAAAATAAGTAACCATATAATTACTAAAATCACCTTAACAGGTGAGTTTTTCTTTCTTTCAAGTATTTGTTTATACATTATTGTGCCTCCGCAACTAAATAATTAAGATATTGGCGCATTTCGTTCAAATGGTCGCCTGATAAAAGCACCATATATGTGTCTTCCTGTAAAGAAGAAAATGATGAGTTTTGATTTGTTGCTTTTTTCATTGGAAAGGCAAACAAAACGCCGTTATGGTAACATTCCTGTCCAAATTCGCCTTCAACTGATAAGGGAACAATGTTCTTCAGTGTATAAATGCTTTGAAGCATTCCTTCGGTAACAAATAAAGCCTCACAATTTTTTGAAATGGTAAGATAGTAAATATAGTCTTGCAATGTGTAATTTTCAATAGTTTTAACATATTCTTCTGCATCTTTTTTTATCAGGGTCGAAGTACCGATGTATTTAACATCGGTTATTTTTTTAATGTCTTTTTCAAGATTTTTACCGCCAAGGGAAACAGAAGTATCAATTAAAAGCACTTCAATACCGTTTTTTGCTGAATTTATCTGTGAAATGGTATCACTTATAAAAGAAGATAACAAAATAATTGCAATAATAAGAATAATTAAAACTATTTTGCCGTGATAAAAAGCATATTTTAATTTATTCATTTTCAGCACCTCCAAACAAATTGTAAAGTACTGTCTGTGCTTTATCAGCGTATTTTGCACCCTTATATATAACAGCAATTACGCGGGGTTTGTAAGAATATCCATTAAACTCGAAGTCTTTTTCATCAACAGAAATAATGGGCAATGGCTGACCTTTTCCAACATATTCACTTGTGCCTAAATTTAATAAGCCGTCTGGTGTGGCTTTTGTAATGTCAATACCATAAACCACTCCGCTGTCATCTGTAACGGGTTTAGCGAATTTGTGTTCTATTGGCAAAAGGAGATTTTCTTTAATTAAAACATTATAAAAAATTTCATTATTTACAAAAAGAATATCACCATCGCCTGCAGCCAAGCGCACTACGATCTGGCTCCACCCCTTTTCGCTTGTAATGGTAATTGATTCATTGCCTGCTTCTTTTGTTTGAAAAACGCTTACTTCAAAATCAGGAACATCATCAAAACTCTGTTTAAGTTTTTTTGACCATTCTTCAGCATCAGAACCGGAAATGTTTGTTTGATATGCAAAGATAATAAGCCTGTCTCTGTTTGTGTAAAGATAGTTCTGGCGTGCATTGAAAATTATAATGGTTAAAATTGTAACAACAAATACACTTATTGCACAAAGTATTAATTTTTCAGTTTTTTTTGTTTTCATAATTACACACTCAAAAAAATATTCGGCACAAAATATGTACCGAATATAATTATACTATAATATTTAATTTATGTATATGAAAATTTTAAAAAACTTTTTATATATTATCTTCGTCAACATTTGATATCTCAAGGACGGGATTTTCATCAACACTAAAAGTATCGGCTTTGCCTAAAAGAGTATCAATTCGTTGATATCTTGATGTTGCATCATTTATTTTTGCGCTTGCTTCATCAAGTTTTTTCTTTGTTTTATCCAAAAGGTCAGCAAAATGTCCAAAGTTCTTTTTTATATCAAAAAGAAGCTTTGTTATCTGGCTTGTTCTCTTTTGTATAGCAAGAGTTTTAAAACCAAGTTGAAGGCTGTTCAAAAATGCTCCGATGGTGGTGGGGCCGGCAACTGTAACGCGGTATTCACGCTGTAATTGTTCGCATAAACCGCTTTTTCTTGCAACTTCAGCATAAAGTCCTTCAATAGGAAGATACATAATAGCAAAATCAGTGGTGTGCGGTGGATCAATGTATTTATCCCTTATGGTTCTTGCGCAAAGTTTTATTGCATTTTCAAGATTTTTGCTTGCAGATTCAACTAAAGCCAAATCACCTGTTTCTGAAGCATCGCAAAGCCTTATATAATCTTCAATGGGAAATTTACAGTCAATGGGAAGATAAACAATATCGTTGTTTTCGTTATTAGGTAAGCAAATACAAAACTCAACAATGCTTGATTTTCTTGGGTTAGGTTTAACATTTCGTTTGTACTGTTCAGGGGAAAGTATTTGCGAAAGAAGGCTATCTAAAGAAACTTCGCCCCATGTTCCGCGAACTTTAACATTCGTAAGGGCACTTTTAAGGTCTCCAACACTTGAGGCAAGTGTCTGCATCTCTCCTAAACCTTTGTAAACGCTTTCAAGTTGGTTGCCAACTGTTGCGAAACTTTCAGTTAAACGTTTTTCAAGGGTTGAAGAAAGTTTTTCATCAACGGTTTCACGCATTTTTTCAAGTTTTTGTGCATTATCTTCCTGAATAGAACGCAGGTTGTTTTCCATTGATCTGCGCATATTTTCAAGTTCGTTCTTTTGTTCCTGAGAAAAATCGCGTTGAGCCTGTGAAAACTCTTTCATCTGATTTTGCAGTAGCAAAATTTGCTGATTTACTGTGTTGTTTACAGCGTTATTATAACTGGATAGGGTAGCGTTAATTTCTTTTCTCAACTCGCGATTTTCTTGTGAAATTATACTTTTAAGCGCATCATTTTCCTCTGTAATTTTTTGTTGTGTGTTGTTGGATAATGACCTTATTAATATAAAAATGGAAATTACCAAAGATATTGCCGAAAAAACAAGTAAAGTGATATAAATGAACTCCATTCAGTGCTCCTTTTTTTGTATAAATTTAAAGAAAAAATATAATAAAAATTTGTTCTTTCTTCACAATTAAATATACATCAAAGGTATCTATAAGTCAATAACAAAAAAACAGAAAATTATTTAAAAACATATTAAAAAACAAAAAAATACTGTTTTAAAATGTAAAAAAATTTTAAACGACTCCTAAATAAATTATAAAATGCCGATAAAATGGGTGTTTTTGGTTACTTGAAAATAATGTAAAATTAAAAAAAAATCCTGTTCAGTATTGACTTTATAATCAGTTAGTGGTATGATAGGGTAGATATTATGCATCAGTGTGCATTGTAATAACTCATTATTATATATAATAGGCGTGATACATACGCTTGATGCATGTTTTACAGATTTAATTTTGCATTCAGGAGGAACAACATGAAGTCTTTGATCAACAAAGTCATTGTCTTTGTAATTACCGCTTCAATAGCATTGTCTATTTTTTCGTGCGTTTCGTTTGCTGCACCTGAAAATAACCAACAAAGCGGCGGCCAGGCATTGACCGAAACTAGCAAAGATGTACAATCAGGCGAAATAGTTCTGCCAGAAGCTAAAGCTTTTGATAGTACTGTAAAAAGCGATGCTGATTATGATGCATATCTTAACAGTATCAGCGATACATCAAGGCCTGATGTAGAAATCAAATTAGGCGCAAAGGATGCAGTTCAGTTTGACGGCGAAACCGGCAAAATAATGGGCGAGCTTCCTATTGTGAAAAAAGCACCTATGAATAATCCAGGCAATGAGCGTGAAGGTGCACTTTTTTATGATGAAGGTATTTGTGGCTGGGTTGTTAATATTGAAACATCCGGTTGGTATAATATTACATTCTCTTACCTTCTTTATGAAAATGTAACATATGATAAAGCAGGTCAGCAGATTAGTGCAACTGACAAAAGCTCTGCTGCTCAGCGTAGAATTTATATCGACTATAAAGTTCCTTTCTATGAAGCACGTCAGGTTAATTTTGAGCGTGTTTGGAAGGATCAGAGCTTACTCCGCGTTGATGAGCAAACTCTTAATGAAAAGCGTCCATATCAGGAACAGACAGAACAGTGGGAAACTGTTGCTGTTAGGGATTATATGGGTTATGAGGGTGAGCCATTTAAATTTTACCTTGAAGCAGGCACCCACACAATTGCTTTTGAAGCAGTTAAAGAGGGTATGATTGTTGAATATGCTCTTATTCATCAGATTGCCACAGCACCTACATATGCTGATTTATTAAAACAGTATGAAGCACAGGGCTATAAAAAGGCAAGCGGAGAGGATAATGTTCTTTTTGTTCAGGCAGAAGGTCTTCATAATCCCGGTACAAGTAATGAAAAACTTAATGCTTATACATCAAAACAGTATTCAACATTCCTTACAGGTAAAAGCAGTGTGTTCGTAAATCAGTATAATAGTTTTATTGATCCGTTAGATACAAATGCTTATGATGCAACAAAGGATCCTACATATAACATCCTTAAATCATCACCAACGCTTTATGCTATTTCTGATAGATCATCTCCTTCAACCGTACCTTATCATCATGCAAAGATTCGTTATAACACAATCGGTGCAGATAAGTGGCAGTCACCTAACGATTGGATTCAGTGGACTGTTAATGTTGAAGAAGCAGGCCTTTATGCAATAAGTTTTAAAGCACGCCAGAATACATTAACAGGTATGCACACCACACGTAAACTTACAATTAACGGTGTTCAGCCCTGTCAGGAAGTAGGAACACTTACATTCCAGTACAGCAACAACTTTAAGATGTATACACCGGCAATATATAAGACAAATGACAAAGGTGAGTATTTACTTGATAAACACGGTAATAAAATAGTTGATGAGTACATGTATTTCTACCTTAACGAAGGCGCAAATACAATTCGTCTTGAAACAACGTTAGGTCAGCTTGGCGATCTTCTTGCTAAAGCAGAACGCAGTCTTTCACAGCTTAACTATGCATACAGAAGAATCCTTATGATTACAGGTCCTTCACCTGACCTTAACGCTAACTATATGCTTAATACAATGGTTCCTGATGCAATTAAGATTCTTAAGGACGAATATAAAAATCTTTCTGAACTTGAACAGGAATTCATTTCCATATACGATACAGGCGAAAACCGTGGTATTTCAGCACAGCTTTCAAGCTTAAAGAGTATGATACTTCTTCTTGAAAGAATGAATGTTGACCATAACCAAGTTCCTTCTTTGTTTACAAACTTCAAAGATTCTATTGCTGCAATGGGTACATGGATCAATGATATGAGCCAGAACCCTGTTGAACTTGACTATTTTGTTATCGCAAGTGAGGAATATGTTCAGTTAAATACAATGCCAAAGGCAGATGCAAATTTCTTTGCAAAAGCATTGCATGAAATTCGCTCATTTATTGCATCATTTACTGAGGATTACGATAACATCGGTGGTACAGTTGCTGCTGATGGTCAGGCTCCTGTTGTAGTTTGGCTTGAAACAGGTGCAGGTCTTACAGGTTCTCGTGATAACGCAACAATTCTTAAACAGCTTATTGATGATATGTTTACAGATAAAACAGGTATTATCGTAAGCACCCGTCTTGTTGCAGGTGGTTCACTTTTACCTTCAGTTCTTTCAGGAATTGGTCCTGAAATATGTCTTTCTCGTGGCGCGGTAGATGCTGTTAACTATGCATTCCGTGGCGCAGTTATGAATTTAGCAAACGAAGAGTTGTTCCCTGATTATAAAGATATTCTTCAAAACACAAACCGTTATGCTGCAAGTGCAGTAGCTCCCTTTACATTTGGTAATGGAATTTATGCTGTTCCCGAAACACAAGATTTCTTTATGACATTCTATCGTACAGATATTCTTGAAGAAATCGGGCTTCAGCCCCCAGAAACATGGAATGATGTATACAATATTATTGGTCATCTTCAGAATCAGCAAATGACATTTGCTATGCCCGTTCCTGTTGTAGGTGCAGTTGGTTCAGGTAACTTGTCCTTTGCAATGCTTCTTTATCAGAAGGGCGGTCAGTATTATACTGAAGACCGTGATTCAACAGATCTTACTTCAGATGCAGCGCTTGATGCATTTAAAGAATGGACTGAATTCTATACATTATATAATCTTCCTAATACTTATGACTTTGCAAACCGTTTCCGTACAGGTGAAGTTCCTGTTGGTGTAGCAAGTTATAGCCAGTATTCACAACTTGCAGTTTTCGCACCTGAAATTCAGGGTCTTTGGGAGTTCTCATTAGTTCCCGGAACTATCAAAACCGATGAAAAAGGTAACACACTTTATGATGAAAATGGTAATGTTGTGGTTGACCACTCCTGTGCAAGTAATACTTCAGGTTGTGTAATGCTTTCAATGGATTCTTCAACAGAAGAAGGCAGAAACAGAATTTCACGTGCTTGGGAGTTTATGAAGTGGTGGACAGGCGAAGATGCACAATATCGTTTCGGTACTGAAATTGAAAGTTTGCTTGGTGCTGCAGCACGTTATCAGACGGCAAACCTTCAGGCAATGTCAAGACTTCCATGGGATAAGAAATCAATGACCATGATTCAGGAACAGTGGAAGTATTCAAAAGCAGTTCCTCAGGTTCCGGGCGGATACTATACAGCGCGTAATATTGAATTTGCATGGAAAGAAGTTATCAATAATGCGGCAGCTGATCCTAATACAACTTTCGTTGAATATGTAAGCAAGATCGATAGGGAAATTGACCGTAAACGCGAAGAGTTTAAGGATAAAATTGCAATAATGACAGGAAAGGCGGTAGAATAATGGCTAATGCAGAAACCAAGGCTAAAAACAAGGCATTTTTCAAAGATTGGTTAAAATACCAGTTTAAAGAAATGCGCAAAAATGGCAGCCTGTATTTATTCATGCTTCCGTACCTTTTAGTATTTGCAACATTTACAATACTTCCCGTTATCGTTGCGATGTATTATAGTTTCACTTACTTTAACGTACTTGAGCCCCCACAGTTTATCGGCTTTGAAAACTATGTAAGGCTCTTTACTGCTGATGACCTTTTTATGACTGCATTTAAGAATACATTATTCTTTGCAGTTATCGTAGGTCCCGGCGGATATATAATGTCATTGTTCTTCGCATGGCTTATTAACGAGCTTGGCAGAAGAACAAGGGCAGTTATGACGCTTTTCTACTATGCACCATCTCTTGCCAACGTTTATGTTGTTTGGAAGATAATCTTTTCATCAGACCAATATGGTCTTTTGAACGGTTTCTTAATGAACACAGGTATTACACTTACCAATATAAAATGGCTTGAGAATGTTAATTACATAGTTCCGTGTTGTTTGATAGTTATTTTATGGTCATCTCTTGGTACCAGCTTCCTTACGTTCATCGCAGGTTTACAGAACGTTGACCGTACATTATATGAAGCAGGCGCTATTGACGGTGTAAAAAACAGATGGCAGGAACTTTGGTTCATCACATTACCTTATATGAAGCCACAACTTATGTTCGGTGCTGTTATGAGTATCTCCGGCGCATTCTCAGTAGGTGCAGCAATTACACAGCTTGTTGGTTATCCCTCGCAGGACTATGTAGCCCACACGCTTATACATCATCTTGAAGACTACGCTAATCAAAGAATGGAATTAGGTTATGCATGTGCTATTGCAGTACTTCTGTTCTTATTGCAGATAGTTGCCAACAAGGTGATTGCAAAAATGCTTTCAAAGGTGGGTGAGTAAGATATGGCTAAAAAAATCAATCGTTCAGGCGCAGGTA
Source organism: Clostridiales bacterium (assembly GCA_015069575.1). Lineage (GTDB taxonomy): Bacteria > Bacillota > Clostridia > Christensenellales > QALW01 > UMGS1322. Next base: position 19,835 of record SVIH01000013.1, read on the forward strand.
ACTTTTTAGGCATTTTCTTCTTATGCGCAGTAGCCTGCCTTATGGTTCTTCCAATGGTTTACGCTGTAGGTAACTCATTCAAACCTATGGATGAATTATTTAAATTCCCACCAACATTATTACCTAACAGATGGGTTACAACAAACTATACAGATTTGTTTGTTCTTATGGGTAACTCATGGGTACCTTTCTCAAGATATTTCTTCAATACCTTATTTATAACAAGTGTCGGCACATTTGGTCAGATCGTATTTTGTTCACTTTGTGCTTATCCTCTTGCTATGTATACCTTCCCAGGTAGTAAGTTCTTAGGAAATTTAATTAAAACCGCACTTATGTTTAATGGTACAGTTCTTTGGCTTCCTTTGTTTATGATCAAGGCAAAACTTGGTATGATCAATACATATTGGGCTATTATCATCCCAACATTCGGCTCGCCAATGGGTATGTACCTTATGCGTCAGTTTATGTCTCAGATACCAAGAAGCCTTGTTGAAGCCGCCCGTATTGATGGTGCAGGCAGCGTAAGGATTTTCTGGTCAATCGTAATGCCTCAGGTTAAATCTGCATGGCTTACACTTATGATATTCTCAGTTCAGAACCTTTGGAACTTAGGTGCATCAGTGTTCATTCAAAGTGAATCATTAAAAACTTTGCCTTATGCACTTCAACAGATAGTTTCAACAGGTATTGCCCGTCAGGGTGTTGCTAATGCTGTTACAGTTATTATGATGTCAATTCCCATTGTAACATTTGTTATTTCACAAAGTAACATTATCGAAACAATGGCAACATCAGGTATGAAGGATTAAGGAGGAACCAAAAATGATGAAGTTTAAAAAATCAGCATCTCTGGTACTCGCCGTTATACTTGCATTAATGTTTACGGTTACAGCTTTTGCAGCTCCGTATCAGAACTATACAGTAACTGAAGGCGGTGTTTATTCCGACCCTCAGGCATATACACCTGATAAGGTTATCAACAGTGGTTATATTGGTGTTGAAAACCTTGATGGCAAAGCATTTTCAAATCCGCAAGATTTAACACAGTTTGATGGTAAAGGTTACATTCTTGTTTCCGATACAGATAATAACCGTGTTGTAGTGCTTGATAAAGATATCCGCACAGTAAAGCAGATTATCTATGGCTTTACCAAAAATGGCGTTGAAGAAACCTTTAATAAGCCAAACGGATTGTTCGTTCATGAAGAAGGTAAATATCTTTATGTTTGCGATACCGAAAACAAACGAATTGTAAGATATTCATTTAATGAAGCAGAAGACAAGTTTGTTTTTGACAGAACTTTTGATGACCCTGATCTTGCACAGTACTTTAAAGATGCAGCACAGGGTGCAACAAATACAACAGCACAGCCAACACCTCTTCCTACAGTAGCACCTGATACTGAAACAGAAAACAATGAAAATAACGATGCAACGCAGGAAGAACCAATCGTTGATGATAGTGAAATTGAAATCGACAACAGCGGTGATGGTGATAGCGTATCATCAGCAACAGATATTACATACAGACCTCTTAAAGTAGTTGTTGATAGTGCATACCGTATGTTTGTAGTATCTAAAAACTGCTATCGTGGTCTCGTAGAACTTTCTGATGATGGTGAATTTACTAAATTCTTTGGTGCCACAAAAACAAAGCAGACTCTTTCTGCATTGCTTAACCGTTTGTTTACAGAAAAAGCGAAGGATAAGCTTCAGGCTAACCTTTCAACAGAATACAGTAATATTACAATAGATAAACAAGGATTTGTTTACGGCACAATTTCACAGCTTAAAGTAGCAGATCTTATTTCTCACTTTACTGCCGCAACTGAAGTTGGCGCTGCACTTAGAAAACTTAATGCAGCAGGCTCTGATGTTCTTAAAAGAACAGGCATTATACCGCCTTCAGGTGATAATGGTGATGGTATCAACAGATCCACATATTCATTCCTTTGCGATGTTACCGTTTCAGAAAACGGCCTTACAAGCGTATTAGATTCACAAAAAGGTCGTGTTTTTACCTATACAAGCACAGGCGAACTTTTATATGTTTTCGGTGCACTTGGTAAAAATAAAACAACAGTTGGTGAAACAACATCAAGCCGTGCAGATCAGGTTGGATATACTGAAGGCACAAACCTTAACCCTGTTGCAATTGAACTTTTAACAGATGATGAAACCATTCTTATTCTTGATTCAACAGGCGCACAGATTACAACCTATAAGCCTACTGAATACGGTCTTATCCTTCGTGATGCTGTTAACAGCCATGAAGAACGCCGTTATGATGACGCTGTTAAAGCATGGAACAAGATATTAGGTATGTCCTCAAACTCAGCCCTTGCATATAAAGGCGTAGGTAAAGTTTATTACCTTTGGGCTGCAGAAACAGAAGTTGTTAATAACGATACAAGCGAGCAACGTGAAAAATTCCTTGAAGCCGCTGATTACTTTATGAAGGGCTATTCACAGGAAGAATATGGAAAGGCTTTCTATAAGTACAGGGATCTTGTTCTTGAAAAAGCAATGCCATATATAATGTGGGCAATTATTATAATAACCGTAGTAACACTTGTTACAGGTTGGTATAAGAAATTTAAGAAATTCGTAGAAACAGGAGGAAGAAATCAATAATGGAAAAGCTTAAAAACTTTGGCGCAGACCTTAAATATGCTTTTCATGTTATATGTCATCCTCTGGACGGTTTCTGGGATCTTAAACATGAAAAACGCGGTAGGGCATATATATCAGTTTTATTCCTTGTAATGTATGTTATAACCAGCATATTAAATAAGCAGTTTAACAACTATACATTCAACGAATTCAAAGTATTCCCTGAAGATATCAACATTGTTGGTACATTTGTAACAACAGCACTTGTAGTTGTTATATGGGTTGCTGCAAACTGGGGCCTTACAACGCTGTTTGATGGCGAAGGTTCAATGAAAGATGTGTTCCTTTACACAGGCTATTCAATGTTACCTTTGGTTCTTTCACAGATCGCGCTTATTCCCCTTACAAACATTCTTACTGTTAACGAAGCAACAATCGTTACATTAGTAACAGTACTTGGTTACGGTTGGTCGGCTATATTGTTATATACCGGTACAATGACCACACATCAGTATTCTGGTGGTAAAACATTTATTATTATTCTTGCAATACTTTTAGGTATGGTTATTATAGTATTTATAAGCATTCTGTTCTTCTTCCTTGTTCAAGAAATATGGAACTTTATTTATACTATATATCGCGAACTTGAGCTTAGAAGGTAATGGGGGTGGAAAGTAATATGAAAAAGAAACTTATTTCTGCCTTGCTTGTGTTAATGCTTATCCTTCCTATGATAGCTTTTACCGGATGTGCAGACAAGAATTATGACGGGTTTATCACACCCGAAAATACTGAAGAACTTTATAAATTCAGTAAAGATGTAAAAACACTTGTTCGTCCTGATGTACTTACTCACAAGGTAAACGAAACAGCAGATACTAAATATGAGCTTAAAGATACTATTTTTAAACTTGTAAAAGAGAACAAGTCATATGAATTTTATTTCTGTGAAGAAACACTTGAAATCGCATTAAAGAGCAAAACTACAGGAGATGTATGGTATTCAAACCCTGCACCATCTGAAAGGGATGCCGGAATTAAAGGCGATATGTCAAGCCAACTTTCCCTTTTCTATCTCAACAAGCAAGATGGAAGCCAAAATACACTTTATAGTTATACGGATTGTGTTCTTGAATCTAATCCGGATGAAGATAAATATCAGTATTTTGCAGTAAACCATAACGGGAACCTTCGTGTTATTTATATTTTAGGTAACTTGAAACCCGATTATATTATTCCTACTTGTCTTGAAGGTGAAATGGCACTTGAATTTGTTGAAAAATTCAAAGCAAGTTCTGAATTCAGAACTGTTGCTTCCTATCTTACTAACGGAAGTCTTTATGCTGAAGTTACTCCTTCTGTTTGGAACAGTTGGACATTGGATGCTCAGCAAGAATATCTTAAAATAGCACCTTTGATGGGTGATATGCTTAAAGATGGCAAAACGGTTTATATTATCAAAGATCAAACAAAGTTCTATAACAAGAAACTTATGAAAAAAATCGAATCGGCATTCGTTGAAGTTATAGGTATGACTCTTGAAGAACGAAATGAAATTAATGCCGAGTTCGGTTATGTTGCAGAATCAGCAAAAACATTCTGGATTCCCGTTGATTATGAACTTACAGAAACAGGTCTTAAAGTAACAGTTCCTAACGAAGAAATTCAGTATGATAAAAACTCACTTTCCCTTGTTTCAATTGATCTTCTCAGATACTTTGGATCAGCATCCAAAGATGAAAAAGGATATATGTTTGTTCCTGATGGATCAGGTGCTATTATAAACTTTAATAATGGTAAAACAAACATTACAAGTGATATTCGTGTACAGCTTTACGGCCTTGATGATGGTAGGGAAATGCTTACAAAACCCTATCTTAATGAAGGTGCATATCTTCCTGTATTCGGTATTAAACGCGAAAATAGCGCGATGTTTGCCGTTATTGAATCGGGGGATACAAACGCAACAGTTGTAGCAGATATTGCAGGTAAAAATGTAAACGCTGTTGATCGCAATAAGTGCTTTACAAGCTTCAAAATGAGTGAATATGAAGAGCTTCAGTTCAAAAATGCGGGTAAAAAAGCAAAAATTTATCAGTATAATATGAACACAGCAGATCTTTCAATTAATTACACTCTTCTTGATAATGAAAAAGCCAACTACAATGGTATGGCTGAATATTATAGAAACTACCTTATTAATAAAGGTGTTATTGCAAAGAAAGATTTCAGCAACATTCCTTTTAACATTGAACTTGTTGGTGCTTACGACCATAAAACAGCATTCCTTGGTGTGCCCTATACAGAAACAAAGGCAATTACAACCTTTGCTCAGTGTAAGGAAATTTTAACAAAACTCAATGAAGCCGGTATTAAAAATGTTTCAGTTAACTACAAGGGCTGGGCAAATAACGGTTTAAGAAACACTGTTTTCAACAAAGTAAAAGTTCTTAAAGAACTCGGTGGAAAAGATGGTCTTAAAGATCTTCTTGATTATGCAGATACATTAGGTATTAATTTGTATCTTGAAACAGAACTTGCTTTTGTTTATGAAAATTCAATGTTCAGTGGATACAGTGAATTTACAAAAGCATCTCGTCTTGTAACAAGAAATGTTGCATATCATTATCAGTATTCAGATGACTGGAATACCGCTTCATCATTAAATGCAGCATCTATTGTTTCACCTACTGTTATTTATGATATTGATAAAACAGATAATTCAAAAAGTTTTGCAATGAAACTTCTTAATGATCTTAATAATCTTAATATCAAAGCAGTAAGTCTTGGTAGTCTTGGATATAATCTCCCAGGAAACTACAAAATAAAAGATTTTAGCGATAGGCAAAAGGTTTCTGAAATTTATTCAGCAGTAGCTAAAAAATATGGCGAAACCCTTTCTGTTATGACAAAGGGAACAAACTCATATATGCTTCCTTATGTAACTGAAATTTTTGAAATCAGCAACACAAGCAGTAAATTTAACCTTGCAGATATGTCTGTTCCATTCTATCAGATGGTAATTCATGGCTGCATAGAATATTCAGGCGATCCAATTAACTTAGATGGTGATACACGCCAGGTATTCCTTCAGGCAGTTGAAGCAGGCGCAGGCTTGTATTATCGTTGGTGTTATGCGCCAAACGATCAGGTACAGGAACTCTGGTTTGAAGGTATGTACTCATTAAGTTATGAATCATGGTTTGAAGGCGCTATTCAGATGTATAAGGAATACAATGATCTCCTTGCTTCTACAGCAAATTCATTTATGATTGAGCATCAGATCGTTGATGAAGATGTAGTTAAAGTTACATACGAAAACGGTGTTTATGTATACATTAACTATAATTCATATGATTATACTGCTGCTGATGGAACTTTAGTAAAAGCAGAATCTTTTGTAAAGGGAGGGGTAAACTAAATGAAAAAGCCAAGAAGTTATAAATTAGGTTTGATGACAAGGCGTTCTTTGTCAGGATGGCTGTTCATTCTTCCTTTCCTTATAGGATTGATATTCTTCGTAATATCACCTCTTTATACCGCACTTGTACTTTCATTTAACGAACAGGTGTTTAATGATGTAACTCAGATCACAAGCATATCGCCATATGGTTTTAAAGCATATATTGATGCATTTACAGAACAGGCTGATTATATAAATAAACTTATTGAATCAGGCTCAAGTGTTCTTATTACAGTGCCTTCAACACTTATATTCTCATTCCTTATGGCAAACGTGCTTAACCAGGAATTCCGTGGCAGAACATTTGCCCGTGCGGTACTCTTTATGCCTGTTATCACATCAGCAGGTATTGCAGCATCGCTTTTAGCGGGGGATACAGGTGTTGACGCTTCACAGATGGACTCTGTTGGCTCACAAACAATGGATATAGCAACAAGTATTCAGGATACCATTGGTGGTGAGATGGGTATGTTTATAGGTACAGCATTCTCAAAACTTACACAAATTATCAATGGCGCAGGCGTTCCAACACTTATTTTCCTTGCAGGTCTTCAAACAATATCACCATCTATCTTTGAATCTTCAAAGGTAGAAGGTGCAACAGGATGGGAAAATTTCTGGAAAATTACATTCCCGATGATTAGCCCTATGATCCTTGTTAATACCGTTTATATTCTTATTGAAAACCTTTGTAGTATGAGCAATCCAATGTTAACTTATTTATATAGTAACAACGCTACAACAAAAACGGTTGACCTGATGGCGATGAGCTGGATGTACTTCCTTTTAACATCTTTGATTATTGCAGCAGTAGCAGGCATTATTTCAAAGCTTGTTTACTATGAGAACTAAGGGGGTGTAGATAATGGAAAAAACCGATAAAATTAAGCTTACAAACGAAGTTGGTGCTGAAGAGGTTGATAATTTCGTCATTCCAACACTTACACCTTGGCAAAAGTTTAAACGCGCATTATTTGGAAAGCGTACATTTAGCTTCGTGTGGGGACTTATAAGAACTGTTTTATTAATTGGTATTTGCTATCTTATTATCTATCCCTTGATGATAACTTTGATAACATCATTTATGCCTCTTGACGATGTTTATGATCCAACAGTTATTTTAGTTCCAACAGCTATCAATATTAATACTTATGTTGCAATGTGGAGCTATGGTCATATTCCGCAACTGTATTTTAGTTCATTCTCAACATCACTGATGTTTGCACTAATGCAGATGTGCTCTTGTATGTTGGTTGCATACGGTCTTGCAAGATTTAAGTTTAAAGGAAACAATTTTATATTCCTTATGTGTATCTTCACATTGATGATTCCTATTCAGATGCTTACAACATCAATGTATTTCAGATACAAAGCATTTAACCCAATGTTTATGTTTGCGTTTGGTGAACAACTTTCAACAGTTCCTAATATCGACCTTACACGCGGTTGGACGGCAATTGGCTTATTATCAAGCACTGCAACAATGTATCGTAACGGATTGTTTGTATTCTTGCTTCGTCAGTATTTTGTTAACCAACCCAAAGAACTTGAAGAAGCTGCTTATATTGACGGCGCAGGCCCATTTAGAACATTTATTCAGGTTATGCTTCCAAGTGCATTACCAATGCTTGTAACAGTATTCCTGTTTGCATTTGTATGGCAGTATAATGACCGTTATTACATTGGTATGCTTAATCCTAATGCAGAAGTTATGGCAACCCGTGTTACCGGTATGGGCGCAAACTATGTAAAAAGTGTTCTTGATGTTTCAGGCGATGCAGTACTTAATTCACTTTATCAGTCTGCATGTACCATAATGCATATTGCACCAATTGTTGTGCTTTATTGCTTCTGCCAAAAATTCTTTGTTCAAAGTATTGAACGTTCTGGTATGGTAGGCTAATTTAAAATAAAAACTGTTCTTTTATAAGAACAGTTTTTTTATTCTTGTGCAAATAAATTTTTTAATTTTGCAACGCATCGGTTATAACCTGTTGTATGTGCTTGTTGTGTAAGTATCTTCCATTCACAGTCAGAACAGATATATTTTCCTAAAATGCATAAGTTTTCTTTCTTTTCTTTTGAACATATACAGCATATTTGCATTAAAATCACCTCAAAATGATTATGATCTGTGCTTATGTATAATATTCAAAAATATAAAAAAATGTTAAAAAAAGATATCGTATTATAACGATATCTTTTTATTATTTTGACATTATTTTATGTGCTAAAATAGCAGCGTCTTCATTAGGTAAACAGGTTAATTTATACACGGGTGTTTTTTCAATCAATTTATCAAGAAGTTCCATAAGTTTTAAAGTTTTATCATTACCTGCCCGTCTCAATGTTTGCGAAAGTAACTTATATATTACAGTTTTTTTATCACTGATCTGTTCTATTTTGTTTTCTTCTCCTCGTTCTAAAAAACAAATTGCCTTAAGCGGAATGCAAATGTTTTCATTTAATGGGCTAGAACCGCTAAAAGGAGTTCCACAAGCATAAAAAGAACCGTTAATTAACCTAATGGCAGGCTTATCATCATTTATTATCTTCGCAGATTCAAAAACTTGTTTCCAAAGATTAGTATGCGTTGATTTACCTGTGCCTGAATCAGCAGAAAATAAATAAGCATTGTTTTCATAAGCAACTGCGGATGAATGTAAAACAAAACAATCAAAATCAAGTAATGCTGCATTTAAGTATTTAGAAAGATAAATATATAAACAATCGTCTTGACTTAGTTCAGAATGTTGTTTACTTAAGTTTTCAACAAGCTCATCCTTTACCTTTAGCGTAATATCAGGTGTTTCAGTAAAATCCGTCAAATATTTCTCTGCCTGAATTGCGCTTTTTCCTAAACATTCCATATTAACTAAAAGTCCGGCAATGGAATATGTGTTCATCAAAACTTTTTGTTCCTCTCTGCAAGTTCAAGAATATATTTGCCATAATCACTTGTTTTTGTTTCTTCACCTAATGCTCTTAATTGTTCAGTAGTAATAAAACCACGGCGCCAAGCAATTTCTTCTATACAGGAAATATAGAAGCCCTGAAGTGATTGAACTGCTTGTACATAGTTTGAAGCAGTAAGCATACCAACAGGCGTACCTGTATCAAGCCAAGCCATACCACGACCCATTAAAATAACATTAAGTTCGCCTTTTTCAAGATAAGCATTGTTAATAGATGTAATCTCAATCTCACCTCTTGCAGAAGGCTTAACATTTTTAGCAATTTCAATTACGCGGTTATCATAGAAATATAAACCGGGTACTGCAAAATTACTTTTAGGATTCTGGGGTTTTTCTTCAATAGAAATAACCTTGTGATTAGAATCAAACTCAACAACACCAAATGCTCTTGGATCAGAAACAGGGTAACCGAAAATTGTTGCACCGGATTCAAGCTTGTTTGCACGGAACAAAAGTTGTGAAAAATTCTGTCCATAGAAAACATTATCGCCTAAAATAAGGCAAACATTATCATTACCAATAAATTCTTCGCCGATAATAAATGCATCAGCAAGACCTCTTGGTTCAGTTTGTACAGCATAAGATATTTTTATACCAAGGCGTGAACCGTCACCTAACAATTTTTCGTAAAGAGGTGTATCGTCAGGGGTAGAAATAATTAAAATTTCATCAATACCTGCAAGTAATAAAATAGAAAGGGGATAGTAGATAAGGGGTTTGTCATAAATAGGTAAAAGTTGTTTTGAAATAACTTTTGTCATAGGGTAAAGTCTTGTGCCTTTACCACCGGCAAGAATTATACCTTTTGTTTTTCTAGTATTCAAAGTTTTATCCTCCAAAATTTACATTGCTGATCTTATTGATCATAACAATATTATACATTATAAAAAATATAATTGCAATATTTTATTCAAAAACATCAATTGTTGACAGTTTATCGATAAAACTCTGCGCATCTTTTTGCGCAACTGCTTTATCAATTTCATACTCTTCAACCATTTTTTCTACAAGTGCATCTAATGTTATACCATCTTGCAAAAGTTTCCACATAAAAACACCCGTATCGTTAAGGGTTATCATTCCTTCGAATGTTGTTTTTGAATTTGTAGAAATCACAGTATTAATGCCTGCAATATTTTTTAATACAAAACAGTCCTTGATTTTCATAAGAAAACTCCTTTTATTCAATATTGAGCCTGAAACTTGTCCAAGGTGCAATTTGAGGCGGGTAACATATAAACTGCATTGATTCTTTTTTAGTAGGATGAATAAGCCTTAATTTAACAGCATATAACGCTAATTGCTGACCTTTTTTATTAACATTAAACCCATAACGCTGATCACCCCATAAAGCACATCCCATATGTGCCATCTGAACTCTTATCTGGTGTGAACGGCCGGTTTCAAGTTGTACCTGAATTAAAGAAAGAGGACCTTCTTTTGTTTCAACTGTCTGTAAAAGTTTATAATTAAGAATAGCCTTTTTGGCGCCTTCAACAGCGGGGGGAACAACTTCAACAGTATTTGTTTTTTCATTCTTTTTAAGGTAATTAACAAGCCTGTCAGTTGTGTTTGCAGGTACACCGCGAACAACGCAGTAATAAGTGCGTTTTAATTCATTGCTTTTTAACTGCTCTTGCAATCTTGAAGCTGCTTTTGAGGTGCGCGCAAAAACTGCAAGACCGCCTGCGGGTCTGTCAAGACGGTGAACAAGACCTAAATAGGCATCACCGGGTTTGTTATATTTTTCCTTGATATACTGTTTAAGAATATCAAACATTGATTCATCGCCTGTAATATCACCGGCAATGATGGTGTTTTGTGGCTTTTCAGCAACGATTATGTGATTATCTTCGTGTAAAATTTCAAACATTAAATTCACCTTTCCCATCTTCCTGAAGCACCGCAAGGTAAGATAATATTACCGTTAATTGCCTTTAACCCAACTTCTTGGGCATCAACTTTTCCGCCAAATTTTGTGCAAATGGTTTTTTCAATAACGTTTTTTAGAACAAGAGGTTGCAAGCCTGTTGTATAACTGTTTAATAAAAGAAATAATGGCTTATCAGAAAGAATCTCAGATAAGTTTTCCATAAAGGGATAAAGCATTTCTTCAAGGTGCCATAATTCGCCACCGGGACCTCTGCCATAGCTTGGCGGGTCAAGGATTATTCCTTCATACTTGTTTCCGCGGCGAATTTCACGCTGAACGAACTTTAAACAGTCATCAACTATCCAACGAACAGGCGCATCACTTAAACCGCTTAACTGAAGGTTTTCTTTGCCTATCTGAACCATGTTCTTTGCTGCATCAACATGGCACACCTTTGCCCCTGCTGAAGCACAGGCAACTGTAGCGCCACCGGTGTAACCAAACAGGTTAAGCACATTTATGGGGCGGTTGGCATTTTTTATTAAATTTCGCATCCAATCCCAGTTAACAGCCTGTTCAGGAAAAAGACCTGTATGTTTAAATCCCATTGGACGAACAGAAAAAGTAAGGTCTTTCCAATTTACAGTCCACTTTTCAGGTACAGGCTTTAAAAAATCCCAATTTCCGCCACCTGTTGATGAGCGTTTATATATAGCATGAATATTTTTTTTGTTTATAGGTTTGGTATAAGGCCATATAACCTGAGGATCGGGGCGCAGAAGGGTAATATCCTTCCACTGCTCCAACTTCATACCATCACCTGTATCAATTAATTGATAATCTTTCCAAGTTGAATCAACAAACATCAGATTTTTTCCATTGAGATAACACACTTTTTATCGTTGATATCCCATTCCTTATTGTTTTTAAGGGGTGAACCAAGTGAAATTGAATCAGCAAGGCAATCACTCATAATATCTTGTTTATATGTTTCTACAACCTCGCTAATAACACCGTCTGCAGTAATAACAATGTTAATGTGATCTGTAACCTCAAAGCCTGTTTCTTTACGCATAGTCTGAATCTTTGAAACAAGTTCGCGCATATAACCTTCGCGGATAAGTTCATCAGTTAAGTTGTTATCAAGAACAACAGTGATTTCTGAGTCACTTTGTGCAGTAAAGCCTGATTTGTTTGCAGGTGTGATTAAAAGGTCATCGCTTGTTAAAACAACATCAGTGTCGTTAATATTAAACTTAATTGAACCATTTTCATTAAGTTCTTTATAAAGTGCTGAACCGTTAGCGTTAGCAAGTTCTTTACCAATTAAGCCAACAAGTTTGCCATATTTTGGACCAACTGTTCTGAGTTGAGGTTTAAATGTATAGGTTATAAAGTCAGATGAATTATCAGTAAACTTAACTTCTTTAATATTAAGTTCGTCTTCAATTTCCTTGCAGAACATTTCGGGCAATACTTTTGAACCGCTGATATACATAGTGTTAAGAGGCTGACGGTTTTTAATATTGGCATCATTTCTGCAAGCACGACCCAATGCAACTGCCTTTAAAAGCCAATCCATGTTTTCTTCAAGTTCATTGTCAATCCAAGCTTCGTTTGCTTCGGGGAATGCGCAAAGATGTACACTTTCAGGCGCATCTTTATCAACAGAAGTAACAATGTTACGATAAATTTCTTCTGCAACAAACGGGGTATAAGGTGCAGTAAGTTTTGTTAATGTTTCAAGAACGGTGTAAAGAGTCATATAAGCATTAATCTTATCCTGAGTCATTTCTTTACCCCAATAACGTTCTCTGCCACGGCGGATATACCAATTTGAAAGTTCGTCTACAAAATCGTTCATAGCGCGTGCAGTTTCGGTTATTTTATAGTTTTCAAGACCTTCGTCAACAAATTTAATAAGACTCTGTAACTTAGAAAGTATCCACTTATCCATTACTGAAAGTGAATCATAGTTTAAAGCATACTTTGTTGGGTCAAACTTATCAATATTTGCGTACATTACATAGAAAGCATATGTATTCCAAAGTGTACCCATATACTTTCTTTGTGCTTCAGAAACTGCTTCTCCATAAAAACGTGAAGGCAACCAGGGGGAAGATCCTGTATAGAAATACCATCTTACAGCGTCAGCACCCTGCTTATCTAAAATTGTCCAGGGGTCAACAACGTTACCCTTGTGCTTACTCATTTTAATGCCGTCTTTATCGTTAACATGGCCTAAAACGATACAGTTTTTGAAAGGAGCTTTATCAAATAAAAGCGTTGAAATAGCCAAAAGAGTATAGAACCAACCGCGTGTCTGGTCAATAGCCTCACTAATGAAATCAGCAGGGAAAAGTTTTTCAAAAAGTTCTTTATTTTCAAAGGGGTAATGTAACTGTGCAAAAGGCATTGAACCTGAATCAAACCAACAGTCGATAACTTCAGGTGCGCGGTGCATATCTTTTCCGCATTTTGAACATTTAATTGTAAGGGGGTCAAGGAATGGTTTATGAAGTTCAATATTTTCATCACAGCCTGTAAGTTCAACAAGTTCTTTTTTTGAACCTACTGTATGGAAATGACCGCATTCACATTCCCAAACAGGAAGGGGAGTACCCCAATAACGTTCACGGGAAAGACCCCAGTCAATAACATTTTCAAGGAAATTACCCATTCTGCCATCTTTAATGCTTTCAGGAATCCAGTTAACAGAACGGTTATTTTTAATTAATTGCTCTTTAACGGCAGTCATTTTAATGAACCAGGTACTGCGTGCATAGTAAATAAGGGGAGTATCGCATCTCCAACAGAAAGGATAGCTGTGAGTAAATTCAACTGCGCGAACAAGTTTGCCTGCTTCTTCAAGGTCTTTGATAATAACTTTGTCAGCATCTTTAATAAACATATCCTTATAGGGTGTTGCTTCCTCAACAAAACGACCCTGTGCGTTTATTAATTGAACGAAAGGAAGGTCATTTTCTCTGCCAACACGGGCATCGTCTTCACCAAAAGCAGGTGCGATATGAACAATACCTGAACCTGCATCAAGTGTAACATAATCGTCAGCAACAACATACCATGCGCGTTTGTTTGTCTTTGCAAAATCAAATAACGGAACATAGTCCATACCGCAAAGGTCTGCGCCTTTAAGTTCTTTAATAATTTGGGCACCTTCACCTAATGCGCTTTCTAATAATGCCTTAGCGCAAATGTAAGTTCTGCCTTCAAAAGAAGCATAAACGTAATCTTCTTTAGCGTTAACGCAAAGTGCAACGTTTGAAGGTAAGGTCCAAGGTGTAGTTGTCCATGCAAGAAGATAAGTGTTCTCCTGATTCTTAACCTCAAAAGCAACAAAAACACTTGTTTCCTTAACATCTTTATAACCTTGCGCAACTTCGTGTGAAGAAAGCGCAGTTCCACAGCGTGGGCAGTAGGGAACTACTTTATGACCCTTATATAAAAGATCTTTTTCAGAGATTGTTTTAAGTGCCCACCATTCGCTTTCAATATAATCATCTTCATAAGTAACGTATGGGTGGTCCATATCAACCCAGTAACCAACACGGTCACTCATTTTTTCCCATTCACCCTTATATTTCCAAACGCTTTCTTTGCATTTTTCAATAAAAGGTTCGATACCGTAATCTTCAATCTGAGGTTTGCCGGAAATACCAAGTTGTTTTTCAACCTCTAATTCAACAGGAAGACCATGGGTATCCCAACCTGCTTTTCTAAGAATATGGTATCCTTTCATTGTGCGGTAACGGGGAATAATATCTTTAATAACACGGGTAAGAATATGACCAATATGTGGCTTTCCGTTTGCAGTAGGCGGACCATCATAAAAGGTGAATTCAGGGTTACCCTCGTTCATTTTAGTGCTACGCTCAAAAATTTCATTTTCTTTCCAATAAGAAAGAATTTCCTTTTCCCGATCTACAAAGTTAAGACCGGTATCAACCTTCTTGTACATTAAAAAACCTCCAAACAAAAATTAAAGCCTTGTGCAAAAAGGCACAAGACAAAAACTGCTCTAAACAACAATTTTTGATTTATATATATTATCGTTTAATATTATATATATATTTACTATTTTTGTAAAGTAAAAAGTTCAAAGTGAATGTGTGTTTTAAATGTTTTAATTGACAAAGGTTTAATGCCTGTGCTAAAATCAAAATGTATAAAAAGAATAAACACAAATCATTGTTAAAAAAACATTGTCGGGTAAAAACTCGGGGATAAGGGAATCACGGTGTAATTCCGTAGCAACAGCCATTACCGTAACAGTCGGAATGCTTATCGGTTTGTGAATTTTGCATTAAACCCCTTGGGCAAAAGAAGGGTGTGGCAAACGGATAAAGGCAGGATATCTGTGTTTTGGCGCATCTTTTTCAAGAAGGTGCGTTTTTTGTTTTTCTTTTCGTGCAAAAAAATCAGGAGGATTTAAAAATGAAAAAAATCAAAAAAATTGTTACTCTGTTACTTATTTTTACAATGCTTCTTACCTTTGTTGCTTGCGAAAAAGATATGCCAAGCCTTTGGAACGAAGCTATTTATACTGAAGATACCCTTTTAGGCGAAGGCGCCAAAACTTTAACTGTACTGGTTACTGCAGAAGATAAAACAGTCACTTTTACAATTAAAACAGATAAAGAGACTGTTGGGGATGCGTTAATTGAACATTCATTAATTGATGGTGAACAAAGCGAATATGGTCTTTATATTAAAAAAGTAAACGGAATTAAAGCAGATTTCGATACAGATAAGGCATATTGGGGTTTTTTTCAAAATGGTGAATATATGATAACGGGTGTTGATACTACTGTTTTTGAAAGCGGTCAAAGTTATGAACTTGTTTACACCAAAGGCTAAACTTACAGTTAAGGAAATAACACTTTTTGCGTTGCTTGGTGCCATAATGTTTTGCGGGGATATTTTTTTGGAAGTATTTCCAAACATTCACCTTGTAGGCGTTTTAACTGTTGTTTACACCATTGTTTTTAGAGTAAAAGCATTGATACCCATATATCTATATGTATTTATTACGTTGTTATTAAACGGGTTTGGATTTTGGTCACTGCCATATTTATACCTTTGGCTTATTTTGTGGATAATAGTTATAATTTTACCCAAAAATATGCCGGTGTGGTTACAATGGTTTGTTTATCCCTTTGTTTGCATGCTTCACGGATTAAGTTTCGGTATTCTATATGCTCCTGCCCATGCCATAATGTTTGGCTTGAATTTTGAAGGGATTAAAGCGTGGATTATTTCAGGCTTAGGTTTTGATGTTTTGCACGCTGTTGGCAATTTAGCAGGCGGTCTTTTGATAATACCTTTAGCCTCACTATTGAGAACACTAAAAAAACAAATAAAAATTTAAGGTTAGATGAAATCTAACCTTTTTTCTTTTGACACAATAGGGTATAAGGTGATATAATTATAATTAGTATATTTATATTAGGGGAAGTGTTTTTTGTGGCACAAAACAATAATCAGGAACAAGTGCTTTTTAAAGAAGATGTTGTTGAAAAAGAAAACATACAACGGGTTGATAAGCGCCCGGGATCAATATATTCAATAATAATTTTTGCAATGGTATTTCTTGTTTGCTATTTATTCTATCCACAAATATCAATGGTGCTTCCTATACCGGGGCAAAAATTAACAGTAAAAACAGGATATGTTGCAAGTGATGTTATACAAATGCTTGATTCGCCAACTATTGTCCTTGCTATAGCAAAGGAAGAAAGCAAAACAAAAACAAGCGTAACAAATGATGGTCAACCTCTTGTTTTTAAAGTTGTTGAATTTCAAGTGCTTGATGTTTTAAAAGGTGAAGAAAGCGAAAAAATAAGCCTCTTTGAATATGGCGGAAACGGTTTGTTTTCTAACGGCGCTACCAAGAAAAAATACAATGTTAAATACGAAAATGCTTCTGATTTTGAAACAGGAAAAACGTATCTTTTATTTGTCAACGATAACGGTGAAACAGTTAACGGCAAGGCAGGGGCATTGATACAGAACGATGAAGGCAAATTTACAGATGTAAGCGGTTCAACATATAGTTTAGACGAAATTAAAGGTTTACTAGGGTGATGAAGGTGAAAAGATTAATATTAAAACTTGTTTTTATATGTTTTTTAACAGTATCAGTTTTATGTATTTTCACATCTTGCGCAGGTCATTCTTATGATGGTACTGCAACAGCATATCTTAATGCATTTACAAGGTTTGATTATAAAACCATGTACGATCTTTTAACACCCGGATCACAAAGTGCAGTGGATTATGATGAGTTTGTTAATTATCATAAAAAAGTATACGATTTATTAAAGGTTCAAACTGTTTCTGTCGAGCGCGGCGAAACAGTAGATAACGGAATATCAAAATCATATAATTATACCGCAACATTCCATTCATCTGAATATGGTGAATTGTCTTACGATATGCAATTTGAAGTTTATAAAAAAACTGATTTTTATCTTGTTGCATGGACTCCGTCTAATGTAGTTGCCGGTATGAATTGGAATGACAGGGTGTTTTCTTCCACTTTAAAAGGTAACAGGGGAGAGATTTTTGATAGAAACGGAAGGGTTATTGTAAAAAATGATTATGCAATAACTATTTATGGAATAAAGGAAAATTTTAAAGATAATCTTCCTGCAGTTAGCACATTAATATCACAGATTTTAGGCACTGATGCACAAAGCGTATATGATAAGTTTTCAAAATCATATGGCGATACAGGGATTTTTGCAACAATGTTTAAAGGCGAACTTACAAAAGAACAGGAAGACGCTATTTTACAGATAGAAAATGTAAAAATCAACAGGGATTCAATAACCCCTATACGATATTATCCTTACGGTGATGCATTAGCCCAGGCATTAGGATATTCAACGCCAATAACTCCTGAAGACAGGGAACAGGAAATCTACAAATACCTTGCTGATGGTACAAGAATTGGCAGAAGCGGTATTGAACTGCAATTTGATGAGTATCTTCAGGCAAAAGACGGAATGCAGATATATTTGCTTTCTGATGATAGCAAAACAAAAACAGTACTTTATGAAAATCCTGCACAAAACGGTTATGACCTTAAACTTACTGTTGATATTTTGATACAAAAAAATGTTACGAGTTATATGAATAAAAATTTCAATAACAAAACAACAGGTACAGCAACGGTTATAGAACCTACTACAGGTGCAGTTGTTTCAATGGTAAGTTATCCTTCATATAATGCCAATATATATGCTTATGATAAAGCCACAAATTATGGCGATCTTTATGAAAATAAATTTACGCCTCTTTTAAATAGAAACATACAAGGTACATATCCACCCGGATCTATTTTTAAATCAATTATGGCAACTATCGGCCTTGATACAGGTGTTGTATCAACATCAACTATATTTCCTTATGAAAATGAAATTCAAAATTATTCATACGAAAAGGACCGTTGGCGTCCTAAGGGAAGCAATTGGTCCCATTACATAGTCCGCGAAGCGTTCCCAAATGCAGGAAATAAAGGCAGGCTTGATATGAACAGGGGACTTATTTGGTCAGATAATATTTACTTTGGCTGGCTTGCAATGAAGGTTGGCAAAGATAATATGATAAAATATGCCAATAAATTGGGTATTGGTGATACATTCCTTTTTGATTTGCCTGTAAAAAAATCTCAGATGGCAACAGAGTTTTCAACATTAGATAATCAGAAACTTCTTGCAGATACGGGATTCGGACAGGCTCAAATGCTATTTACACCCCTTCAATTATGCTCAACTTTTTCTATGTTTGGTAATGATGGTACTATAATGCAACCATATATTGTTCAAAGTATTTGCATTACTGATGAAAACGGTAATTTAAAAGAAATAAGCACTACAGAACCAAAAGTTTTCAAAGATGCATTTAATAAAAATGTTGTGTTGCAGGTAAGAAATATTTTAGAAAAAACCGCAACACAGGGAACAGGCAAAAGCGGTGTAAAGGGTCACACCGATACTATGCGTATAGCTGCTAAAACAGGTACTGCGCAAACGGGCACTACTTCAACAGGTATCGTTGGTTGGTACGCAGGATTGGTTATTGATGGAGGACAGAAAGATGCTGTTCTTGTAAGTTGTGATGAAGGCGATCTTAAATTCGCTTGTGTAAAATATATTTTTAGTCTTTTAAAAGATGGTAGTGAACTTACGGAGGAAAATTATGGCTAAGAAGACAAAAGGATTATTAAAAAGATGGTTTATTGATGCGTTTGGTGCAATGGCAATGGGCGTATTTGCTACATTGCTTATTGGCTCTATTTTTGAGCAGATCAGTAAATGGACAAACTGGGAATTTCTTTTAACGCTTGCAACTTATGCTAAAAACGGATTTGTTGTAGGTGCAGCTATTGGTGTTGCTGTTGCAAACGGATTAAAAGTAAAACCTCTTGTTATGATTTCAGGTGCAGTTTGCGGCGCAGTTGCATATAAAGAAGGTGGCGGACCATTAGGCGCATATCTTGCTGCAGTTGTTGGCAGCGAACTTGCTAATTTAATAGCAGGTAAAACAAGATTTGATATTTTGTTAGTGCCAAGTGTAAGTATTATTTCAGGCGGCGCAGTTGGCGTTTTAACAGGACCGTATATTGATGCATTCTGCGATTGGATAGGCGTGCAGATCGGTAATGCAACAACGCTTCAGCCTGTTTTGATGGGTATTATCGTTGCAGTTGTTATGGGTCTTGCATTAACAGCGCCTATTTCAAGTGCTGCTATTGCCGCAGTTGTATTTACAACCGACGCATTTAATAATGGCGGATCAGGTGTTGCATTGGCGGCAGGTGCTGCAACAGTTGGATGTTGTTGTCAGATGGTTGGCTTTGCAGTTTCTTCATGGCGTGAAAACGGTTTTTCAGGATTTCTTGCGCAAGGTCTTGGTACAAGTATGCTTCAGGTACCAAATATAATGAGGCATCCGCTAATATTATTACCCCCTACAATAGCTTCTATGATTTTAGGTCCTATTGCTACAACACTGCTTGTAATTGAAAACGGTGTTGGTGTTTATGCAGGAATGGGCACTTGTGGTCTTGTTGGTCTTGTAGGTGCATGGGAAAAAATGATGGTAAATGGATTTGAAATATTTGCACTTATTAAAATTATGCTTATGTGCGTAATTCTTCCTGCAATCCTTTCACTTGTTATTTCTGAAGGTATGCGTAAAGCAGGATGGATTAAACACGGCGATATGCAACTTGATTTATAATATGATAAAGAATATTTTCTTTGATTTTGGCCAGGTTCTTGTGTATTTTATCCCGTACGATCTTACAAAAGCATATGTTGATAACGAAAATGACATAAAAATTGTAGAAGAAGTTTTGTTTGACAGGCTTTATTGGGATAAGCTTGATGCAGGTACAATAACTGACGAAGAAGTTGTTGAGGCAGTTAAAAAGCGTTTGCCTAATAGGCTTCATGAGCTGGCTGAAAATGCTTATTACAACTGGATATATAATATAACCGAAGTTGAAGGCATGAGCGAAATTGTCAAAAAACTTAAAAGAAAAGGTATAAATCTTTGTATTTTATCAAATATATCAAAATATTTTGCTAAACACTATAAAGAAGTTCCTATTTTACAGCATTTTGACAGATTTATCTTTTCTGCAGAAATTGGGCTTGTAAAACCACAAAAGGATATATTTGAATATGCATTGAAAAATAATGGATTTATTGCATCAGAAACGCTTTTTATTGATGATAGGGAAAATAATGTGCTTGGTGCAAAAAGTGTAGGTATTAACGGGTATGTTTTTGATGGCGATTCAAAAAAACTTAGCGAATATCTTAAATCGATAGGATTGTTGTAGGTGATTTTATGGAAAATATTAAAAAACAGGCTGAATGCGCTATAAAAGAATTTTTATCAGTTGCCGATTTAAAAAAAGGCGACCTTATCGTTATTGGCTGTTCTTCCAGTGAAATAGTTGGCGGTAATATTGGTAAAAACTCAAGCATAGAGGCCGCACAAGCGGTTTTTGAAGGGATTTATCCTGTTTTAAAGAAAAAAGGTGTATATCTTGCTGCGCAATGTTGCGAACATCTTAACCGCGCTTTGATTATCGAACAGGAGACTGCGGAAAAATTTGGTTATGAAATTGTAAGCGTAGTGCCACAGATTAAGGCGGGCGGTTCTTTTGCAACAACAGCATATAATAACTTTAAAGAACCTGTTGCAGTTGAATATGTTAAAGCAAAAGCGGGTATTGATATTGGCGGCACGCTAATAGGAATGCATCTTAAAAATGTTGCTGTACCTGTAAAATTATCAATAAATAAAATTGGTGATGCGATATTACTTTGCGCAAAAACACGCCCTAAATATATTGGCGGCGAAAGAGCAAAATATAACTGATTTTTTGAAAGGAAACTTGTTATGGAACGGTTTGGACAGATTCCAAGGCATACTGCCGATGAAAACAGAGAGCCTAAACCCCAAAATATTAAAGAAGTTCCCCGCTTTTTAAGAAATATAACGGTATCATTTTTCTCACGCCTTTTTTACATTTTTAAACTTGTGTGGGAAACTAATCCGTGGATACTGATTTTAATGATAGTTATTGCTCTTGTAAACGGTGTTTTACCAATAATGGGAACATATGTCACTGCGCAAATTATTAATGTTCTTGCAGGTGAAACCGCAAAAGATGCGGCAATAACAGTTGCAATCGGCGTTTTATTTGTTTTTCAATTTATCTATTTATTTTTGAATAGGATCGTAACAGATGTTAATCGTATGATTATGAATCTTTCCGGCGAACTTGTTACAAATCATATAAGACGAAAGATAATGCATAAGGCAAAAGAAGTTGATGTTTCCTGTTTTGATTTGCCTGAATTTTATGAAAAACTAGAAAATGCTAACAGGGAAGCAGGTATGCGACCCATTCAGATACTTAATTCTGCGCTTACTATAGTTAGTACGATTATCAGCATAGCAGGATATGTGCTTGTGCTTGTTTCTATCAGTACTTTAGCGCCGCTTATTGTAGGCGTTCTTGCACTACCTTATGCGATAATAAACTTTGTTTATCGCAAAAAGATTGTAAGATATATGTTCCGCCGCTCAAAAGCAAGAAGGCAAATGAACTATTATTCATCTTCTGTTGTAAATAAAGATATGGTTAAGGAAATGCGCCTTTTAGGTATTGCTGACGATTTTGAAAAGCGTTATGATTCAGTTTTTAAGGACTATTTTAAAGGCTTAAAGCGTATAATGATAGAAGAAGGCATATTAAATGTTGTCTTTGGGCTTTTACGGATAGTTGCAAGTTGCGGATTATTTTATTTTGTAGCAACCCTTGTAATGAATGAAAGTATTCGTATAGGTGATTATTCCTTTTACACAGGTGCGGTAAGCGCAGTTGGAACAGGCATTACAACATTTATAACAGGTACCGCTACCGTTTATGAAGGAACGCTTTTTATTGATAATTTAATTGCATTTATGAAACATGAAAGTACAGTCATTTCACCAAAGGAACCTGAAAAACTTTCAAGGGGAATAGGCCATAAAATAGAATTTAAAGATGTTGGCTTCAAATATCCGGGTAGTGAAAAATACGTGCTTAAAAACTTTGATCTTGTAATTGAAAAAGGCGAAACAATAGCACTTGTTGGGCTTAACGGTGCCGGTAAAACAACATTGATAAAATTGCTTACAAGGCTTTATGATGTAACCGAAGGTGCAATTCTTCTTGATGGCATTGATATCAGAAACTATGATATAAAAGAATATTATAAGTTATTCGGTATTGTATTTCAGGATTTTGGTAGATATGCGGTTAGTGTTAAAGAAAACATAAGATTCGGAAAACTTGATAAAGAAGAAAACGACGAAGATATATTTAATGCGGCAACGGAAAGTAATGCTATTGAATATATTGAAAAATTACCTCAAAAATTTGATACACCGCTTATGCGAATTTTTGAAGAAGAGGGAACAGAACTTTCTGTCGGTCAGTGGCAAAAACTTGCAGTAGCAAGAGCATTTTATTCAGATGCCGATATTTTAATACTTGATGAGCCTACCGCGTCCCTTGATGCATTGGCAGAACAGGAAATTTTCAGGCAGTTTGACTTTTTAAGAAAAGGAAAAACTACATTGTTTGTTTCACACAGGCTTTCAAGCGCGGTTGATGCTGATAGAATAGTAGTTATAAAGGGCGGAATGATTGTAGAACAAGGCAATCACAAACAACTTATGTTACAAAAAGGCGAATATTGTAAAATGTTTGAGGCTCAGGCCGAAAAATACAATACGAAATGTTAAAAATGTATTGACATTGATTTTTTGATGTGATATTATATAGAAGATATTTAATAAAAATTTTACAAAGGGGTTTGTTTTATGAAAAAATTAGTTGTTGTATTAACTATCGTTGCTGTTTTAGTTTGCAGTATGTTTTCTGTTTCAGCAGCAACAAAGGATGATCTTATTGCTAAATTGGGTGAAATTCCTGCTGCAAAAAACGAATCATTCTATGAAGGTGCAGTAAAGATGATCAAAGATTCAGATCTTACTGCAGAACAGATTGATAAACTTATTCCTCTCCTTGAAGAAGCAAAAACAATTCTTCCTAAAAACGAAGGTGCTTCCGCAAGGGATTATACAAAGGAACAGAGAGATAAGATCTTTGACATTCTTGACAGAGGTTGCGAAATCACAGGCTATTCATATGAAGTAGTTACCTATGAAAACGGTAAGGATTTCGGCATCAAACTTTATGCTCCTGATAAATCAGTTGCTCTTGAATATACTGATGGTATCATCAAGGCTACAGGTGTTGAAGATGCTAACAATTCAGCATACATTTATCTTGCAGCTGCAATCGTAGTACTTGCATTAGCAGGCGCTTTCGTTGTTGTTCGTAAAAAGGTTAACGGCTGATATTAGGAATTTAATATGAATAAGAACGGCGTTTCAAAGCATATATTTATGTTTTGTACGCCTTTTCTTTTGTATATAGTGGCGGTTATATTGCTTACGATGTTTCTCTTTAGCGCAGTTATCGAACCATCAAGCATATGGGGTGCATTCATCCAAGGTGAAAAAAACTTTGATGATTCTGATGAAGTTGATCACAATATGGAAATTGTTGTACCTGAAGCCGTTGTCAAAGAAGAAAAGGTGTACTATGATATAAATAAATTTCCCAAGATAAAATGGGGCAAAAAATGGGCAACAATTACTGTTGAATATCTTGGCGCAAAAGATATTCCTATTTACGAAGGGGATACTGAAACTATACTTAATTACGGTATAGCCCATTACTTTTTTTCAAAATTTCCCGGTCAGAACGGTAATTGTGTTTTATCATTTCATGTAAATAGGCAAAAACAACTTTATTATCTTGAAGATCTTCCAATAGGCGAAAACATTATAATTAACACTTCATACGGAAAATATGTATATAAAGTTGTGTCAAAAGATATTTTTGAAAAAAATGATACAAAATATATTGTTCGTAATGAAGGCGAAATGCTTACTATTTATACATGTTATCCCAAAAAAGGACCATATAGAAAACAAAGAATTGCGATCACAGGTTTGTTACAAGAAGATTTAAGTGATCCTACATGGAGGTAATTATGGAGCAAATTTATGATAAACCTCGTCTTTGGAAAAAGGTTATAAGGGGATTTTTAGATGTAATTGTTGCAATAAGTTTGCTTATTGCAGTTGTTACAAGCGTATTAGTTCACGGTGTTTTAGATATTGATAAATTCAAAGATTCTATCTGTAATCAGGAATTTGATAATTCAGTTAAACAAACTGTTTTTAAAAGCCTTGAAGCAAATAATTCTGTTATTGAACTTGATAGTCAACAACTTTTTAACGATGCAAATATTGATGAACTTGTTTTATATGCAAGGGAATACACAAAGGATTTTATTGAATGCCTTTTTTCTAATAAAAAGTTTGAACCAAAACCGTTTGATAACAAAAAATTTCAAGATGCGGTTATAAAACAGCTTAAAGCAAGCGGTGAACTAACTGAAGAAGAAATCAGCGAAATCACTGCTGAAGCTATGAAAAATATGCAAGATACTTTGCAGTATATACCTACTTTAATTAAAAATAAAGTACAGGATGTTGCACCAATATTTTTAAGGCTTTCAATATTAAAACTATTAGAAGTTCCGTTATATTTCTTTGCCTTTATACTTGCGGTTGCAAACTTCATATTCGGTCAAAAAAATCATAGGCTAGATGTTGCATTTGGCTTAAGTGCATCCTGTTTTATTGCATTCATAACTGTTTTTATTCCACTTTTAATGCTTGCACTTTATAATGTTCCTGCTAAAATTGCAATAAGTGAATCATTACTTTTGTTTTTTGTTAAGGGAATTAATAAAGCACTTGTTGTTAATATGGCGGTTATTTTATGTATTGCGCTTGTTTTAATAACCGTTGCGTTAGTTTTTTCAATCATTTTGATTGCCAAAAGTAAGGCAAAACAGGGTGGATACAAAAAACTGTAAAAAAACAGTTGACAAAATCGATGGTTAGTAGTATCATAACTACGCAAAAAGAAGGAGCTGCCCGCTTCTCACCTGTCAGTAATTAGGCTGCACACGGTTAAGTTTGGCTAAAATAGTCTTATTTTATGCGGGTAGTCTTGTGCTATCCGCATTTATTTTATTTGGAGGTGTTCAACATTACAGAGTTAGCAATTAATGATGAAATCAGGGAAAAAGAGGTTCGCCTTATTGGTCAGGACGGTACACAGCATGGTATAATGCCTATTGATCAGGCAATGCGTATGGCTGAACAGGAAGATTTAGACCTTTGTTTAATCTCACCTAAAGCAGTTCCGCCGGTATGCAAACTTATGGATTACGGCAAATACCGTTTTGAAGCACAAAAAAGGGAAAAGGAAGCCCGTAAAAACCAAAAAGTAATTGCTTTACATGAAATTCAGCTTTCAGCAACTATTGAAAAGCACGATATGGAAGTTAAAGCTAAAAAAGCAAGGGAATTTATTAAAGCAGGCGATAAAGTTAAGGTTTCTATCAGATTCCGCGCGCGTCAGATAGCTCATCCCGAGATTGGTCATCAGATTATGCAACTTTTTGCTGAAATGTTGAAAGATGATGCAAAAATTGAGAAGAAAGCCACACTTGAAGGCAGAAATCTCATTATGATAATGTCACAAATTTAAACTTAAAATAGGAGGTAATTTATTATGCCAAAAATGAAGACTCACAGAGGCGCAGCAAAAAGATTTTCGCTTACTGCTTCAGGAAAAGTTAAAAGAGGAAAGGCTTACAGAAGCCACATTTTAACAAAGAAATCAACAAAGAGAAAGAGAAATTTACGTAAGGGTGGCTATATTGCCGCATGCGAAAGTGCAAACATTCGCAATCTTATACCTTATAAGTAAGCTTTAGGAGGATAGAAAAATGAGAATTAAAAGAGCAGTTAATACTAAAAAGAATCATAAAAAGGTCTTAAAGCTTGCCAAAGGCTATTTTGGTGCTAAATCAAGGCAGTTCCGTGTAGCAAATCAGGCAGTAATGAAGTCACAGGCTTATGCATATGTTGGCCGTAAACTTAGAAAAAGAGATTTCCGTTCACTTTGGATTACTCGTATCAATGCAGCTGCAAGGCTTAATGGTCTTAACTACAGCAAGCTTATCTGCGGTCTTAAAAAGGCTGAAATTGAAATCAACCGTAAAATGCTTGCAGAGCTTGCAGTTTATAATGCAGAAGCATTTGCACAGCTTGCAGAAATTGCTAAAAAGAACATCTAATAAAAGTTGTGTGCAATGTAATAAATCATTGCACACTTTTTTGTATAATTAAAATGAATTATAAAATTACATCCACTTCAAACGAACGGATAAAATTCTTAAAAACCCTTAAAACCAAAAAAGGCAGAAACGATAGCAAAACATACCTTATTGAAGGTAAGCGTGCAGTTCTTGATGCATTAAGCCATAATGTAAAATTTAATTGCCTTATATTAGAAGAAGGCTTGAACTTTGATATTAATGCAAGTTGTGATATTTTAACAGTTCCACGGCATATTATTGCAACACTTTCTGAAACATCAAGTCCAGAAGGCATAATTGCCCAGGCTTTTATACCCGATTTAACATTTGATATAAATAAAATATCAGGGTTAACAGTGTTTCTTGATAGGCTTCAGGATGCAGGAAATATAGGTACAATTATAAGAACTTGCGATGCGTTAGGTGCAAGCGCAGTTGTTCTTTCGCCGGGTTGCTGTGAACTTTTTAATCCTAAAACTGTTCGTGCTACTATGGGTTCAATCTTTAATATCAATGTTATGATAGCCGATAATAGCATTGAAACATTAAATCAGATTAAAAATATAGGCTATACGGTATATTCTGCTGCGTTACAAGGCGAAGATTTTAATAAACTTAATGATATAAACAGTAATAAAAGTTGTGTTATAATAGGTAATGAAGGTAACGGTATATGTGATGAAATATTATCGGTTTCTGATAAAATCATTACTTTGAAAATGTGCGGTGGTGCAGAATCATTAAATGCTTCTATTGCCGCAGGCATACTTATTTATAACTTTATGAACTGCTGATTAGGAGGATAAACTTATATGTCAGGACATTCCAAATGGGCAAATATTAAAAATAAAAAAGCAAAAACCGATGCCGCAAAAGGCAAGATTTTTACCAAAATAGGTAGGGAATTAGCTGTTGCTGTTAAAGCAGGTGGACCTGATCCAAGTGTAAATTCAAAACTTGCTGATGTTATTGCAAAGGCAAAAGCAAACAATATGCCTAACGATACAATTTCACGTTCTATCAAAAAAGCAGCGGGCGAGGGTGATGGCGCAAACTATGAAGAACTTGTTTATGAAGGTTACGGACCTGCAGGTGTTGCTGTTATCGTTGAAATTTTAACAGATAACCGTAACCGTACAGCAGGTGAAATCAGGCATATCTTTGATAAAGCAGGTGGCAGTATGGGTGCAACAGGCTGTGTTTCATGGATGTTTGATAAAAAAGGCGTTATTATTATTGAAAACGATGGCAAAATTGATGAAGAAGCCCTTATGATGAGCGCTCTTGATGCAGGTGCTGAAGATTTTACACCTGTTGAAGATACTTTTGAAATTTACACTGCACCTGAAGATTTTTCTCAAGTTCGTCAGGCTCTTGAAGATGAAGGCTATGCTTTCCTTGAAGCAACCAACGATATGGTTCCTCAAAACACTGTTGCAGTAACAGGCGAAGATGTTCTTAAAAAGATATATTGGATGCTTGATCAGTTCGATGATCACGATGATGTTCAGAATGTATATCATAATGCAGAACTTCCTGAAGAAGACGAAGAAGAATAAAATTTAACAGGGTGCTTTATTAAAGCATCCTGTTTTTGTAGGTGGAATAATGATTTATCTGTATGTTTTTCTTGGCTTTTTTGCGATAATATTTTGCTTTTTACTATATATTTTTAATACAGCATTTTATAATCCGCCAAGGAAAAGGCATAAAAAATTTAATATGGATAGGGAACAATACTATTCCTTAGGTGATAAAGTTAAAGAACCAGTGCGTTTTGTTAAAGAGGCTGAATACGAAAAGATTACTATTGTTTCTAATGATGGATATGTTTTAACAGGTAAGTATTTTCATTATAAAGATGGTGCGCCGCTTGATATAATTTTTCACGGCTACCGTTCAGATTCTTATAATGATTGCGGTGGCGGTTATAAACTTGCAAAAGATTTAGGGCATAATGTACTTTTACCTGACCAACGCAGTCATGGAGAAAGTGAAGGTAATATTATTACCTTTGGTGTAAATGAAAGGCATGATTGCCTTTCCTGGTGCAATTACGCATCAAACCGCTTTAAAGATGTTAAAATAGTTATTTCAGGTGTTTCAATGGGCGCGGCAACAGTACTGATGGCAAGCGACCTTGATTTGCCAAAAAACGTTAAGGGCATAATTGCAGATTGCGGTTTTTCCCGTCCCATAGATATTATTTTAGAGGTTGGCAGAACAATGGGTATTTCACCTAAAATTGCTTCGCCATTCGTTACTCTTGCCGCAAAACTGTTAGGTGGATTCGATATTCACAAAACAAGTTCAGTTCAGGCAGTAAAAAATGCAAAAGTGCCAATTTTAATCGTTCATGGTGATGATGATAGGCTTGTACCTGTAAATATGGCGTATAAAATTTACGAAGCCTGTAACAATAAAAAACAACTTTTAATCGTTAAAGGCGCAGGGCATGGATTAAGCTATATTATTGAAGAAGAATTATACAAAAAAACCATCAATGATTTTAAAACCGCAGTAATTAACGAAGATTATTCCATTTTTGAATAAAATTAAAAAATTAACAAAAAATAATACCAAGAAAGGAGATTCCTTATGCTTGGTATTTTTTGGTTTATATTAGGTGGTATGGCAGGCGCCATCGTTGGCGTATTTGCAATGTGCCTTGTGCAAGTAAATAAAGTTGCTAGAAGATAGTTAATTTAACTACTTCACCGATAAGACGCTGCCGTATATCAATATTATCAATATATTTTTGGTAAGAAGAAGGAATATATTGGGTTTTATCTTCGTATTTTTCTAACCGTTCTTTTACAACCTTTTTCTTTTCTTCGTTGGTTAGGTTTTTAACCCAGTATTCATATATGTCACAGAATTCAACATAGTCAATGGGTTTGTATTTTTTTTCTGCATCGTGCCTTAATCTGTTCCATTCTTCATAAATAAAAGGTGTATCAAAATCTAAAGTATCCTTTTCACCAATTTGATTTAAGAAAATCTGCGCCATATAATGATGCCCTAAATCGTTGGGATGTACGCGGTCATCATTGTATAACTGAACATTGTGTAAATGTGGCATAATGGCATTTCTGAAATCTACAATATAGCAACAGTACTTTTGGGCAATTCTCTTTTGATGTTCAATGGCTTCGTCTAAACGAGCCTGACATTTAAGGTTTTCACTATCAAAATTGCTGATTTCATCATAAGGAACAGGCAAACACATTATAATTTCAGCACCGTTTTCTTTAATTGCTTTAATCATTTCTTCATATTTTTTAATGTGCAGATTAAAGTAGTCGTCAAGAGTCTTTTGGCGATTGGGAAAATCCTTGTGTTGCTTACTGTAAAGCCAATGTACAATATCGTTTATGCCAAACATTGTAACAACAAAATCAGGGTTATAGTTAAGGCAATTACTGTGAAGATAATCAACTGCTTTGTATGCTGAAGCACCTGCGTTACCACAGTTAAAGCATTTTATCTTATATTTAGTTCTTAAATACTGATAAATCTCTGCAATCCATGTTCCGTTAGCAGTTATGCTGTCGCCAAAAAAGCAAACTATATCACGGTCTTTAAACATAACTTTCTCTCCTTAGAAGTGATTAAAAGTATTATATCACACCCGAAAAAGCAAATCAATATTAAAATAAAAAAGCCAAGTCGATTTTTGACTTGGCTTCTGGCGTTCCCGAGGTGATTCGAACACCCGACCTACCGCTTAGGAGAAGCTCCCAGACGGGTCTGTGAACTTGCTCCAAATCGCTGAAAATCCTTGTAAAATCAAGGTTTTCACGACTTGTCGAGTTAATCGTTTCTTCTCCAATTCTTGCTAATATTTCTCCGTTTTTCGCCCTCATATTAGCAAGATATTAGCAAAATACCCCTAAAACGGGTAACGTCATCAAGTTATTTTGCGATAGCCTTTTGGAGTTGATTCCTGCAAGTAGTGTCTTTACTCTTAATAATAAACATTATGTTTATTACAGTTTTTTAGTTACGCATAATATTATAACTCCCAAATGTGAATAATTCAAGAATTTAGACAAATTACAAGTTCAATACAAAAAAGAAAGGCAATCTCGTACAAAACGGATTGTCTTTCTTCTTATTATAAGAGTATTCAGTTTAGAGTGAACTTGCTAATGCTTTTAGTAATGCTTTCGCTTCCGGATTGGAAAGAAGTTTCGCTATCAAAGCAGCATCATCTTCTTTCGGTGTTGCTTTCTCAGATGGCTCAACCTTTTCTACTGGTTTTAGAACTTCTACTGCTTCAAATGTAGGAGCTGTGTCTGCCGGAGTACCTTCAACATTCTTCAACCCTTTTGCATTATAGAATTGTTCTTCAAATCTCTGTGCATTAAATCGCCTGTCCTCGTCAATGATATGGCTGTAAACATTTGAAATCATATCCATACGAGCGTGACCTGAGTCACCCTGAACTGATTTCATATCGCCACCATTCCATTTTAGCTTATATGTGATACTTGCGTGTCGGAAACTGTGAAAGACTATATCCGGCAAATCATTATCACGAATAAGTTGCTTTAATGCTCTGTTGATTACCTGACCTTCCATCGGTCTGCCCGATGCGTGACAGAATACCAAATTGTAGTCCTTGTATTCATCGCCATATAAGACCTTCATATCGTCTATCTGCTGTTTTCTTTCTATAAGCATATTTGCTACTGTCGTTGGCAAAAAGACCTTTCTAACGCTCATAGGGGTCTTAGGAGCTTTAAATACAAGCGAAGTCGTGTTGGCATTTAAGATGTGTGGGAACACTTGAATAATATCCTTGTTATCAAGCACCTCCATAGCATCTTTATTACACCTTTGAAGTTCTTTATTGATATAGATGGAAGCATTGTTTTCTACAATACTATCTTCTGAAATATCACAGCAATCCCACGTTAGACCAAGCAGTTCTCCCATACGCAAGGAGCAAGAGAAAGCAAGGTTAATTGCCAATTTCAGAATATCGTCATCACATACTTCGAGAGCGTGTGTAAGAGTTTCTGCTGTCCATATCTCACGCTTCTTATGTTCTTCTTTTGGAAGCGTAGCATTGAGAACCGGATTTCTTGACATCAGTTCCCACTTTACAGCTTGATTAAAAGCACTTCTCAGGAACTTATGGATTTCTCTGACCGTATGTGCAGTAAGGAACTCGTTCTGTGCTTTTTTGAATTTCGTAGACTTAGGCTTAACCTTCAACAAACTCTTGTAGAAACTATCCATAAGTCGAGGGGTCACATCATCAAGTTTTACGTCCCCGATAAGAGGAATAATGTAGTTATACATCAATCCCTTTTTGGAATTGTATGTAGACATTGCCCAGTTGTTCACACCATACACGGAACAGTATTCTTCAAGCAAGTCGGCTACAGTTGTTGCTGTCGGCATAATAAATGTTCCGTTCTGCTGTTCAAATTCCACCTGAGTCTTTCTTTTCTTTGCATCGGTATTTGTATCAAAGGTTTCCCACTTCTGCCTTTTGACACCGTTTTCATCTTCGTAGTTATAAACTACTGCGTATCTATTTTTTCTCTTTACGATTGAAGCCATAATCTAACCCTCCTTTATTCGTTATCCAGCCATTTATCAAAGCTGGATTTTATTATTCGGTATCCTTTTTCGACCTTAACTGCCTTGAAGCAACCCTGATTTATCAGCTTATATACGGTCTGTCTTGCGATACCAAGCATTTCACAAACCTCCTCAACGGAGTAACTTCCTTTATTAAAGACCTGCTTATTAAGTTTTCTTACTCGTTCTTCAAATTCAATCGACATAATTTTCCACCTCCGATATTGTCTTAATCATTTTGTAGTGGTCTTGTGAAGCATACCATTCTTCAAAGCTCTCCTTAATGACTCTGCGTTTACCGTTTACTACGATATACTCAACCTCGCCATTATTCATAAAGTCGTATGCTGTACTTTTCGGTATTCCAAGCACTTTAGCCATTGTAATCGGTGCAATGGTTTCTATATGGTCTGTACCGGGTCTTTCGCCATTGACTTTCTTATAATGAAATTGTCCGGCATACCACTTTTCAAAACTCTCTACATCAATTCGCATCTTGCCAAAAACCAAGTAGGTCTTGAAATGACATTGGTTTACAAGACGGTATGCTGCTGTCTTTCCAAGTCCGAGTATTCGTCTTAAATCAGGAACACTCATTGTCTTTTGGTTCTGATAGGTAAGCATTGCCTGAACTGTCTTTCTGCGTTCCTCAACACTCTTTCGTGTAGCACGATATTCGTTGCCAACTCTATAAATTTTGAATAGACCGGATTTTACAAGTTTTCTTGCTTCATCTTCGGATATTTTGAAAAGGTTCTGCACTTCTTCAATAGAGTATGTTTCCCACTCAATTTCTTCCTTTTCCTTATCCCCACGATAGATTTCTGCAAGTCGCTCGTTTTCTCTTTCGAGATTGAAAATATGTACTCTTTCCTCAATCATATTGTATGCCATTATTCTGCACCTCCTTTATTTCCATCAAGCCACTCATCAAAAACCTTTTTCGACACTCTATGTTGACCACCGATTTTGACACTATGAAACTGATTAGAGTTGTCTGAGAATACTCACAAGTAGAAAGTGTAATCAGTTTATCGCCATATTCAGCAGATACTCCCGTATCATAAAGTGAGAGTTCCTTGCACTTTGCAACATAATCATTAAATTCTGCTTCGTTTTCTGCATCCGTAAAATGATAATACTTGAAGCTCTCCGGACTACTTGTATAAACTACCGTCTTGAATACTGCAACGACTTCATACTCATTGTGCTGTGTCAGCGTATCAAAAGTAATTGTCTTGTGTCCTTCCCAAAAACTCTTTGATTTGTAATCATCAAGAGCAGCAAACATAGAACCATCATTCATATGATGGGCATAGATTACAACATTGTCTGAGGGAGCAAGGACATCACAGTTTTCCTGAACATATGGGCAACCGTAATCTGTATAATTTCTGTCAAAACCGTGCTTCAAATAAAAGTTTGGTTCATCAATGGATTGCATAACCGGATAATTGATTTTTGTATCTTCAATCTTTATCCAACCGACCATATCGGGATTTTTACGATACAATTCTTCGTATTCTGAAAAAGGAGTAGTATCATCTGTCGCTTCTGATTCCTCACTTTCAGATTCAAGTGTTTCTTCTGAATCTTCTACAATTTCCACAAGGCTATCGTATAAATCGTTCTGCTCGGCTGCTTCTTTGTAGTGGTGGCAAATCATTATTCCACTCACGATTATAGTTAAAAGAAATATTCCAATAATGGATACATAGATATTTTTCTTCATTGTATTGTCCTTTCTACAAGCGGCGCGAGAGTTAAGCACTCTCGCCCGGCTTGGTTGTCATTAGTTTATAGAGCTTCGTATTTTTAGGAAACTTATTCGCAAAAGGAACAAGGGAACTGCCCACTTTAATCAGACCGTGTCCGGCTTCCACATTTGTGATATAGGACATCTGAAGGTCTGAAATATTAAGGAGTTTTGCAAGTTCCAATCTATCTGTCGATGCCTGATTCAGCATAATGATAAATTCGGAGTTGGCAAGCATTGTTCTTGCTGTATGGCTCTGCAAAAGGTCGTCTACGTTCTGTGTGATACCTGAAGCATACGCACCATATTTACGAACTCGTTTCCAGAGTGTAAAGAGGAAGTTTGCTGAATATTCGTGCTGGAACAGAAGGTAAATCTCATCAATAAAGATAAACGTGTTTTTGCCTTTGGCTCTGTTCTGCGTAATTCGGTTGAGAATGGAGTCAAGGACTACAAGCATACCAATAGGCATAAGTTGTTTACCTAAATCAAGAATATCGTAGCAAATCAAACGACTATTCGTATCTACATTGGTTTTCTTCGCAAACGTGTTAAGAGAACCGTGAGTGAATAATTCAATAGCAAGAGCAATTTCCTTTGCTTCAGGTTCATCTTGCTTCAATAGTTCTGCACGGAAGTCCTGAAGCGTAGGGACTTCACCCTGATAATCGTTCTGCTGATAAGTTCTGTAAACACTTGCAGTACAACGGTCAATGATGGATTTCTGTTTTGCACCTAAATGTGTTCCACCAATAAGCTGTTCACAGAGGGACATAATAAACTCAGACTTCAAGATGACCGGATTTGCACCATCGCCATAGTCCTTGTTCATATCCATTGCATTGATATGGTTAGGGGAAGTAGCCGAGATATTGATAACCTCGCCACCCATAGCATTTACAAGCTGTGAGTATTCTCGTTCAGGGTCAATGATGATAATATCTGCATCACTCGAAAGCACCTGATTAACGATTTCTCCTTTCGCTGCAAAGGATTTACCACCACCGGAAACACCAAGTATAAACGAGTTACCGTTAAGGAGCTGCTTACGGTCAGCAATAATCATATTCTTACTGATTACATTCTGTCCGTAGTAAATTCCGTTTTCGTGATAAATATCCTGAACCCTGAACGGAATAAATACTGCAAGGGACTCTGTGGTAAGTGTTCTGAACGCATCAATCTTTCTTGTGCCAAATGGCATTACTGTATTCAGACCATCCATCTGCTGATATTTGAGAATAGCAAACTGGCACAGATGCTTTCTTGCTGTCGTACTGTTTCTGTACCCACATAAGGTTTAAGCAGAAAGTAAAGACCAACTGCTACTACGCAAGCACAAACAGAAAAGATGAACTGTCTAAGCGATAAGCCAAAAAACATTGACTCCGTGTAATTTCGT
>SVIH01000014.1 GCA_015069575.1 Clostridiales bacterium
AAAATTAAACTGATTGAAAACTATGTGTCAGTTTTGAAAAAAAGAAAAATTTTATTAGAAAAACGAGAAAAATAGTCTTTTTTTTGAAAAAACAAAGTGGCATCTAAATGGTTCGGAACAGCCAAAAAGACCTGATGTAATATATCAGGTCTTTTAATATTTTATGGTTTTTGCGAATCTTGTCAAAAAGCATCAAATATGGTATAATCAATACATAATATCGCAAGCGAGGAATTTTTATGTTAAAGCAGTATAAATTAGTTTCAATCGTATACGGTGGTTCAGGTTCAAAGTACGCTCAGCAAATGAACGACCTTATATTAAAGCGTTCAGAACAGGAGCGTTATCCCATAACCTCTAAAATAGTTATGGAAAACGTTTTAACAGGGGATCTTTTAACAAGTATAACCGATCTTTTTACCAAGACCGAATACTGCTTAGCATTTTTAACGGCAGATGATTGTTGCTTAAAAGACGGTGAACAGGTTTACCGTTTAAGGCAGAATGTTGTTTTTGAACTGGGAATGGCAATATATCGTTTAGGCAGGGAAAACTGTATTCTTTTAAGCGATTTTGATCCAAACAGTAACAACATTGAACTTCCCTCTGATTTTAAGGGTATTGATATTAAATATTTTACCAAAGACCAAACAGAAAAGGTTTTTAGCGATGTTTTAGAAAAGATTTTACAGTTAAGCTCCAAGGAAAACAACGGTGAGATTCCAAGATATGATAAACTTCTTGAAAGGCAGGAGCATTATGTTGATTACGGAGAATTGTTTTTCGCATGCTCAAATATTGAATCCAAGGAAGAAAACTATCTTAAATCGGTGCTTAATTATTGGGCAGATGAGTGTGCAAGCTTTACCCATTTTGAAGAACGTTGTCTTTACTTTTTAGAAAGAATCGGATTTGTTTCAATGTTTGGCAGGCACGGTTGGGTAAACGATTTTCTTGAAAAAATCAACGATTTAACAATAAATTATCATCAGGCGGACGTTACTTATTGCGGTAAAAAACAGGTATCATTACTACATAACCTTTCCCGCGTTGTGCGCGAGTATACCCAGATGAAAATAGTTCACGAACATTCTGACGGCAGTGAATACGAAAGCCTTTTAAACACGTTAATGATCACCGATGCTGAACTTTCTAATGTTAAAAACCCCCTTGTTTTAACGGTTTATTACGATTATCTTGGGCTTTTGAACCTTCATCTTTATGAAATTAAAAAGAAAGAAGAATACTTAAAAGAAGCTACAAGATGCTTTAAGCTTGTTATGGAAGAATATGCAGATTATACCGATTTAGGCTTAAAAATATGGTCAGGCTTTGTTGGTTATAACGTTGCAAGATGCTATGCATTGCAGTTTGAACTTTGGCATAAAGAAGAAGATGCAAAAATGGCGCAAAAGTATTTTGCAATCGCAAGCGTTATCCGTAAAGGCTGGCTTAAACAAAACAAATTCAATCAGATTATCCGTAGCGCACTTTCCTATGAATATTTTCTTTGCAAGATTGAAGAAATTAATTCATATAAACTTTTAAACCGTAAAACACAGGAAGAAATTCTGGAAGAATACAAACTGCTTGAAAGAGAACTTGAAAGCTATATTCTTAAAAATGAACAGCTTGAAAGGCTTGTTTTTGTTCAAAATCTTCTTGAGCAAAGGCAAAACACCGCTGTTGAAGATACTGCATTAACTGAAGATATGCTATAGGATAAAAATTTAAAGGTGAGTAATGGACAATACAAAAATAAATGCCGAATTTGTTGAAAAATTCGGCGAGCTTGAAAAACTTTGCGGTGATATATATTCCCAAAAACACGGGGTTTCCTGCTATATTGACGATATGGCTTCAAAAAACGGTGAAAGATACGTTTTTAATTGGGATTATTATAAAAAACGCTTAAAAGATATAAGGCATAAAAGAAATAAACTTACTCACGGTGAAATCGCATTTTCTGAAAATTTTGCAAATAAAGAAGATATTAAGTTTATCACAGAATTTATAAGCCTGATTTTTAAAAGCCAAGACCCGATAAGTATATACAATAAAAAAGTTAATAAACATAAAATGCAAAACACCGTAAAAGCGTCAGAAAATAAAAAAACAAGCATTTCAGATGTATTGCTTATTACAGGCTTAATTATTCTTGTTATTATTATAGCGTGCTTAATATTTAATAATCAATAAAAAAAGACCTTTACGGTCTTTTTTGTTTTTTTACCTTCTTAGGTGAAATACCCATAATTTTTTTGTAAACCTGTGAAAAATAAGAAACGTTATCAAATCCACATTCCGTTGCAGTTTCAGTAACGGTTAATCCTTGAACTAAAAACGCTTCGGCTCTTTTACACTTTAATATATTCACATATGTGCATATTGTCTGTCCTGTATATCTTTTGAATTCTCTTATAAGATGATATTTTGTAATGTTGCACATCTTTGCCAAAGAATCAAGATTCGTTTGTTCAGTAAAATTTTCACTTAAATAATCGATAGTTTGTTTAACATATTTTTCTGAAGCATTCTGCTGATTTGTTTGCTTTTTACATTCAAGCAAATGATTCTGATAAATATTAATCAATAAAGATAAAACAGCATTTATTGCAATAGGGGCAGTTAATGAATCACAGGAAATCTGATGGGCATTAATTTTTTCAACTGCTTTAAAAAAGATATTTTTTGTCTGCGTATTTTTAAAGCATCTTTTAAATCTGCACCCTTCTAATAAAAACCCGTTTTTTATGCAAAAACCTTCATCAATGATTATATAGTTATAACTTAAAATGTCATTTGGGTGCGGTCTGTGAAGTGCACCTGAATCAACAATAATTATATCGTCTTTTTCAACAAAAATTTCATCTGCGCCATATTGAACAAAACCGTTTCCGTCAGTTATAACAATTATTTCAATATTTCTGTGCCAGTTTGTAACAATTTCATCTTTTGAAATGGACGCCATATCACAAATAAAAGGGCATAAACTGTCCTTTAAAGATAAATGATGCTCATATCTGTGGTTCACCATAATTTCACCCTAAATATCAATATAACTAAAATATAAGTCAATATAATTATTGAAATATCAATATATTTATTTTATACTATTAATGATAAAATGTCAATTTATATATAAAGGAGATAACAAAAAAATGAGAATTTTAGCAATCGGTGCTCATCAGGATGATAATGAATTCCGCGTTGGTGGTATGGCTTATAAATGGGTTAAAGCAGGTCACACTGTTCGTTTTTTAAGTATGTGTAACGGTTCAGGCGGTCATCATATTATGACACCTGAAGAAACAACTGCAAGGCGCTATAAGGAATCTCAGGAAGTTGCAAAATATTTAGGTGTTCAGTATGATATTTGGAGTGACGTTGAAGATTGTACTTTAATGCCCGATTTAGAAACACGTTTCAGACTTGTTCGTTATATTAGGGAATTTAACCCCGATTTAATTATTGCGCACCGTAACAACGATTATCACGCTGACCATCGTGCTTCTGCGCAGCTTGTTCAGGATGCTTCTTACCTTTTAACAGTTCCGCACACTTGTCCCGAAGTTCCTGCTATGCGCTTTATGCCTGTGATCGTTTATAACGAAGATGCATTCAAAAATCCTGTTTTTGATGCAACATATGTTATGGATCTTGATGACGTTATTGATGTTAAATTGCATATTGCTCATTTAAACGAATGTCAGGTTTACGAATGGCTTCCTTACACTCATGGTGAAGAAGTTCCCGTTGGTGAAAAAGAACGCTTTGAGTGGCTTAAAGGTATGAATATTACAAAGGATACCACTGATGAAGAAGTTATGTCAGCAACACGCGGATATTCAGTTCGATTTGCAAAAACTGCCGCTCGTTTCAGAAATAAACTTATTGAAAAATACGGTACTGATAAAGGCTCAAAGGTTCGCTATGCCGAAGCCTTCCAACTTTCTGAATACGGCTCAAAGCCCACCGAAGAATTTAATAAAACATTATTTGGTTTGTAAAAAAAACAAACGCCCTGCAGTAAACAGGGCGTTTTTAATTTGGGTATTGATTTTTATTTTTTATAGTACTATAATATTGGTGTAAAAAAACGAAAGAAGGCGATTTTTGTGAAAAAATTTTTAGCGATTCTGCTTGCAGTAATGCTTCTTTTAACCTTTGCAGGATGTAACAGAGATACGGATACAGGTGTAAATAACGTTACGCCTGCGCCTGAAGCCTTTGTTAAGCCTGAAAACTACGTAACGGTTTTGAAAGTTACTATTAATCCTGAATTTAATCTTTATCTTGATAAAGATGGCGTAGTTTTAGCAGTTGAACCTGTAAATGCTGATGCTAAAAGTGTAGCACAGGATATTACCGCAACAGGTGATATTAAAACGGTTATGGAAACAATCGTTACCGCAACAAATAAAGGTGGTTTCGTTAAGGAAAACGCTAAGGTTGAAATTAAGGTTACTGAAGTTAAAGATACTGCCGTAAGTCCAATGGAAGTTTTGAACACAGCAAAA
Source organism: Clostridiales bacterium (assembly GCA_015069575.1). Taxonomy (GTDB): domain Bacteria; phylum Bacillota; class Clostridia; order Christensenellales; family QALW01; genus UMGS1322. The sequence continues at coordinate 4,521 of SVIH01000014.1, forward strand.
CAAACTGCTGATGATAGCTTTAAAAAGATAGATGCTACCGTTACTGTTTCTTCTTCTGTTGCTGATGGCGTTACCTTTATAACTGCTGATCCAACGCCTGAACCAACACAAGCACCTACACAGGCACCTACACAGGAACCTACAAAAGCTCCTACACCAAAGCCAACACCAAAGCCAACACCAACGCCTGAACCCGTATATACTACTCTTGAGGAAAAAGGCGGGGTGTGGGGAACAAAGTATCTTGCAAATAATACGCTTTACGAACTTAATATGAAACTTGTTGGTAAAACTGAATTTGGTCTTAGTTTAGGCGATCCTGTAAATTTTGATGAAATGCATCCAGAAGAACAAAAATTCTGTCAGGAATTTAATGGAAAACACTATTACTTTGGTCGTGGTTCAGGGGATGGCTTATTACCAACAGTAGAAAACGGTAACGATGTTACAGTATCAGATCTTGATGGTAATAAGATGGTTCTTAAACGTACAGGTGAAAATACTTTAAAAGTAGTTTCCGTTGATGCTAATTTTAGCGAAATTTCAAATATTCCAGTAGGAACCATTTTAACGTACTCAGCAAAAACTAGTGAATAAAAAGATACAAAAAAATCAGTTGCAAAAAGCAACTGATTTTTTGTTTTATCCTAAACTGTCTTTTATACTTGTTACAACCGTCTGTTCATAACAGGTGAATTTATTATCAACATCTTTAGGCAAACTCTTTTTAGTTAAAAGGCTTACTATTGGCACAAGTATTAAACTGCCAAGAATTGCAAAAACGCCTGAATATAATGAGTTTTTAAATATAAAGTTCATAACATCTCCCAAAGGAGTGATTAATCCGATACTGATAAGAAGTTGAACAATTTCTAATCCGCAACCAAAGATAAAACTAACGATAACGGCAGTTTTGGTGGTCTTTTTCCAATATAAACCGTATAAGAACGGTGCAAGGAAAGCACCCGCCAATGCGCCCCATGAAACACCCATCATCTGCGCAATAAATACTGAATCTTTCCAGATACTATCTTTAAGTATTGCAATTACAGCAGAAACAGCGATAAAGAAAATGATAAATAAACGCATAATAAAAACACATTTTTTTTCGCTAACTTGCTTTTTCTTTTCAATAAAAGGTTTAATAACATCAAGGGTAAGGGTTGAAGAACTTGTTAAAACAAGGGATGAAAGGGTAGACATTGATGCGGCTAAAACAAGTACAATAATTAATGCAACAATTATTGGGGAAAGGTTGTTCATCATAGTAGGAATAACCTTATCAAATAAAATATGATTTGTTTCAGGATTATAAAAACCGCCCTCAATCATTTTATCACTGTAAAGCCTTCCAAATCCGCCTAAAAAGTAGCAACCGCCGGCAACAATTATTGCAAATATAGTTGAAATAACAGTGCCTTTTTTAATAGATCCTTCATCCTTAATTGAATAAAATTTACCAACCATCTGCGGTAATCCCCATGTACCAAGGGATGTAAGCATAACAACAAAGAATAAAGATATTGGATCAGGGCCAAACATTGAAATATATTGATTACCTTCCTGTAAAGCAAGGTTTTGAACCGCCATATTAAAGCCGCCGTTTTCCACTAAAACAGCAATAATAACTGCAACGATACCAACAAGCATAATGATACCTTGAATAAAATCGTTTATTGCAGTAGCCATATATCCGCCAAAAACAACGTAAACACCTGTTAAAATTGCCATTATAATAACAACTGACCAATAGGGAATAGCAAAAACATTATTAAAAAGTGAAGAAAGTCCGTTATAAAGAGATGCAGTATACGGAATTAAAAACACAAAAACGATTATAGAAGCAATAATTTTTAATGTTTTTGAATCGTATCTTTTTTCAAAGAAATCGGGCATGGTTTTGGAGCCTAAGCCTTGTGTCATAATTCGTGTTCTTCTGCCTAAAACAGTCCAGGCTAAAAGGGAACCGATAAAAGCGTTGCCTAAACCTATCCATGTTGAAGCAAGCCCAAAATTCCAACCAAACTGACCTGCGTAACCAACAAAAATAACTGCTGAAAAATACGAAGTACCAAAGGCAAAAGCAGTAAGCCAAGGGCCAACAGTTCTGCCACCTAAAACAAAGTTATCAACACTTTTTGCAAGGTTTCTGCACTTAAAACCAACAAAAATCATTAGCCCAAAAAAGCAAATAAGCATTGGTATTGAAATCAGTGCAGTTGTGCTTATCTGTAAAGATAAAAAGTTCATTTATATGTACCTCTTTATAATAATTGTAAACACTTTAACACTCTAAAGAGAATTTGTCAATGAAAAAACTGCCAAAATCCCAAGTTTTTTGCGTAATTGATTGACATTTTTTATGGGTGCTAATATAATAATATATTATATTTATAAAAAGGATTATAGTTATGACAATCGTTCACCTTTTAGAAGAAAACGCAAAAAAATATGCTAATGATGTGGCGTTAGTTGAAATTAACCCCGATCAAGCGGAAACACGCAAATTAACATGGCACGAATACGAACTTGTTCAGCCTACAAATAAGCGCCACTACCGCAGGGAAATTACCTGGGCAGTTTTTAATGAAAAAGCAAATCGCCTTGCAAATATGCTTGTTCAAAATGGTATAGGCAAAGGTAAAAAGGTAGCAATTCTTTTAATGAACTGCATTGATTGGCTTCCCATTTACTTCGGTATATTAAAAACAGGCGCATTGGCAGTGCCACTTAATTTCAGATATTCTTCTGATGAAATTGATTATTGCCTTGATTTAGCCCAGGCTGATGTTTTGATTTTCGGTAACGAATTTGTTGGCAGGGTTGAAGCAGTTGCAGATAAAATCAGCAAAAAATGCACTCTTATTTATTTAGGTGGAAGTTGTCCTGACTTTGCAGATGATTATAACGATCTTATAAGTGAATGTTCAGGTGCTTTCCCTGAATGTACTTTAACCGAAGAAGACGGTGCGGCTATTTATTTTTCTTCAGGTACAACAGGCTTTCCAAAGGCGATTTTACATAAACATCAAAGCCTCATTCATTCCTGTCGTGTTGAACAAAATCACCATAGCCAGACAAAAGACGATTGCTTCCTTTGTATTCCGCCCCTTTATCACACGGGCGCAAAAATGCATTGGTTTGGTAGCCTCTTAACAGGTTCAAAAGCGGTTATTTTAAAAGGTACACAGTCAAGGAATATCCTTCAGGCTGCAAGCGAAGAAAAATGCACAATCGTGTGGCTTTTAGTTCCCTGGGCACAGGATATTCTTAACGCCCTTGATTCAGGCGAAATTAAGTTAGAAGAATTTGATCTTACTTCTTGGCGTTTAATGCATATCGGCGCGCAACCTGTTCCACAAAGTTTAATCAAGCGTTGGCTTGAATATTTTCCAAATCAACAGTATGATACCAACTACGGTTTAAGTGAATCCATCGGTCCCGGTGCAGTTCACTTAGGTGTTGAAAATGTACATAAGGTTGGTGCAATCGGTGTTGCAGGCTACGGCTGGGAAATTAAAATTGTTGATACTGAAGGCAGGGAAGTTAACCAGGGCGAAGTTGGTGAACTTATCTTAAAAGGACCAGGTGTTATGACCTGCTATTATAGGGATGAAGAAGCAACTAAAAACACACTGAAAAACGGTTGGCTTTACACAGGCGATATGGCTATGCAGGATTCTGAAGGCTTCGTTTATCTTGTTGACAGAAAGAAGGATGTTATCATAACAGGCGGTGAAAACCTTTATCCTGTTCAGATTGAAAATTTCCTTGCATCAAATAAAAAAATAAAAGATGTTGCAGTTATTGGCTTACCTGATGCGCGTTTAGGTGAAATTGCCGCCGCAATTATCGAAGTTAAAAATGGAATGGAATTAACAGAAGACGAGGTTAATGAGTTCTGCCTTGAACTTCCAAGGTATAAACGCCCAAGAAAAATCATCTTTGCATCTGTTCCAAGAAACCCCACCGGCAAAATTGAAAAGCCACGCTTACGCAAAATGTATGGCGGTGAAGGCTTGGTAGATTCACAAAATAAATCTTAAAAAGGACAAAACAAATTATGAAAAAACTTTTAATTGGTAATCAGGCAGTTGCAATGGGTTTACACGATGGTGGCTTAGGCGTTGTTTCAAGTTATCCGGGAACTCCTTCAACTGAAATTACTGAATATTTATCAGAATTTAACGATATTCACAGCGAATGGGCACCAAACGAAAAGGTTGCCTGTGAAGTTGCATTTGGCGCAAGTTTAGCAGGTGCAAGAAGCGCTTGCGCAATGAAACATGTTGGCTTAAATGTTGCGGCAGACCCTCTTTTTACACTTTCATATACAGGTGTAAACGGCGGTATGGTTATCTGCGTTGCTGATGACCCTGCTATGCATTCTTCACAAAACGAACAGGATTCAAGGCACTATGCTATTGCATCAAAAATTCCTATGTTAGAGCCTGCGGATTCACAGGAAGCATATACTTTTGCTAAAACTGCATTTGAACTTTCCGAAAAATTCGATACACCTGTTCTTTTGCGTATGTGCACACGTATTGCACACAGTCAGTCACTTGTTGAAACTGAAGAACAGATTCCTGCAGTTTTAAAGGATTACAAAAAAGATGCTGCAAAATATATAATGATGCCTGCGAATGCAATTAAGCGTCATCCTTTTGTTGAAGAACGCACTTTAAAAATACAGGAATTTTCTGAAAACTGTATTTATAACACCTTAGAAATGAATGATACTAAAATCGGTATCATTACCTCAGGTTGTTCATATCAGTATGTTAAGGAAGTTATGGGGGATAGTGCAAGCATCTTAAAAATTGGTATGCCCAATCCTTTACCTGTAAACTTAATTCAGGATTTTGCTAAAAAGGTTGAAAAACTTTATGTTATTGAAGAACTTGACCCTGTTATTGAAACCTTTGTCCGCTCACTTGGTATAGATTGTGTTGGCAAAGAAATGTTTTCAATTTTAGGTGAGTTTTCACAAAGCACTATTGCAAAAGCATTTAATAAGGAAGAAAAACCTTTTGTAAGCGCTGATTCAATTATTCCTAACCGTCCGCCAATGATGTGCGCAGGCTGTCCTCACAGGGGCTTGTTTTACACATTAGCAAAAAATAAGATTACAGTTTTAGGCGATATCGGTTGTTATACTTTAGGCGCAGTACCACCACTTTCAGCACTTGATTCAACACTTTGTATGGGTGCATCAATTTCTGGACTGCACGGCTTTAACCTTGCAAGAAGGGAAGAAAGCGAACAAAAATCTGTTGCTGTTATCGGTGATTCTACCTTTATGCATTCGGGTATGACAGGCCTTGCAAATATTGCTTATAATGCAACAAATTCCACCGTTATTATTTTAGATAACTCTATAACAGGTATGACCGGTCATCAGCAGAACCCAACCACAGGCTATAATATTAAAGGCGATCCTGCTTTAAAAATTGATTTAGAAGCACTTTGCCACGCATTAGGTATCAATCGTGTTCGCGTAGTTGATCCCTACGATTTAAAGGCTTGCGAAACTGCTATTAAAGAAGAACTTAAAATAGAAGAACCTTCCGTAATTATTTCACGCCGTCCTTGTGTGCTTTTAAAATCAGTTAAGCCACAAAAACCCTTACTTGTAAACAAGGATAAATGTAAATCCTGTAAAAGATGTATGTCTTTAGGTTGCCCCGCTATTTCCTTTAAAGATGGCAAGGCAGTAGTTGATGTTACCCTTTGTGTTGGATGCGGTGTTTGCAAACAACTTTGCGCATTTGATGCTATTAACTAAGGAAAGGGGATTTAAAAAAATGAAAACAACAAGCGTAATGATAGTTGGTGTTGGCGGACAGGGAAGTTTGTTAGCATCAAAATTACTTGGCAGGCTTTTAGTTGATGAAGGGCTTGATGTTAAGGTTAGCGAAGTTCACGGTATGAGTCAGCGTGGCGGAAGCGTTGTAACTTACGTTCGCTTTGGTGAAAAAGTTTATTCACCGATTATTACTCAAGGCGAAGCCGATATAATTATTTCTTTTGAAAAACTTGAGGCAGCAAGATATGCAACTTTTCTTAAAAAAGGCGGTAAAATTGTTGTTAATACTCAACAAATTGATCCTATGCCTGTTATTATCGGCGCGGCAGAATATCCTGAAAACTGCTTAACTGAATTAAAAAATAAAAATGTAGATATTGATGCAATAGATGCACTTTCTTTAGCAGAACAGGCAGGCTCATCAAAAGCAGTTAATATTGTTTTAATGGGTAAAGCCGCAAAATATTTTGATATTCCTTATGAAAAATGGATTAAGGCTATTGAAAACACAGTTAAAGAAAAATTTATTGAAATGAACAAAAAAGCATTTGATTTAGGATATAATTCTTAAATAAAAATACAAAAAAAGAAGGCGAAAAAATTGGAACAGCGTTATTATCAAAAAGAAATTGAAACTATGCCCGTTGAAGAACTTAAAAAACTTCAATCTGAAAAACTTGTAAAACAGGTTAAACATGTTTATGAAAATGTTCCTTATTACCGCGATTTAATGGATAAAAAGGGCGTTAAGCCCGAAGATATCAACGGTATTGAAGATCTTCATAAATTACCATTTTTAACAAAAAGCGATTTAAGGGACGCTTATCCCTATGGACTTTTGGCAAAGCCCTTAAAGGATTGTGTTCGTATTCAGTCAACCTCAGGCACAACAGGAAGAAGAGTCGTTGCATTTTATACCCAGAAGGATATTGAACTTTGGGAAGATTGCTGCGCACGTGCTATCGTTGCCGCAGGCGGAACAAATGAAGACGTTTGTCAGGTTGCATACGGTTACGGTTTGTTTACAGGCGGTCCCGGTCTTAACGGCGGAAGCCATAAGGTTGGTTGCTTAACACTTCCTATGTCATCAGGTAATACTGAAAGACAGATTCAGTTTATGATGGATCTTAACGCAACTATCCTTTGTTGCACACCCTCTTATGCAGCATATATCGGTGAATCCTTAAAGGAACAGGGATATAAGCCTGAGGATATTCCATTAAAAGCAGGTATCTTCGGTGCAGAACCTTGGACCAACGAAATGCGCAAGGGCATTGAAGAAGCATTAGGCATTAAGGCATATGATATTTATGGCTTAACTGAAACAAGCGGTCCCGGTGTTGCTTTTGAATGTTCAGAACAAACAGGTATGCATATAAATGAAGATCATTTCTTGGCAGAAATCATTGATCCCGACACATGTGAGGTTCTTCCTGAAGGCAGTAAAGGTGAACTTGTGTTTACTGCATTAGATAAAGAAGCTTTCCCGCTTTTAAGATACCGCACCCGTGATATCTGTGTGCTTTCAAGAAAAGAATGTTCCTGTGGCAGAACCTTAATTAAAATGGCAAAGCCAATGGGTAGAAGCGATGATATGATGATTATCCGTGGTGTAAATGTATTCCCAAGCCAGATAGAAACCGTACTTTTAAACGAAGGTTATCAGCCTAACTATCAGATCGTTGTTGACCGTAAAAACAATAACGATACATTTGATGTTTATGTTGAAATGAACGCCGATCAGTTTACCGATACTGTTTCAGGTGTTACTACTCTTGAAAAATCTCTTGCAAACGCTATGAAAACTATGCTTGGTATCAATCCAAGCGTGCATCTTGTTGCACCTAAATCTATTGCCCGATCTGAAGGTAAAGCAGTTCGTGTTGTTGATAAAAGAAAACTTCACGACTGATAAAAAAGGAGAAATATTATGTCATTAAAACAATTAACAGTTTTTGTTGAAAATAAGCAGGGCGCTTTAGTTAAAATAACTGAAACTCTGGCAAAAAACGATATAAATATCAGGGCGCTTTCTATTGCAGATACTGAAGAATTCGGTATTCTCCGCTTAATAGTAACTGATAACGAAAAGGCTTTTAATGCGCTTACAAGCGAAGGATATTTAATTAAAATTACTGATGTTGTTGGTGTTAAAATCGGCGATCAGCCGGGCAAACTTTCAAAAGCATTAAGCGTTTTAGATGAAAATCATATCAATATGGAATATCTTTACGCCTTTATGTCCCGAACGGAAAAACACGCATATGTTGTGTTGCGTGTTGCCGATAATCTTCACGCTGAACAGGCTTTGGAACAAGCGGGCTTCCATATGATAACCGATGCTGATGTTAATAAACTATAAAACAAGAAAACTGCTTAATTTTTAAGCGGTTTTTTTATTATGGATTGACTTTTTTGTGTGTTTGTAATATGATGTAAATATATTAAAAGTGGTGAATATAATGCAAAGATGTGTTATTATCGGCGGTGCCGAAATTAAAAATTATAACAGAATAAAATCAAAATTAAATGAAAACGATTATTTTATTTTCTGTGATAGCGGATTAAAGCATCAAAAAATGCTTAACATTAATGCAAATCTCATAATAGGCGATTTTGATTCTATAAGTAAGCCTGAAACTAATGTTGAAACCGTCGTTTTGCCTACCGTAAAAGATGATACCGATACCTTTTATGCTGTTAAAGAAGCAATTAAAAGGGGCTTTAACAAGTTTTTACTTATTGGCGTTACAGGTAACAGGCTTGACCATACCTTAGGCAATATTTCAGCTCTTTTATATTTATATAAACAGGAAAAAACGGCAACAGTTATAGATGATTATTCGGTAATGCAGATTGTTGGCAAAGAGCCTATATCCATTGAAAAAGCCAAATATTTTTCACTTTTAAATATTTCAGGCACAGCCACAGGCGTCAATATTGAAAATGCAAAATATCCGCTTAATGATGCACAAATAAACAGCGAATATTCATATTGCATAAGTAACGAATTGATTAAAAACCAAAAAGCTAAAGTGTATGTAAAAAATGGGCAGATGCTCTTAATAATAGTAGAAGAAGAGGATTAAAAATGTGTAAAAAAGTTATTGAATCAATACTTGAAAATAAAATAGTAGTTATTGTTCGTGGCGTTGAAAAAAATAATCTTATCCCTTTAGCACAGGCTATGTATGATGGGGGAATACGGCTTCTTGAAATCACATTTGATGCAACAGGTAAAATAAGCGATAAGGAAACTGCTGAAAATATTAAAATGTTAAGCCAATATTTTGAAGGCAAAATGTATATTGGTGCAGGAACTGTTTTAACAAAGGAACAAGTTCGTTTAACAAAAGAAAGCGGAGGCAAATTTATTATTTCACCTGATATAAATACAAGAATAATAAGATATACAAAAAAACTTAAACTAGTTTCTATGCCCGGCGCATTAACACCCAGTGAAATTCAAAAAGCACACAGGGCAGGGGCTGATTTTGTTAAACTTTTCCCCATATCCAATATGGGTTCAAGCTACGTTAAGGCTGTTACGGCACCCCTTAAACATATAAAACTTATTGCAGTTGGCGGTGTTGATGCTTCCAATATGGCAGAATTTATATCAGCAGGTGTAGTTGGCTTTGGTTTAGGCTCAAATATTGTAAACCACAAACTTATTAATGATGGTAACTTTGCTCAGATAACTGAAGAAGCAAAACGCTGTGTTAATGCGACAAAATAAAGGTGTATAATGGATTTTTTAAAATTTCTGCAAGGGTTAAGAAATCCTTTCTTTGATGGATTTTTTTCTATAATTACATATTTAGGCGATGAAGTTCTTTTTATGGCAACAGGGCTGTTGCTTTATTGGTGTATTGATAAAAAGAAAGGATATTATATACTTTCAGTAGGGCTGATAGGCACAGTTATCAATCAGTTTTTAAAACTTGCTTTCAGAATACCGCGCCCATGGGTGCAGGACCCTGAATTTAAAATAGTTGAAAGCGCCCGCGAAGCCGCAACGGGATATTCTTTCCCAAGTGGACATACCCAGTCAAGCGTAGGAATGTTTTCAAGCATTTTGATAACGGCAAAAAAGAACTGGCTTAAAATCGTTTGTATTGTATTAATGGTATTAGTGCCTTTTTCAAGATTATATCTTGGGGTTCATACACTCCTTGATGTTGGTGTTTCCTTTATAATCGCATTGATTTTAGCAATTGGATTATATCCTGTTTTTAATAAAGAAAATAAAACAGCTATTCGTTTGTTATTTACTATAATGATTCTTTTTGATATTTGCTTTCTTGTTTATGCACACATTTATAAATTTCCAAGCGATATTGATATGGTTAATTTAACAGGTGGCATCACCAACGGATATAAGATAATGGGTTGCCTTATTGGGCTGTGGTGCTCATATGAAATTGACAGCAAATTCACTAAATTCAAGACTGATGCGCCAATTCATATGCAGATTTTGAAATTTGTTTTAGGCATTATTCCTGTAGTGTTAATAAAATCATTACTTAAATCGCCATTATATGCTTTAATAGGTAATTACTATATAGCAGATAGTATAAGGTATTTGCTTATATGTTTGTTTGCAGGAACCATCTGGCCAATGACATTTAAATATTTTAACAAAACAAAAAAGGGGAATGAATAATCATTCCCCTTAATTTATTCAAACTAAAGATATAAAAAAAGACCGTTGCGTAATGCAACGGCATTTTTCTATATTATTGTACGGAATCTTTAAGAGCTTTACCAGCTTTGAAAACAACAGCCTTGCTTGCAGCGATCTTAATTGTTTCGCCTGTTGCAGGGTTTTTACCTGTTCTTGCAGCACGAGCCTTAACTTCAAAAGAACCAAAGCCCATGATCTGAACTTTTTCACCATTCTTAAGTGCTTCTGCGATAAGATCAAGTACGCCGTTAACAGCCTTTTCAGCATCCTTTTTTGAAATTGCATTCTTTGCAGCTAATGCATTGATTAAATCTGCCTTGTTCATTGTAATTTCCTCCCAAAAAATATTTTATTTTATAATTGCTATACACAATATAGTGTTTAGTAACATATTGATATTAGCATATTTTGGGATAAATGTCAATACTTCAGTTAATAAAATATGCTATTTTTATGAATTTTTTTCAAAAAAATCCCTTATTTTAAGGGTTTTTTGACTGTTCTTGAATAAATGACTCAATTTTTTTATATAAAGCAAGTTCAGGATTAACTCCGCATTGGCTACAAAGTTTAACAAGCTCAAACAAAATATCCCCTAAATATTGCTCATCAAAATCTTTTTGTTCATTTATTAAATCAGTAATTTTATCAATAGTCTGCGATTTGTTATTAAAAAATATACCTGCTTTTTCATTCTTATGTAAAATCTTTTGTGCCCGCATAAGTGAAGCCATGCATTGTGGAATATCCTTCATAACTTCATAAGTTGTATTTAATCCTTTTTCTTCCTTTTTTAATTGTTCCCAATTATCATTAAGGTTGCCTTGTATATTTTTGTTATTAAAAATATTAGGATGACGGTGAATCATTTTTCTTGAAATTGCATCAGTTATATCATTAAAATCAAATTCACCGCATTTTTTGCCAATGCATGAATGAAAAACTATCTGATACAAAACATCACCAAGCTCGTCATATAAACTATATATGTCATCTTTGTTTATTGCATCAAGCACTTCGTATGCTTCTTCAATTAAGTAAGGACGAAGCGAAACATGCGTTTGTGTTGAATCCCAGGGGCAACCATCTTTTGAACATAATTTTTCCATTATATTTAAAAGATGCAAGCAATCGTATTTGTAAACATCGTCAAAATCAGGTTTTTTAATATAAATGCTTGTTGTATGATTGTAGTTTTTCTGCATATCAAGTTCGTAAAGAAGAATATCTTTTTTTTCTTGATTACCATCAAAATCTTCGGTATAAAAAATCACAGGATACTCATCGCCAAAAATTTCAGCCAAAATACATTTTACTTCGCTTGCAAGCAAATCTGAATCAATACAGGTAATAATGTTATCTGTGTGTTGCGAAGGCAAAAAACCTTCTAAAACCTCAGTAGTAGTGTAACTTTTAGCATCTGTTGAAATATTTAAAAACGCCAAAGCACAATTACTTAATGAAACACCGGGCAGAACTATTTTATCTTGTAATAACCTTACAGATGTGTCATCTAACCCTGAACCATGCACTACATAAACAGGTGAATCAAGGTTAATCAAAAAATCCTTAATGTTTTTGTTTAGCTCATCAAAATCATTTGATTCTTCATAGATATGGTCAAGTGTTATATAAGGAATTTTTTCTTCATTCAGCATGTTTGCAATAGGCATTTTTTCTGTTTTTAAAACAACGGTTTCAGCATTTTTAATTGCGTTAAAAGCATCAAGAGTAAGATTTTCCTTTTTACCTGAACCTGCCCCAATAACCACTATCATATTATTGTACCGAAGGACGAATTTTAACGCCCACTTTCTTTAATACCTTTTCAATTTTTTTGCCGCCGGGCATAAATTTAAGATCGCTTTCATCAAACACGCTGAAAATACAGATTCCTATAAAATAAACCACCGCTGCTATTAAAATGATAAATGCAGTAATGATTTTTGAAATAGATCCACCTAATATCAATGGTGCATTTAAGATATATTTCATTAAGTAAATAGAGCATGCCATTAAAACAGAAGCACCTAAAGGCCGCAATATTTCAGTGAAATTAAGTTTGGTTTTTGTGCATTTAATAACAAATATAAGATCAAGTAATGCGGCAATACCGTAGCATGTAACTGTACCTATAGGCACTGCAAAAATATTAAGTGCAGGAATAGGAATTAATACAAGGTTCATAACGATTTTAACAATCATGCCAATTCCAAGATTAACAACAGGAATTATTACTTTGCCCATACCTTGCAAAATTCCTGCAGTTGTCTGAATAATTGATAAAAACAAAATTCCTAAAGCAAGAATCATCATAAATATGCCGGTTGTTTCAAGTTTTGCCTGGGCAGTAAATAAAAATCCGCCATGGTCCTTTGTAACATAAACATACAACAGCGAAAGGATTTCCTTCGCTAAAGTAAAAAGCCCTACAGTGCAGGGTAATCCAATAACAAAAGACAGTTTAATTCCCGTTGCGCTAATTCGTTTAACTTCTGTTTTGTTATCATTGTTTGTAAGTGCTTCGCTGATGGCAGGTACAAGAGCCATGGAAAGTGCAACAGTCAAAACAGAGGGCATATTTATAAGTGTACCGCAGTCATTTTTCAAAAATCCGTAAAGGGCATTAATGTATTCAATAGGATAGTGGAAAGTGTTTTCTAATATGGTTTTAACCATAACAGAATCAATAATATCCACAAGCGGTTTAACTGCGCCGCCAATGGTCATTGGCACTGCTATGGCAAGCAGACTTTTTGCAAAATTTTGAGTTTTGTCAGTGTTATCAGAAAAAGTAAGAATCTTCTTTTTATCCTTATGGTACATAAGGAAAATAGTAACAAATGCAATAAGTTCCGATATAGTAATGCCTAATAAAGCGCCTGCTGCACTGATCTGCGGGCCGTATTTAATCCACCTGATAGCAAAGAAAAAGCCTGCAAACAGTTTGATAATCTGTTCAACAAGTTGTGTTATTGCAGTAGGCATCATATTCTGCATACCCTGATAGTATCCGCGGTAGGCAGAAAGCAACGAAACAAACAACAAAGAAAATGCTATTGCAGCAACAGGTTGCCATGAATAAACTTTAAGAACATCAGCAATAAGTGTTGAACCTGCAAGCATTAAAAAGGAAGTAAAACCTCCAACAAGAATAAGCATCTTAAGGCTTGTTAGAAAAACTTTATGTGCACCTTTATGATTTCCTTTACTTCTTTCTTGTGCAACTAATTTAGAAATAGCGGTAGGAATTCCCGATGTAGAAAAAATAAGCAAAAAGGTATAAATGGGGTATACTGTTGTATAAATACCCATAGCCTCTTCGCCAATAAAGTTTCTTAATGGTATTTTATATATTGCGCCTATAACTTTGCAAATAAGCCCGGCAATAGCAAGTATAAGTGCGCCGTTTAAAAAAGTTTTCTTTTTATTTGACATTTTAACACCTCGTTTTAAAATATTATATACTCTTTTTTACAATATGTAAACTGTAAAAGTGGAAAATCATTTGCCATAGCAGTAAAATAAGTATATAATATAAGAAAATATAATAAAATGGAGTATTTTATGAATCAAACTATTGCGGCAATTGCAACCCCTGCAGGCAAGGGTGGTGTAGCTATAGTCCGTATCAGCGGTGAAAATGCACACGCATGTCTTGATAAGGTGTTTAAAAAACAGAATATGGAAATGCGTAAAATGTATTATGGTGGCATTTATGATGGCGAAACTCTTCTTGATAAATGTCTTTGTGTTAAGTTTGATAAAAACGCTTCATTTACAGGGGAAGAAACTGCAGAAATTCAGTGCCATGGCGGATATGCCTCTGCACAGGATATTCTTGAAACTGTTTTGAAAAACGGTGCAACAATGGCAAAAAGCGGTGAATTTACCCGTCGTGCATTTTTAAACGGTAAAATTGATTTAACACAAGCAGAAGCAGTTGGCGATATTATTGATGCAGAAACCAAAAGTGCTTCCCGTGCCGCCGCACACCTTTTAAGCGGTGCTTTAGGGCAAAAAATAAGCGGTTTTCAAGATTCTATAAAAGAACTTTTAACGGCTATTGAAGCAGGAATAGATTATCCTGATGAAATAGATGAACAGCATACCTATGAAACTATTAAAGCTGAAGTAGAAAAAATGCTTCCCCAGATAGATAGTTTAATTTCCGGATATCAAAGGGGCAGAATTACAAAAGAAGGTTTAAAAGTTTGTTTGCTTGGTAAACCCAATGCAGGTAAATCCTCATTACTTAATGCTATATGCGGATATGATAGGGCAATAGTTACTGATATTGCAGGCACTACGCGTGATACTTTGCATGAAATACTTGATTTTGACGGTATTCGCGTACACTTGTTTGATACAGCAGGTATTCGTGAAAGTGATGATATTATCGAAATTGCAGGTGTAAAACGCAGTACCATTGCCGCTGAAGAAAGTGATGTTGTTCTTTGGGTTGTTGATACAAGCGAAGAAGTTGATTTTTCTTTTTTTGATATATCAAAAATAATTGATAAAAAAGGCTTGTTTGTGTTAAATAAAAGTGATATTAAAATTAATAACGAATTTGATTTTCCTGTTGATTGGCAAAAAGTTGAAATTTCCTGTAAAACAGGTCAGGGCATTGATAATGTAATAAGTTTTATTAAATCAGTTGCAAAGGAAAGCGATACATCAAATGCTTTAACTGTAACAAGTCAAAGGCATTACCAAGCCTTGATAAATGTAAGAGAGCATCTTTTAAATTGCCTTGAAGAAATGCCGCCTGATATTTTAAGTATTGATCTTACTTGTGCCTGGAGTGAACTTGGCGTTATAACGGGGCAGACGGTAACAGAAGATATCGTTAATAACATTTTTGAAAAGTTTTGTGTGGGAAAATAATATGAATTATTTTGATGGAGAATTTGATGTTTGTGTTGTTGGCGCAGGGCATGCAGGTTGTGAAGCCGCCCTTGCAACAGCAAGAATGGGTTTAAAAACTCTTTTGTTGACATTAACAAAAGATGCAATAGCCTTTATGCCTTGTAATCCTGCTATTGGGGGAACAAGCAAAGGTCATCTTGTTCGTGAGATTGACGCGTTAGGTGGTCAAATGGGCATTAGTGCAGATGAGTGTGCTATTCAGATGAAAATGCTCAACACAAGCAAGGGCCCCGCTGTGTTTTCATTAAGGTCACAGGCTGATAAAATGAAGTATCAACTGTATATGCGTAATGTTGTTGAAAATCAAACAAACCTTACAGTTATTCAGGATGAGGCATCTGATATTTTAACTGAAAACGGCGTTGTAACAGGCGTTGTAACTGCAATGGGCGCAACATATAATGTTAAAGCATTGATAATTGCAACAGGCGTATATATGAAAAGCCGTATTATTACAGGTGAATGGGAAAGGGATTGCGGACCTTCCGGTTTTGTTAATTCACGGTTTTTAACAGACGCTTTAAGGAAACTTGATATTCCTATTCAGCGTTTTAAAACAGGTACACCTGCCCGTGTTGACGGTGCAACAATTGATTACTCTAAAATGGAAATTCAAAACGGTGAAGATGTTCCATATAGTTTTTCGTATCTGACTAAAGGTGAAGTGCAGTCGCCCGTTCCATGCTATTTAACCTATACCAACGAAAAAACCCATAAAATCATACTTGATAATATTCATCGTTCACCTATGTATTCAGGTAATATAAAGGGTACGGGAACAAGATATTGCCCAAGCATTGAAGATAAAATTATGCGTTTTAAGGATAAGGAAAGGCATCAACTTTTTATTGAGCCTGAAGGTCTTTATACTAATGAAATGTATCTTCAAGGGCTTTCTTCAAGCCTTCCTGCTGAAGTTCAGCGTGATATGATACATACTATTCCTGGCTTAGAAAATGCAAAGATTGTGCGTACAGGATATGCCATTGAATATGATTGTATTGATCCACTTGCCCTTTATCCAACACTTCAGGTAAAAACAGTAAAAGGTCTTTATTGTGCAGGGCAGATTAATGGTTCGTCAGGTTATGAAGAAGCTGCAGCACAAGGTCTTTTAGCAGGAATTAATGCAGCGCTGTATATTAAAGGCGAAGAACCTTTGATTTTATCCCGTTCTGAAAGTTATATTGGTGTTTTAGTTGATGATTTAACAGTTAAAGGCACAAATGAGCCTTATAGGATGATGACTTCCCGCGCAGAATTCCGCTTAAGTTTAAGGCAGGATAATGCAGATATGCGTCTTACACCTATAGGTAAAAAAGCAGGGCTTGTTACAGAAGAAAGATATAACACATATTTAGAAAAAATTGCCCGTCAGCAACAGGCAACGGAACTTTTAAAAAAGACTAAACCATCATATGAATTAACAAAAAGAATATATGCAGAAAAAGGTCTTGAAGAGCCTAGCGGACCTGTTTCTTGCGTTGATATGTTAAGAAGAAAAGAATTTACATATTTTGAACTTTTAAAATATTTTCCTGAACTTTTACCTTTAACGCGTGCAGAGGCGATGACCGTTGAAACCGATATAAAATATGACGGATATCTTAAAAAACAAGAGGCGCAGATTAAAGAAATGCAAAAGCTTGAAAAAAGGCTTTTACCTCAGAATGTTGATTATAATAAAATTTCAGGCTTGCGTATTGAAGCGCGTCAGAAACTAACAAAACTTCAGCCTGCGTCAATAGGGCAAGCAAGCAGAATAAGCGGTGTTTCACCTGCTGATATTGCCGTGCTTCTTGTTAGTATGGAAAAAGGTGAAATAAATGAGTGAATTAAAAAATAAAATATCCTGCATTTTTTCCCAAAACGGTATTAGTATTAATGAAAAACAAGCAAGTCAGTTTGAAATATATCTTTTGTTTTTGCTTGAATATAATGAAAAAGTAAATTTAACAGCAGTAACAGATGAAGATGAAGTTATTTTAAAACACTTTGTTGATTCTTGTATGGGCGCAGGTTTAATCAAAAAAAATGCCTTTTGTGCCGATATTGGTACAGGTGCAGGATTCCCGGGCGTTCCTTTGGCAATTTTGCGTGAAGATATTACTGTGTTATTGGTAGATGCCCTTAATAAAAGGCTTGTGTTTCTAAATGAGTTAAAGGAAAAATTGGGATTAAAAAATGTTACAACCCTTCATTCGCGCAGTGAAGACGCAGGTCAAAATGTTAATTACAGGCAAAAATTTGATTATGTTTTTTCCCGTGCAGTAGCAAGAATGAATGTTTTAATTGAATACGACCTTCCTTTTGTAAAAAGTGGGGGAAGTATGCTTGCGTGGAAAGGACCACAGGTTATTGAAGAACTTGAGGAAGCCAAAAATGCCATTAATATTTTAGGCGGAAAACTTGAAAAAGTTCATAAACAGTCTGTTCAAGGTGCGGATCATTATATAGCAGAGATTAAAAAAATAAAGGATACTCCCAATAAGTATCCAAGACAGGCAGGCTTAATAAAAAAGAAGCCGTTGTAATAATTGTTGACTTTAAATGGCAATTTTGCTAAAATAATAAAAGATAATTTATTGCGAGGTCATAAAAATGATTTTTACATTAGGCACAATTGATGTGCGTACAAAAACATATGCTAATTTTGAAAGTTTAGAAAAAGATCTTCTTCTTTGTGAAGCAGGCAGCGTTTATGCCGGGCAGAAAAAGGGCACAGAAAGCGCGTGGAATATGGTTGCTGTAACTGATCACGATACAGGCGAATATTACGGTATCGGCGTTCTTTGTGCAACTAATAAAGAGCCGCATATTCTTGCAACAGAAAATCATATGCTTTTTATCGGTGCTGATAATTTTGTTATTGCTTTTGATATTCAGGCAAAAAAAGTTCGTTCAATAATCCCAATGCCAAGCGATTTTATTGATTTTTTCTATCTTCCAAATCGCAGTATGGTTTTTATGGTGCATAAAAAAGGCGTTTTTGTTAAAGATGATGAGGCACAGGATATATGGCGTGTTTCAAGGGGAAATATGACGGGCTATGCCTTAGAAAAAAATCTTTTTGTTATGAAACTTGTTTCAGGTAAAACGGTAGCATTTAAAATAAGTAACGGTAAAGAAGTTGTTTTAAAATAATTATTAAAAAAATAAAACGGTCTGATTTTTTCAGACCGTTTTTTATTATCTTTTTTTGTAAATTTTAACGCCTTCGTCATCAAGATCATCATCAAATTCGGTTGAGATTTCTTCATTAAAAGAATCTAAATCAAGATCTTCTATTTGAGATTCATCGATGTAAAAACCGCCATCTTCGTCTATTTCAAACTCATCAAATTCGTCGTTTGCTTTGCGCTTTGGTGATTGTGGCTTGGGATTATTTCTGTTTTTAAGAATAATCAAAACAATAATTAAAGCAAGAACAATAAGCAAGAACATAATCGCAAGTATTA
The DNA here is from genome assembly GCA_015069575.1 of Clostridiales bacterium. GTDB lineage: Bacteria > Bacillota > Clostridia > Christensenellales > QALW01 > UMGS1322. The sequence continues at coordinate 23,407 of SVIH01000014.1, forward strand.
TCCACAGTATTCCTGAATCTGTTTTTTTGTTTACAGGTGCTGGCGTTTGAGAAGGTGTTGGCGAAGCTGAAACAGTTGTAAATTTTACATCATAGGAAGCGTTTATTGTGGAATGTTCATCGTTTACGCTGTAACTAAGATTAAATAATATTGGAGTTTGGTCTTTTAAAACATTAACCTCAACAGTATAAGTGTATTGACCTGGCTCTCCATTTGCCATTGCAGGAACAATAATATTTTTAAGTGTGATTTTATCAATCAGGTTAGATTCTTCTGTAATAACAAGGTTGCGTAATTCATAATTAGTGCTGTTTTCGATAAGTAAAGTGAATTTCACTACGCCCGGTTCTGTAATATTTTCAGGTTCAACTTTTGAAACCTGCATAAAAACTTCATTTGGAAGTTTTAAGGATCTGTCTGTTTTTGCAGAAAGTTCTTTGTCACCATCAGCGCCTTCGTAAGTGTAAATTATTTTGAACTTGTAATAACCGCTTTTTTCAACAGGCACAGTGTAACTTCCGGAAGCAGATTGTGAAACATCAAGGCTTTCAATTTCTTCAACAAGTTCAGCGTCAGCGCTATCGCTGGAGTAGATTCGGATGTTTGTAATTTTAAGGGTGCTTGTGTTGGTTATCTCGTAATTAAAAGTGTGATCAGCACCTTTTTGTGCAACAATGTATGAATCACATGTAAGGGATATTGCAGGCAATATATCTTCAGAGATCAGTTTAATTTCTTCGCCTTTATTTTCATAACCTTTGCCGTCATAAGTAAAGGTTGCAACAGGTGAAAGGTTAAGTTCGCCATCAAGAACAATTGAAACAAACTTTATAATTGTGCCGTTTACAGAAAGATAATCGTCAGTTGTAAAAGTATCAACGCCGTTAACATCTGAAACTGCTTCATCTATAATTAAAATATTTTTTACAGGAACATTACCTGTGTTTTTAATAACATATTTTATTTGTACCAGTGTACCCGGCGCTGCGCTTTTTGAATCAACTATTGCTTCAATAGTTAATTCAGGCTTTGGCGCAACAACTTCGATTTCTGTGGAAGTTTGCCTTAAAGCGCCTGAAAAATCCATCCAGTTAAGTGTAAATTCAATAGATTTTCCAACCTTTGTGCCCGGAATATATACATCACTTTCAAATGTGTAATCACTATCATTTACAGTAAGATTTTTGTTAATACTGTAATTATCTTTTGTTGCTTCGTTGGTGATGCTTATAAGAGTGAAATCTTCATCAAAATTTTCATTCCACGCAGTAAAAACAAAATCAAGTTTAACTGAAGAATTGTTGTTATCTTTATTTATAACAACCTTCTGTTCCTTGTTATAATAAACTTTAAAATCCATCGGCGGAACTGCCGATGGTGTTGCAGAAGGTGTGGCAAAACAAATGTTTGCGCAAATCTGTATTACAGTAACGATTGTAATTAAAATCGTAAATAATAATTTTTTCATTAAAAAACCTCCGGGTAAAAAAGCGATATATACTTATTGTAAAATATAATTATTAAAAAGTCAAGCCGGTAACGATAAAACAAAAAAGTAATTTTTTATCATATTTTCACATATGATTTTTTGGTGATGTATTATGAAAAAAATATATAAAGGGATAATCTCTGTATTGATGATTCTTGCGGTAATTTTTTTACCGCAAAATCTTTATAAAAGTTTAAATGTTGATAAAATTATCGACGAAATGTACTCACGCAGGGAAAAATATTATTACGGTGTTATAACCTTGTGGCAAATAGATTGTTTTGAAGGCGGAAAAGGCAGTAGGGCAAACTGGCTTAAAAGTATTGTATCTGGTTTTGAAAAAAAGCATAACGGTGTTTTTGTTAATGTGGAAGCCCTTTCTGTTGAAACTGCCAATAAACTTATAAATAGCGGTCAGAAAAAACCTGATATAATTTCATGGGGAACAGGCGTAAATCTGAACGAACAACAACTTATTAAAATAAAGCCCCAAAATGCGCCACAAAATTTATTAAATGTTACATACGATACAGCAGTTCCGTGGTGTATGGGGGCATATTTTATGATAGGCGATGGTGCAAGTGAACTGTGGGGCGTTGATGGTAAAATAATATCAACTAAAAAAGCACAAAAAACAGTCTATTCAGTAGGTGTTCCAATGCTAAATGGCTATGTATGCCTTAATGCAATTAAAGATAAATGCAACAATATATTTAATGACGAAAAAGCGCTGTTTTTTGGTAGTTCGCAGGAAATCTTTGAGGCATATAATTATTCTAAGAAAGTCAACAGAATGATAGGTACACAAAGAGATTTTTATAGATTAAGCGCAGCACAAACAAAAGAAAATGCACGAAATGGCGAAATTCAATTTTTAGGATATACAGACCTTTTTCAGTATATATCCATTTTAAAATGTGACAACGAGAAAAAAGTAGATGTGATGAATTCTTTTGTTGAATTTTTGTTAGATGATCAACAACAAAGTGAACTTGGAAGCATTGGATTGTTTCCTATTTCTATGTCTGCTAATCCACAGTATGATAATACATTTACTCAAAACGGATGGGAAAATATAAAGGCAAAAGGCTTAAAAACAGCAAGTTTTATCTTTTCAGGGGCAGAAGCAATAAAACAACAGGAAAATTGCCTTGAAATTTTGCAAAAAAAGGAATAAATAGTCAAAAAACGATTGAAATTTTTTAGTAATTAGGGTATAATATTTTAGAGTATATGGTAGGGAGGGACAGTATGTCCGTTTGCGAGTTTAAAGCATATTTAACCCAACAGGGTTTTGATTATATTATTGATGCACCAATGGATGAATATACCACCCTTAAGATAGGCGGAAAGGCTGATATTTTAATTGAGCCGCACTGTGTTAAGGAATTGTGTGATATTATTTCAAAAGCCAGGCAAGAAAATGTAAGTATCACTTTTATTGGTAACGGTTCAAATCTTTTAGTGCTTGATGGCGGTATCCGCGGGGCTGTTATAAGGTTTGGCACAAATATGTCCAAAACAACAGTGGAAGGCGAAGTTATAACTGCACAAAGCGGTATTTTAATGTCGCGTCTTGCATCAGTGGCGGCTGAAAACTCGTTAAAAGGATTTGAATTTGCTTCAGGCATACCGGGTACTTTAGGTGGCGGTATAGTAATGAATGCAGGTGCATATAAAGGCGAATTAAAGGATGTTATAATCGAAGTTACAGCCCTTTTACCCGATGGTACAATTAAAGTTTTTGATAAAGAGGAACTTGATTTTTCATACAGGCACAGCGTGTTTACAGATAGTGATATGTTAGTGCTTGAAGCAAAAATAAAACTTGAAAATGGAAATAAAGAAGAAATAAAAGAACGGATAAAAGAATTTTCACAAAAGCGACGTACAACACAACCTCTTGAATATCCAAGCGCTGGTTCAGCATTTAAGCGTCCGCAAAATGGCTATGCAGCAGCAATGATAGATGCTTCAGGCTTAAAAGGATATACAGTAGGCGGTGCACAGGTTTCAGAAAAACATGCAGGCTTTATTATTAATAAAGGCAATGCCACTGCAAAAGATATGGTAAAATTACTTAAAGATGTACAAACAAAGGTTTATGAATGTTTTAATACTATGCTTGAACCTGAGATTATAATAATTGGAGAAGAAAATTGATAACAGGTGATTTTCATACTCATGCAAGTTTCAGCCACGGAAAAGGAAGTGCCTACCTTAACGCTGAACAAGCATACAAAAAAGGTCTTAAAAGTCTTGCTATAACAGAGCACGGTCTGTTTATTCTGGCAGGCGGACTTAGATCGAGGGAAATTAAAGAAGCACGTCAGGAATTTGATGAGGCGCAAAAGGCTTTTCCACAATTAAATATGTACTTTGGTGTTGAAGCTGATCTTATTTCACCTGAAGGCGAAGTAGACCTTCCCAAAGGCTATAAAGATATTTTTGATGTGGTTCTTCTGGGAATGCACTATTTTGTAAAAGGTACAAAATTAAGAAATGTTGTTGTAATTGTTTGGCAAAATCTTTTTCGGTTTTTTATAAGAAACAGGGAACGGTTAAAACAAATCAATACAAACGCCTTATGTAAAGCTATGCAAAAATACAGGATAGATGCTTTGTCACATTTAGGGACAAGCATGCCTGATTATGATATTGAAAAGATTGCAATTACGGCTATGGAAACAGATACTTGCATTGAACTTAACAATAAACATAAATCCCTTTCACTTGAGCAACTTTCATATCTTGCAAAAACAAATGTAAAATATCTGCTGTCTTCTGATGCGCATGATCCGGAAGATGTTGGCGAAGTTGAAGATATGCTTCAGATCGCGTTACAGGCAGGGATTAACCCACAAAACATTTTAAATCTAGATAAAATTTATATACCGAAGAAATTCAGGGAAGGTTAAAAAATGAAATTTGTTATATTAACAGGGCTTTCAGGTGCAGGAAAAACCACCGCACTTAAGGTTCTTGAAAATTTAGGCTTTTTTTGTGTAGATAATTTACCAAGCGTGTTATTAACCAAGTTTGCCGATTTGTGTTTTCAGGGGAATCCCGAATTCAATAAAGTTGCGGTTGGTATCGATTCCCGTGGCAGAAGTTATTTTCACGAACTTGAAGCTGCCCTTGATTATATAGATAAAAGCAATTATCCAATGGATGTTCTTTTTCTGCAATGTGATAAAGATGTGCTCGTAAACCGTTATAATTTCACAAGACAGGCACACCCTTTAAAAGACGAGGGCGGAACAATATTAGAATGTATCGAAAAAGAAATAAAGATTCTCGAACCTATTAAAAAGCATGCGAGTTTTATGATTGATACATCAAAAATGCAAATAAAGAACATAAAACTTGCTCTTGAAAGGCTTTATGGCGAAAATAAAAAAGCTGTTGTAAAAACATATGTTTCATCCTTTGGTTTTAAACGCGGAATTCCTGTTGATGCCGATTTTATGTTTGATGCCAGATTTTTACCCAACCCTTATAATGTTCAGGAATTAAGATCACATTCAGGGCTTGAAAAAGATGTTAAAGAATATCTTTTTGGGTTTGAAAGTTTCAATAACACCATTGAGCATATTTATCAGCAGTTAAAGTATGTAATACCGCAGTATGCTTCATCAGGAAAGCAGGAACTTTTTTATGCTATTGGCTGTACAGGTGGCTTTCACAGGTCCGTCGCTTTAGCGGATGAAGTCAGCAAAAAACTTAAAAAAGATGGTTTTGAAGTTGTTTGCGAGCATCGTGATTACGATATAGAAGGTGAAAAATGGAAAGATCCTACACCCAATTAACAAAGGACGAACTTTGTAAACTTCGTTTTACAAAAGATAGTCACTTGTTATCAGAACTTTCGGCTTTTTCTTTTTCTTCGGGTAATATAAAACTTGGCAGGGGAAGTCTTACCCTTGAACTTTCAAGTGAAAATGAAAACGTCATTATTCGTATGGGTTCGATTATTAAGCGCCTGTATAATAATTTTCCGCAGATAAGTGCAGTTGAAAAAAATCAGCCCAAAAAACATATTATTTACAAAATGGATATTAAGCCTGATAGCCCTGAAGGTCAGATGCTTTTTGAAATTGGCCTGCTTGAAGGCGTAGGTGAAGATTATTCATTTGGAACAATAAATAAAAAAGTTTTTCAGGGTGAGGGTTGTTTTGAAGCATCACTTCGCGGCGCATTTCTTGGCTGCGGTGTGCTTTGTAACCCTGAAAAAAGTTATCGCCTTGAATTTGTTTTATCCCATAATGAGTTTGCAGAGTTTCTTTATAATTCATTATTGGAAAAAGGAATGAATGCAAAGTTTGTAAATCGTAAAGAGCGCAATGTTGTTTTTTTTGAACAGATAGAATATGTTTCTGATACACTTATTATGTCAGGGGCAACTAACACTATGATGCAAATAGAGAATGTTTGCGTTAATAAAGCTATGAAAAACAATATAAACCGCACAGGAAATTGTATAGTTGCAAATATTCAAAAAACCGTCAATGCTTCCCAAAGGCAAACGGAAGATATTAATGCTTTGTTAAAAGCGGGGGTAAAGTTAACAAAACATTTAAAAGAGGCGTGCGATTTAAGGCTTAATAACCCCAATGTTTCGCTTTCAGAATTATCTGAAATCAGTGGTATTTCTAAATCCGCGCTAAACAAAAGATATATAAAAATACGCAAAATGCGTGAAGAATTAAAATAAAGAAAGGGTATGGCAATATGGGTTTTGTTCATCTTCATACGCATACTGAATACAGTTTGCTTGATGGTGCTTCAAGAATTGAAGAACTTGTTAAAACTGCAAAAGATTCAGGTATGGATGCCCTTGCCATAACTGATCATGGTGTAATGTATGGCGCTGTTGAGTTTTATAAAGCAGCGCAAAAATATGGAATTAAAGCACTTATTGGATGCGAAGTGTATGTTGCACCGCGCTCACGCTTTGATAAAGCGGGCAAAGCTGATAAGGAATATGCCCATCTTGTTTTGCTTGCAAAAAATGAAGAAGGCTATCAAAATTTAATAAAGCTTGTTTCCATTGCTTATACTGAAGGCTATTATTATAAACCCCGTATTGATTATGATTTATTGGCGCAATACTCAAAAGGATTAGTGTGCCTTTCTGCCTGTCTTGCAGGCGATATTCCTCAACTACTGATAAACGGTAATTTTGAAGAAGCGCAGAACCTTGCTTTACGATTAAAAGATATGTTTCCAGGGGATTTTTATATTGAAATTCAGGATCATAATATTCCGGAACAAAAGCAAGTTTTACCGTTACTTATTAAACTTGCCCGCCAACTTGATCTTCCTCTTGTTGCAACTAATGATGTTCATTATATCCATAAAGAAGATGCGCAGATGCATGATGTTTTATTGTGCGTTCAAACGGGCAAAACATTGGATGATCCTAACAGAATGCGTTTTTCTACTGAGGAGTTTTATTTAAAAACCGAAGAGGAAATGCGTCAGATTTTTGATTTTGTGCCTGAATCTATTGATAATACAGTTGAAATTGCAAAAAAATGTAATTTTTCCTTTGAATTTGGTAATATTCATATTCCTTATTATGAAGTACCTGATGGTTTAACTGCCGCAGAATATCTTTATAAATTAGGTATGGAAGGTTTAAATAAAAAGTATCCTCAGGTAACAAATGAAATAAAAGAACGCTTTGATTATGAATATAATATGATTAAGCGTATGGGCTATGTTGAATATTATCTTATTGTGTGGGATTATATTAACTATGCAAGAAGTGTTGATATTGTTGTTGGTCCGGGTCGTGGTTCTGGTGCAGGTAGCCTTGTTGCATACGCAATAGGTATAACAAATATTGACCCTTTAAAATATAATCTTCTTTTTGAGCGTTTTCTTAACCCTGAACGTGTAAGTATGCCTGACTTTGATGTTGACTTTTGCTTTGAACGCAGGGGAGAAGTTATTGAATACGTAAAGCGCAAATACGGTGCTGACCATGTTGCACAGATAGCAACATTTGGCACAATGAAGGCACGCGCAGTTATTCGTGATGTTGGAAGGGTAATGAATTTACCTTATGCCGATGTTGATAAAATTGCAAAAATGATACCAAGGGAACTTGATATAACTGTAGAACGGGCATTAAAAGTTAATCCCGAACTTCGTGAAGCATGCCTTGATCCACAAATTGAAAAACTTATTTATTTTGCACAAAAATTAGAAGGATTACCAAGAAATTCTTCAACCCATGCAGCAGGTGTTGTTATTTCAAAAAATCCTGTTGATACTTATGTTCCGCTTTGTGTTAACGGTGAAATGGTTGCCACCCAATATGTTGCAAAGTATCTTGAACAATTAGGTCTTTTAAAAATGGACTTTTTGGGTTTAAGAACCTTAACTGTTATCCGCGATACTTTAGAATTTATAAAATCACGCACAGGTGAAAAACCTGATCTTTCATCAATAAACTTTGATGATCAAAATGTTTATAAACTTATTGGTCAAGGCGAATGTGATGGTATTTTTCAGCTTGAAAGCAACGGTATGCGCGCATTTATGAAAGAATTAAAGCCAACATGCTTTGAAGATATCGTTGCAGGCATCGCTCTTTACAGGCCTGGTCCCATGGATAGTATTCCAAAATACATTTTTGGTAAAGAAAACCCCGAAAAAGTTGAGTATCAGCACCCAATTATGAAGAATGTTCTTGAAGTTACGTACGGTTGTATGGTGTATCAGGAACAGGTTATGCAGATAGTTAGGGATGTTGCAGGTTATTCTTTAGGCAGAAGCGATATAATGCGCAGAGCCATGAGCAAAAAAGACCAGAAAGCAATGGAAACTGAGCGCAAGGTGTTCGTTTACGGTTTTGTTGAAGATGACGGCACTGTTACTGTGCCCGGTGCAATCAGAAATGGCATAAGTGAAGAAACTGCAAATGCGATATTTGATAAAATTGCAGTTTTTGCGCAGTATGCATTTAATAAATCCCATGCTGCTGCTTATGCAGTAGTTGCGTATCAGACTGCCTATTTAAAATGTTATTATCCGCTGGAATTTATGGCAGCGATGTTAAATTCACTGTTAGGCGATGAAGATAAAACCGCAAGATATATCGGCTACTGCAAAGAACATAATATTACCATTTTACCGCCTGATGTAAATTCAAGTGTGTCAGGATTTTTGCCATGGGGTGAAAATTCTATACGGTTTGGTTTAAGCGCTATAAAAAATGTAGGTATTTCAGGCGTTAATTCTATTGTTAACGAAAGAGAAAAAAACGGTAATTTTACATCTTTGGACGATTTTGCTGAGCGTACTGTATATATGTCTGATGTAAATAAACGAATGGTTGAAAGTATGATAAAAGCAGGTGCTTTTGATTTTACTTCATATTCGCGCCGTGCTCTTTTAGGCGGGTTTGAAGCAGTGCTTGATGGTGCACAAAGCCGATCCAAAAACAGCCTGGAAGGTCAACTTTCACTTTTTGATGATGTACAGGTGCTTGAAAGTGTTAAGTTTGATTCTATTAAAGAAACAGGCGAATTTCCAAGGCTTAAATTTTTAATGCTTGAAAAAGAAATGCTTGGCGTGTATTTAAGCGGGCATCCTTTGGAAAGATATATTGAAAGCATTAAAAATATTGGATTTGACCTTTCTGAAATCACAATGGAAATTGATGATGAAGGCGAAAATATTATGTCTGATGAACTTATGCGCCTTGATAATAAAGATATAAAACTTATCGGCATAATTTCATCTATAAGAAAGAAAGCAACCAAAAGCGGTTCAATGATGGCATTTATAACCATCGAAGATTTATATTCTTCAATAACAGGTCTTGTTTTTCCGCAAACATTATTAAAGTGCAGTAACTATATTTATGAGGATAATATTGTTGTAGTAACAGGCAAATTAAGTGTTCGTGATGAAGAGCAACCAACAATTCTTGTTAATAGTATTGGTCCTGTACAAGAAGATGGCGAACAATCTGATATTGAAGTATGGATAAGGGTAAATGCTCAAAACAGGCAGTTTGTTGATGAATTCAAGAATAACATTAATAATATACAAGGTAGTGGAACTGCCATAATCTATTATGAATCAGAGCGTTTAAAGGAACAACTTGGTGTAACAATTGCATTTGATGATGATACTGTTACAAAAATAAAAGAAAAGTTTGGTTCTGAAAATGTTAAAGTAGTAAAAAAATAGATTTAAGGTGTGTTCAAAAGTCTGTAAAGATGATATAATAATACATTCAATTGATATAAGGAGAAAACACAAAATGGAAGCAAAAAGAATAGCAGTACTTACAAGTGGCGGCGATGCACCGGGAATGAATGCATGCATTAGATCAATTGTACGCCATGGCATATATAACGGCTTTGAAATGGTGGGTGTCGTTAAAGGATACAATGGCTTGATAACAAATGAAATGATACCTATGAACAACCGTTCTGTTGGTAATATTATTAATAGGGGAGGTACAATTCTTCGTACAGCCCGTTGTCTTGAGTTCAAAACAGAAGAAGGACAGAAACAAGCGTTAGAGAATATTAAAAAGAATAATATTTATGGTGTAGTTGTTATTGGCGGTGATGGTTCGTTTAAAGGCTGTAATGCTTTAACAAAACTTGGAATTCCTGCAATCGGTATTCCCGGAACTATTGATAACGACCTTGCTTACACTGATTACACATTAGGTTTTGATACTGCAGTAAATACAGTTGTTGAAGCAATTACAAAAATCCGTGATACTATGGCAAGCCATGATAGAGTTAGTATTATTGAAGTTATGGGCAATAAATGTGGAGATATAGCATTGTACGCAGGTATATGTGGCGGTGCAGAATATATAATTGTTCCCGAATACGAATGGTCATATGAAGGACTGTGCACTAAACTTGAAGAAAGCAAAGCGGCAGGTAAAACATCAAGTATTGTTATTGTTGCAGAAGGTGCAGCAAAAGGTGCAGCATTAGCTGAAGAAATTAAAAAACGCACTTCTATGGATACAAGAACAACAGTGCTTGGATATATTCAGCGTGGTGGTTCACCAAGTGCCGATGACGTTTTATTAGCAAGCCGTTTTGGCGCACATGCAATTAACCTTATTAAACAAGGAATAGGGGGCAGATGCGTTGGTATAAAGAAAAATAAAATATTTGATATGGATATTGATGAAGCCTGTTCAATGAAAAAAGATTTTGATAAAGATCTTTATGATATTGCAGAAATTCTTTCAAGGTGATTAATTTATGAAAATTATTATTGATGCTATGGGCGGCGATAATGCCCCGCAGGAGATTATTAAGGGTACAGTTGAAACTCTTAACGAACGTAAAGATTTTTCCGTAATTTTTACAGGCAAAGAAGAAATTATAAAAGAAGAACTTCAAAAATATAACTATCCAACTGACAGGGTGGAAATTGTAAACGCAACTGAAGTTATTGAAATGGATGAACATCCTGTTGAAGCAATTCGCAAAAAAAAGGATTCTTCATTGGTTGTAGGTCAACTTCTTTTAAAAGAAAAGAAAGGTGATGCCTTTGTTTCATGTGGTTCAACAGGTGCAGTTTTAGCCTGCGCACAACTTCGCCTTGGCAGAATAAAAGGAATTAACCGCCCTGCGCTTGCACCGGTGCTTCCTAATGGAAAAAAAGGTGCAATGCTTATTGATTGTGGTGCAAATGTTGATTGCAAGTCTGTTAATTTAGCGCAGTTTGCAGTAATGGGCAGTATTTATATGGAAAAAGTTCTTGGCGTTACCAATCCTCGTGTTGGTCTTGCAAGCGTAGGTACTGAAGATACTAAAGGCAACGAACTTTCAAAAGCAACTTTTGAGTTAATAAAAGAACAAAATCTTGTAAACTTTATTGGTAATGCAGAAGGCAGGGACCTTTGTGACAGGGTAGATGTTATGGTTACAGATGGTTTCGTTGGCAACCTAATGCTTAAAAGTATGGAAGGTTTTGCTTCATTTATGATTGCAACAATGAAAAAATCTTTTAAAGCCTCGCCTATAAGAATGCTTGGCGCGTTACTTTTAAAACCTGCGTTAAAAGATATCAAAAAAGCAATGGATTACAATGCCTATGGTGGCGCGCCACTTTTAGGTGTTGATGGCGTTGTTATTAAGGGGCACGGTTCGTCAAAAGCAAATACAATGCATGCAAATATTTCGCAAGCAATAAAAATGGTTCAAGCGGGTGTTGTGGATATTATTAAAGAAAATATTCCGCAAATGACCGTTAATGAATAAATTGTCTTTATATTTTTTAGGAGGAAAAACATATGTTTGAAGATGTAAAAAATCAAATTGCAGAAATTCTTGGTATTGATGAAGAAACAATTACACTGGAAAGCAACCTTATTACAGATTTAAGGGCAGATTCAATGGATATCGCCACACTTTTGTTAGAGGTTGAAGAAAATCACGGAATCGAGATTGATGAAGATGAACTTGAAAATCTTAAAACCGTAGGCGATATTGTTAAATACATAGAAGCAAATAAAAAATAATTTTTAAGGAAGTGCACAGGCTTATAAAAATGTAAGCCTGTGCCTAAACAGTTTTATGAAAGATTTAGAAAAAAACATTGGTTATACTTTCAAGAATAAAGAAATATTAAATCATGCGCTTACTCATTGTTCTTATGGGGCAGAGCATAATGTAAAACATAATCAGCGTCTTGAATTTTTAGGTGATGCTGTTCTTGAAAATGTAATCAGCAATTACATATATAATAATTTTCCTGATTATGATGAAGGTAAACTTTCAAGGTTAAGGGCATCTATTGTATCTGAAGATCCACTTTCTTCAGCGGCAGAAAAAATTGAACTTTCAAATTTTGTTCTTTTAGGCGCAGGTGAAAAGGCAACAGGCGGTGCAAATAAGCCAAGCGTACTTTCAGATACATTGGAAGCCGTTTTTGCTGCAGTATACCTTGATGGCGGATTTTTTGAAGCAGAAAAAGTTATTTTAAAGGTAATGGATGAAATTTTAAAAAATCCCAGTGAAAGAGCGTTGGATTTCAAAACTACATTACAGGAATATCTTTTCCGTAATGGCCCGGTTGATGTTGATTATAACCTTGTTTCAATGAAGGGGCCATCTCACAATGCGGTTTTTACCGTTGAGGTTTATTGTAACAATAAGTTTTTAGGCAGGGGAACAGGCTCAAGCAAAAAGCGTGCAGAGCAGGCAGCCGCCAAGGAAGCATTAAATAAAATTAAAAAGTAACTTTGGAGGAAATATGTTTCTTAAAAGATTAGAAGTGTTCGGCTTTAAATCCTTTGCTGAACGCCTTGATATCAGTTTTTCAAACGGAATAACTGCAATCGTAGGCCCTAATGGAAGCGGTAAAAGTAATGTAAGTGATGCTGTAAGATGGGTTTTAGGTGAACAAAGCGCAAAACAGCTTCGCGGTGCAAATATGGCTGATGTCATTTTTAAAGGTACAGAAGCCCGCAAACCGTTATCATATTGCGAAGTATCTCTTGTTTTTGACAATGAGGACAAGGGTCTTGATATTGAGTTTTCAGAAGTTGTAATTACCCGTAGGCTTTACCGCAGTGGTGAAAGTGAATATTACATAAACCGTACAGGTTGCCGATTAAAAGATATCGTTCAGCTTTTTCAGGATACAGGTATCGGTAAAGAAGGCTATTCTATTGTCGGTCAGGGTAAAATTGAAAACATTCTTTCAGGCAAACAGGATGTTCGCCGTGCTGTATTCGAAGAAGCCGCAGGTATAGTAAAATATCGTAGCCGTAAAGAAGAAGCAGAAAGAAAACTTCAGCATACACAGGATAACCTTACACGAATTAACGATATTATTGATACATTGGAAGAGCGTATAGAACCTTTAAGCCAGCAGGCAGAAACTGCAAAAGAATATCTTCAATTCCGTGAACAATTGCGAACAATAGAGGTTAATTTTTACCTTATTCAAAACGAACTTGCAGAACAAAAGCGTGCAAATTTTGTGAATATGCTTGAAGGAATTGACCAGGAAAAAAATGAAAAAACACAGCAGGTTGAAAAAATCATCAGTGAAAATGCCTCTTTGGAACAGCAAGTTTTAAATAAAGAAGCAGAACTTTCTTATATCCGCAATGAACTTCTTGAACTTACAAAAGGTAATGAAAATCTTTCAGGACAGATTAGCGTTTTAGATGAAAGAATTCAAAATTTAATTAGTGGTATTGAGCGTGTAAAAAACGAGCTTGAAAGCAATGAAAAACGCAAGAAATCAATGGAAGATGCCATTAACGGCGATGCAGGCGTTGAAGAAGAAAAGAAACAGGCTATTGAAGATAAAAAGTCTGAAATTAAAAGTTTAGAAGAAGATATTGCAACCCGCGATGAAATTTTAAATAATGAAAGCGCTGAACTTGAACAGTTAAAGGCAGAAATGCTTTCAAATATGAATAAACTTTCTGATGTAAAATCAAATATCAGCCGATTAAACGCTATGAAAACAAGTATTTCACAGCGTAAAGAAAAAATTGCTATCTTATCTGAACAGATTCGTCTTCAGAAAGTTAATATAGAAGAAGCGTTAAAAGATCAACTTACCGATACAGAAGAATATGATAGGGAAAAAACACGCTTAACAAAAGAAAAAGAAGAATTAAAAACAAAATGGCAGGAACTTTATCTTGAAAGAGATAATGCTTCAGAGAATCTTCAAAGATTAAAACAGGAACTTAATGGCGCACAGTCAAGATTACATGTTTTAGAAGAATTAAAAAGAGATTTTGAAGGTTTTAACCACGCCGTTCGTAATCTTTTAACAAAAAGTCAACAGGACCTTGAAATTAAATCACATATTTCAGGTGTTTTAGCACAGCTTATTTCTGTTCCGCAGAAGTATGAAGTTGCTATTGAAGCCGCATTAGGTTCTGCTATGCAAAATATCGTTACACCAACCGAAGAAGATGCCAAAGCGTTAATCGAGTATCTTCGCCGCCATGATTTAGGTCGGGCAACTTTCCTTCCCATCTCCGCAGTAAAGGGCAGGGTGCTTGAAGGCAACGAAGGTGACGTAATTAAAATGCAGGGTTCGTTCGGTCTTGCAAGCGATTTAATTGCCTATGATAGCATCTATTCTGAAGTCGTAAAAAGCCTTTTAGGTAGAACGGTTATTGTTGATGATCTTGATACAGGTATTTCAATACAAAGAAAAACAGGCCACGCCTTAAAAGTTGTTACCTTAAAGGGTGATGTTATGAATACAGGCGGTTCTATGTCAGGCGGTAGTTTAAGGCAAAAAACCACAAGTATTTTAGGCAGAGAGCGTGAAATCGAACAACTTAATGCAGTTATTAAGGAAACAAACCTTGAAATTTCACGCATAAACGGGATTGTTGAAAACTTTGATATTAAATATACTGAGTTTGAAAATCAGGTTAAGCAAAAGGACGATGAACTTCACGCCCTTGATATTAAATTTGCCCATGACATTGAAAAACTTAATAAGTTAAAGGCAGATTTAAAATTAAGTGAAGATTCCGAAAACGAAATTAAACTTGAAAACGAGCAACTTGATGATACCTTAAAGGAAATTGACGAAGAACTTGAAAATATCAACACCCTTGAAGGCGATTTTGAAAATTCTAATTCTGAAAAAGGCGAAAGTATATCTGCCCGTCAAATTGAGTATAATAAAAAGCAACTTGAAAGGGAAAAACTTTTCCAAAAACTTACCGATGCCCGTGTTGAGTGCGCAGGTCTTGAAAAAGAACTTGATACTATGGTAAATAATGCAAATAGGTTAGGCGAATTAATAGAAAATCTAAATCAGGCAAAGGTAAAGATTCTTGCAGAAGGTGTTTCTTTGGAAAAACAACTTGAAGAAGCACGAAAAGAAAAAGAAGATAGTATCTCTAAAACAGGCGTAATGCAAGAGGATCTTCTTAAAATTCAGGAAAAGGAAAAAATTGAAGAAGGTAATCGCGAACAGATAAACAACCTTATTAAAGAAAATGAAGAAAAACGCCGTCATTTTGAACAGGAAATATATGAAGCAGGGGAAAGGCGTCATAAGGTTGAACTTCAGCAATCAAAAGTTGATAATGATCTTCAGTACCTTGAAAACAGGATTTGGGAAGAATATGAGCTTACGCAGGCAACCTGTGAAGAATTCAGAGATCCTGAATTTAAGGTTACAGGCGCACAAACGGAGATTAACAGGCTTAAAAAATCAATTTCTGCATTAGGCCATGTTAATGTTAATGCTATCGATGAATATGTTGAAACAAAGGAACGCTTCGATGATCTTTCAAGTCAAAGGGATGACCTTGTTAAAGCAGAAAACGATCTTCGTCAGATAATCGAAGAACTTATCAAAAAAATGGATAAGCAGTTTAAAGAACAGTTTGAACTTATCAACAAGCACTTTGCTAAAACTTTCAGCGAACTCTTTGGCGGTGGAAAGGCTGAATTAAAACTTCAGGATGGTGAAACAAGCCTTGATGCAGACATTGAAATTGTTGCGCAACCACCAGGAAAAAGTTTACAGCTTTTAAGCCTTCTTTCAGGTGGCGAAAGGGCATTGACCGCTATTGCAATTTTATTTGCAATGCTTAAATTAAAGCCAACGCCTTTCTGTATTTTAGATGAAATTGAGGCTGCGCTTGATGAAGCAAATGTTGGCAACTTTGCAACATATCTTCGTAAGTTCTCAAAGGATACACAGTTTATTGTTATTACTCACCGCAAGCCTACTATGGAAGAAGCCGATAGCCTTTACGGTGTTGCTATGGAAGAAAAAGGCATTTCAAAAATTGTTTCCGTAAAACTTACATAAGGAGTAATTATGGGTTTATTCAATAAAGATAGTTGGCTTAATAAACTTGCCGGCGGACTTAAGAAGACAAAGGAAAACATAACAAGCAAAATTGATGACCTTGTAAAATATTATAAGGAAATTGATGATGAATTTTATGAAGAACTTGAAATGATTCTTATTTCTGCTGATATTGGTGTTAATGCAACAGAAGCAATATTAAATAATTTAAAAGCGAAAGTTAAAGAAGAAAAAACAGGCGATTCACAACGGATTCATTTGTATTTGCGTCAAAGTATTCTGGGAATTCTTCAGGGTTGTCAAAAAGATGAAAATGAAGAATATCCATTATTAATGCTTATAACAGGCGTAAACGGTGTAGGCAAAACAACCGCTATTGGTAAAATTGCTAATTTTTATAAAAAACAAGGTAAAACTGTTATGGTTGCCGCAGCAGATACCTTCAGGGCAGCAGCAGCAGAGCAGTTGGATCTTTGGGCACAAAAAGCAGGAGCATTGATTGTTCGCGGAACAGAAGGTGCTGATCCTTCTTCAGTGGTTTATGATGCTATCCAAAGTGCTAAAGCAAGAAAAATAGATGTTTTAATTTGTGATACTGCAGGCAGACTTCATAATAAGAAAAATCTTATGGATGAACTTTCAAAAATTGGTAGAATAATTACTAAAAATTATCCTGAAGCCAAAAGGCAGAATATGCTTGTTTTAGATGCAACAACAGGGCAGAATGCATTAATGCAGGCAAAAGGATTTTCCGATGCCGTTGGAATTGATGGTATAATTTTAAATAAACTTGATGGCACCGCAAAGGGCGGTGTTGCGGTTCAGATAGCCAAGGAAATGAACATTCCTATTATGTATATTGGCGTTGGTGAAGGCATTGATGATCTTCGTCCTTTTGATGCAGAAGATTTTGCACAAAATATTATATAATTTTCGCTTGACAAAAATTAATATAAGTTATATCATAAAGGCTGTAAATCAAATTTGGTTTACAGCCTTTTTGTGTTTGGGGGTGCTTTTTTGCTTGAAGAAGGTATAGAAATGGCAATTTTGCTTGATACTTATGAAAGGTTACTTACAAAAACTCAGGTATCAATTTTAAGAATGCGTTTTGATGAAGATCTTTCTTTAGGTGAAATTGGTGAAATATTAAACATATCTCGTCAGGCAGTCCGCAACGCTATTATAAAAGGTGAAGAAAAATTGCGTTTTTATGAAGATACTTTAAAAATAGTAAAACGCGATAGAGCTATAAAAAATGTTCTGAATAAATTAAAAAGCAATGCAGATTTATCAGAATGTGCGGATATACTAAAAAATGTACTGGAGGAAAATTAAATGGCTTTTGAGGGGTTAACCGAAAAACTTCAAAATGTATTTAAAGGTCTTAAAAGCCGTGGTAAACTTTCCGAAAGTGATGTAAAGGAAGCAATGCGCGAAGTTCGTATGGCACTTTTAGAAGCCGATGTTAATTTTGCTGTTGCCCGTGATTTTGTAAAAAAGATAACTGAAAAAGCCGTTGGTGAGGCAGTTTTAAACTCACTTACACCAGGTCAGCAAGTTATCAAAATCGTAAATGAAGAACTTGTGGCATTGATGGGTTCAACCCATTCAAAACTTACCGTTTCTTCAAAACCCCCAAGTGTTTATATGCTTTGCGGCTTGCAGGGTGCAGGTAAAACAACAATGTGCGCAAAACTTGGCGGATATTTAAGAAAACAAGGCAAAAAGCCGTTATTGGTTGCTTGCGATATTTATCGTCCTGCAGCTATTGACCAGTTGAAAGTTGTTGGTAAGCAACTTGATATTACGGTTTTTGACAGGGGAACACAAAGCCCCGTTTTAACTGCGCAAGAAGCAATTAAATATGCACAAAGTTATCTATATGATACGGTTATTCTTGATACTGCAGGTCGTCTTCATATTGATGAAGCATTAATGAATGAACTTGTTGAAATTAAATCACAGGTTCGCCCAACTGAAATTTTGCTTACTGTTGATGCTATGACAGGTCAGGATGCAGTTAATGTTGCGCAAAGTTTTAATGAAAAGTTGGGAATTGACGGTGTTATTTTAACTAAACTTGATGGCGATGCCCGTGGCGGCGCTGCAATGAGCGTTAAGGCGGTTACAGGCAAGCCAATAAAATTTTCAGGTATAGGCGAAAAATTAAACGATATAGAGCCATTCCACCCTGATAGAATGGCATCGCGTATATTAGGTATGGGCGATGTGCTTTCATTAATTGAAAAAGCACAGGAAAATTTTGATGAAAAAGAAGGCGAAAAACTCGTTAATCGCCTTAAGCAAAACAAATTTGACCTTCAGGACTTTTTGGATCAGTTTAAACAAATGCGAAAAATGGGTTCAATGAAGGATATTTTAAAATCACTTCCGGCTATTCCGGGCATGGATACACAAAAACTTTCTCAGGCAGAAATTGATGAAAAACGCATTGATCGTATTGAAGCCATCATACTTTCAATGACAAAGAAAGAACGTAAAAATCCTGATTTGTTAAATGCCTCCCGTCGCAAAAGAATTGCTGCAGGAAGTGGTACAAGCGTACAGGAAGTAAATCAACTTATACGCCAGTTTGAACAAACAAAAACAATGATGAAGCGATTTAGTATGTTTAATAAAAAAGGTCACGGTCGCTTCCCTAAATTCTGATAAGTTTATTTAACTTAAATATTTTAAAAATTATTTTTATTGGAGGAACAAAAAATGGTAAAAATCAGACTTAAGAGACTTGGCGCAAAGAAGGCTCCCTTCTATCGTGTAGTTGTTTCAGAAAGCCGTAATGCAAGAAACGGTAAATCAATTGCAAACATCGGTTACTACAATCCTATGACTGATCCTGCAGAAATCAAGATTGATATTGATCAGGCAAAAGATTGGATCGCAAAGGGCGCACAGCCTTCTGAAACTGTTAAAAAGTTACTCAAAATCGCTGGTCTTGAATAATTAAGGTTAAACTTATGGAAAATTTAGTTGAGTACATAGTTAAACAGCTTGTTAATCAGAAGGAACAGGTAAATATTACAAGGGTTGAGCGCGATGATGCCACTGTTATTGAAGTTCGTGTTGCACAGGAAGATATGGGCAAAATAATAGGTAAACAAGGCAAAATTGCAAAAGCTATCCGTACAGTAGTAAAAGCGGCTTCTTCAAAGGAAGAAAAGCGCGTTATCGTTGATATAATCTGATGGATTACATTAGGATAGGTTTGATCCTTAAACCACAGGGTATTCGTGGTGAAATTAAGGTTAGTTGTCTTTCTGACAGGCTTGACAGGTTCTTGGAACTGGAGTATGTCTTTTTGGAAGATAAAGGAACTTATACAAAATATAATGTAAAAGGCACTCGTCTTGGGGATGAGTGTGCCTTTTTATTCCTTGAAAAGATATATGACCGCGATGCTGCTGAAAAATTACGCAATAAATATATTTGTGTTGATCGCAAAAACGCAATAAAACTTCCCGAAGGCAGATATTTTATATTTGACCTTATCGGTTGCAACGTTATAACTGATACAGGTGAAAATATAGGCAAGGTTACAGATGTTATGCAACCTGGCGCCAATGATGTTTATGTTGTAAAAAACGATAAAAGCGAAGTTTTAATTCCTGCTGTTAAAAGTTTTGTGTTGGATATTGATATAAACAAAAAACAAATTATCGTAAAAGGCGATATGCTTCAAGAGGTTGCTGTATATGAAGATTAGTGTTCTTACCGTATTTCCTGAAATGCTTGAACCTATGATAAATTGCAGTATTTTAGGTAGGGCTATAAAAAAAGGCATACTTGAAATTGAAGTAATTAATATCCGCGATTTTGCAAAAAGCAAACATAAAAATACCGATGATTACCCCTTTGGTGGTGGTGTAGGTATGCTTATGATGGCAGAACCTATATTTTCGGCATTTGAAAATGTGAAAACAGATAATAGCATCAGCATTTATATGTCCCCTCAAGGTGAAACATTAACACCTGATATTGCAAAAGAACTTTCACAAAATAAACATATAATTATTTTATGTGGTCATTATGAAGGCGTTGACCAAAGGGTTATTGACAACTTAATTGACCGTGAAATTTCAATAGGGGACTATGTTTTAACAGGCGGTGAACTTGCTGCCCTTGTGGTTATTGATGCAACTGCGCGGTTTATTGATGGCGTTTTAGGTAGTGTTGATAGCGCCTATGAAGATAGCTTTTCCGATGGTTTGTTGGAAGCACCGCAATATACGCGTCCTGCTGATTTTAACGGATTAAAAGTGCCTGATATTCTTTTAAGTGGAAATCATAAATTGATTACCGCATGGCAAAGGGAAATGCAGTTAAAAGTAACTCTTGAAAAGCGCCCTGACCTTCTTGAAAAGGCAAATTTAACAAAAGAAGATAAAAAAATATTAGAAAAATTGAAAAAACAGTAAAAAACGCTTGCTTAAAAATATAAGTTATGGTATATTAATTAAGCTTGATAAATTCGGGTGGTCCGCTTGGCCGTTAGCTTCGCGCCAATGAACACCTATGTTATAAGGAGAAAGATATGGAACTTATTAAGGCTATTGAAGCAGAACAGCTTCGCACAGATCTTCCAGATTTCAACGTTGGTGATACCGTTAAGGTAATGGTTAAGGTTGTTGAAGGAAATCGCGAAAGATTACAGGCTTTTGAAGGCACTGTTATTGCTCGCAAAAATGGTAGCACTCGTGAAACCTTTACTGTTCGCCGTGTGGCTTACGGTGTTGGTGTTGAGCGTACATTCCCTGTACATTCACCCAGAATCGGTTCTATTACAGTTGTTCGCCGTGGTCGCGTACGTAGGGCTAAACTCTATTATCTTCGTGATCGTGTTGGTAAAGCAGCTAAAGTTAAAGAAATTCAGTAATAAAAAAGGTGTGTGGTTTTTATCACACACTTTTTTTATTGATTTAAATTTTACTAAATTGTAAATTAACCCAAAAACACACATATTTTTGACATTGGGTATTGACTATTATCAGTTAAAAGAGTATAATTGTAGTGTTACAATTATAAGGGGGTTTCTTATGAACAAGATCTTAAATATTAACAGCTTTTTCACTAAAATTATTTTAGCTGTACTTTCATTTGCTGTTATTGTATGTATTTTTATTCCGTATCTTCAGATTCCTGCAGTTGATTCTGTACAGGATGTTGATGTTGATAATAAAACATTAGATAGAAAAATAGGTAAAAATCAAAGCACATTTAATATTTCTGAGTTTACTTCAGCAAGTTGTCCTGCATTTGAACTTTATAAGGATGAAGCCCTTACTGAAACTGTTGATAAAACAAAAGTTCCGTTAACAGGTGATTCATGTACATATTATTTTGCAACATATGCATATGGTTATGATGTTAATAATAAAGAAGCAGATCTTCAAAAAAATCTTTTAAGAACATATACCGTTGTATTCAATAAGGATGTAAAAAATAATTCATCAGTTTTGGTTAATCGTGACGTTACAAAAGGAACAATAACTATCCGTGTTCCAAAGGCAACAACTTTTGATTTTTCAAGGGTTATTGATACAAAAACTGCATGGTTAAAACAGGATACAAAATCACCGCAACAGTTCTCAAGCATAAGTGATAAAGAACTTAAAAGCATTCCTCTTGATCCAGGTCAGGTACTTTCATATTACGCTGCGATCACACTTAAATCAGAAGTTGATCCTACTGCAGTATTACTTGGCAAGGCAGAAGAAGGTTCAGGTCCTGTATATCTTCCTTTAGATGTTTATACCCTTACTATTGAAAGAGATGCATTACATAATACACTTCCTGTTGTTGGTGAAATCGGTGGAAGCGTTATGTCAACACAGGCAAATGGTAAGATGGATTTTTACGATGACGATGCATTTATGTTTGTATTTATGATTTTAGGTGCAGTGTCAGCTCTTTTTGCTTTCGTTATTCCTAATAAGTTCAAGTTAATAGAATTAGTTATTGCTGAACTTATGGGTGTTGGTCTTATTATTCTTCCAATACTTGATATGAATTTTTATACAAAGCATAATTTCCTTGTTGATGCTGGTGCCTATATTTTAATTGTATTAGGCGTACTTATAATGCTTGTTGCAGTATGGGATTATATCAGATGCAGTGCTGAATATAGGGCAGAAATGATTCATATTTACGGTGAAGATTACTTTGATCCTGCAAGAAAGGCTGCAATTAAAGCAGAATTTAAAGAAAAAGACTTAGCTTATAAAGCTGAATTAAAAGCAAATAAGGAAGCATTAAAGGCTGAGAAAAAAGCAGGCAAAGCAGCAAAATAAATTATAAGCCCCGAATTTTTCGGGGCTTTTTTAAAGGTGAAAAAATGAAAGTAGTTATTGGAATGTCAGGTGGCGTAGATTCTTCTGTTGCAGCATATTTGTTAAAGCAACAGGGGTATGACTGCGTTGGCATTTTTATGAAAAATTGGGAAGAAGATACTGATGATGGTCAATGCACCGCGCAACAGGATTATGATGATGTGCGTCAGGTGTGCGATAAAATAGGTATTCCATATTATTCTGTAAACTTTGCAAAAGAATATTGGGATAAAGTATTTTCTATTTTTTTACAGGAATATTCATTGGGCAGAACACCTAATCCTGATGTTTTATGTAATAAAGAAATAAAATTTGATGCATTTTTAAATTTTGCACTTTCTATAAATGCACAAGGTGTAGCAACAGGGCACTATGCCCGCCTTGAAAAGCGTGATGGATTAAATACACTTTTAAGGGCAAAGGATCTGAATAAAGATCAAACTTATTTTTTATATGCATTAAATCAGCAACAGCTTTCGCCTGTTATGTTTCCTATCGGCAACATTGAAAAGCCTGAACTAAGGGAAATCGCAAAAAAAGCAGGGCTTGATACATGGCAAAAGAAAGATTCAACAGGCATCTGTTTTATTGGTGAAAGAAGATTTCGTGAATTTTTAAGCACCTTTTTACCCGCAGGAAAAGGCGATATACTTTCTTTAGATGGCAAAAAAATAGGCACCCACGATGGCGCCATGTATTATACATTAGGTCAACGCCACGGTCTTGGAATCGGCGGAAGCAATACAGGTAGCGGTGAACCTTGGTTTGTTGTTGATAAAGATATTAAAAATAATATCGTTTATGCGGCACAAGGTGAACATCCTTTGCTTTATTCAAAAGGATCACAGGCATCAAATCTTACTTTTATTGCAGGTGAACCACCTAAAAAAAGTTTTGATTGCACTGCAAAATTCAGATACCGTCAGCCTGACCAACAGGTTCATGTTGAAATTGATCAGGGTGTTATGCATATAACACACAAAACGCCCCAGCGTGCAGTAACACCGGGGCAATCAGTAGTTCTTTATGATAACGAAGTATGTCTTGGCGGCGGAATCATCGATTCTGTTGTTCGTTAGGAATAACATCATTTTTGATTGTAGTGATATTCCAATGGTTTGGCAGAAGATTTTTATATTTTCTAAAACGGTCATCCATTAAAATAATAAAACCTTTATCATTTTCATTTCTTATAAGTCTGCCTGAAGCCTGGCAGACTTTATTTATTCCCGGATAAGTGTAAGCATATTCAAAACCTTTTTTGTATTTTTCTTCAAAATGTTGTTGAATAAGGTTTCTTGTTTCGTTAAATTGGGGCAGAGCAACACCAACAATTATAATGCCGTTTAAATGTTTTATATCAATTCCTTCACTAAAATGGCTACCCATAATTGCCAACGCGCAAACATTACCATTTTCTTTAAAATTATCTAAAAATGCCTGGCGGGCAGTTTGATCAGCATCAGAAGGCTGTAATATAGCAGAAGTTTCCATAAAAGCAAAAACTTCATTCATAAATTTATATGACGGAAAATATATTAATACATTTCCTTTAACCTGCTGGTAGTATTTATCGATTTTTTGCGCAATAATGCTGTAATTTTTTTCTCGGTTAGCATATCTTGTGTCAATAGAATAATCCGCAAATACTTTTAAGTTATTTGGGTCAAAAGGGTATTCAGTTAAATAACCAAAGGATTCACTATTTGGTAAAATACTGTTTTTATAAAAATCGTAAGGGGTAAGCGTAGCTGAATACAATATACAAGATGATCCTTTTTGTATAGAATTCTCAAGAAATTCTGAGGGATCAAGGCATACAACAGAAAGATTTTTGCTTGTTGCAAAAATACTGAAATCATTACAATTATAATATTCAACAATAGTATTAAATCGCAAAAGTTCTTTTTGATATAAAGACGCTTGGCTTGGAATTAAACTTGTTTTAGAAAATTTATTTATTACTTCATTATTTTGTAATATGGCATAAACAAGATTTTTAAGGTCACTATCAGTTAGTTCCTGCGTCAAAGAATACTGTTTTATTAATTTATTTAATTGCGTTAATATTTTGCCAAAAGATTTGTATAAAGGATGTTCTTTACTAAATAATTTTTTAATTTCTCTAAGATCTTGTTGCTCAATAGTAAAAGAATACATATCCCGCCCGCGTTCAATAAGATTATGCGCTTCGTCAATTAGAAAAATATAATTTCCCGAACTATCAAAAAAGCGTTTTAAGTAAACTACAGGATCAAATAAATAGTTATAATCGCCAATGATAACAGAAGAAAATAAAGATAATTCCAGTGAAAGTTCATAAGGACAGATCTGATATTTTTCACTGAATTTTTTTATATTTTCATAATTAAAATTATCTTCTTTTAAAATTTCAGGTAATGCATCATGAACTTTTTTATAATAATTCTCAGAATATGGGCAGTAATCGGGGGTGCAATCCTGTTTTTCCATAGGACAGCATTTTGCTTTTGCATTTATTACAGTGCTTTTGATTTTAAGGCCATCTTTTCGCATTAAATCAAGCGCTTGTTCAGTAACGGTCATAGTTTGATTTTTTGCGTTTAAACAAAAAATGCGTGTATCTTCATCTTTTAAATATTTAACAGCAGGAAAAAGCGCCATAAGTGTTTTTCCTGTGCCTGTTGGTGCCTGTAAAAACAGGTTTTTATTTTTACTTAAGGCAGAATATATCTGTTTTGCACCTTCTTTTTGACCTTTTCTATAAGTTTTAAAAGGAAATTGAAGTTTATCAACAGTTTTTACTAAGTTTTTGCGGTATTTAATCTGGCTTTTAATTAAAATGCCATACTCGTTTATCATTTCCTTAAAAACGCTTAATAAAGCATCAGAAGGAAATGAATACTCAAAATCAACAATACTGTTATCGTTAAGGCAATAATAACTTAAACGACCTTTTATTTCTTTTAGTCCGTTTTTTTGTGCATAAATGCAGGCGTAAATCATCATTTGTGCCTTGTGTGCGCGCTTCAGGGGTGCTTTAATGGATTCAGCAGCACAGTATGTAGATTTAATTTCATGAATATAATAAGATTTTTTATCAAAGAATATTCCGTCTGCGCGCCCTTGAATTTTTAAAGAAAAATCCTGAAAATTTTCTGTGTATTCAAGGGGAACTTCCTTTTCATATTTAATGGATTCATCTTCTTTATAAATGTTTTGAAGTTTTTTATGGGCACTTGTACCTTCAAACATTCTCTCTAATGTAGGCATTACCCCTAATGAACCTTCAGGAAAGCAAAATTCGCTTAATTCTCCTGCAGAAATCTGTATAAGCATAGGGTAACACCTCCTTAAAAAATTAGTAAAAACATTATAACATTTTTCAAAATTAAAGTAAACAGTAATTGACTTAGCAAAGCCAAAATGGTAAAATATACTTGATAATCAATAAAGGAATGACAGTATGCGCAAAAAAGCAGAAATTATGAATAATGATGGGATAAACAGGGCTTTAACCCGTATTTCTCATGAAATTTTAGAAAAAAATAATGGTGCTAGTGATTTAGTAATTGTTGGCATTAAGCGCGGCGGGGTATCCCTTGCAAAATTCATTCACCAAAAGATAGGACAGATTGAAGGGAAAAATCCTGAGTATGCTGAACTTGATACTACCTTGTACCGTGATGATATAGAAAAATCAACAGTCGAAAACAAGCAAACATCAAGTTTTCAGGTTAATGGCAAAAATATTGTGCTTGTTGATGATGTTATGTTTACAGGAAGAACGGTTCGCGCTGCCATTGATTGTATTATGGATATGGGCAGGCCCCAATGCATCAGATTGGCTGTGCTCATTGATAGGGGGCACAGGGAATTGCCTATTCGCGCTGATTATGTTGGTAAAAATGTTCCCACCAGCCTTGACGAGTTGATTAAGGTTTCCACCGATGAATCTGATGGCGGAAAAAATGTAATTTTGTATGAAAAATAAAAGTCAGGGCAATTATGCCCGATTTTTTTATAGAAAATGCCGAATTTGACAACTAATATTTCGTGAATTATTATCGCTTATTGTTAGGGGTTAATAAAATCCTCTAAAAGTCTTGCAAACAAAAGGTTTTTCGCAAAAAACTCATTTCAACTTGTTATGACTTATTATTTCGTTTTACCCTTGCCCAAAAGTATTATAAGGGCAAAATCAAGGGCAAGAATCATTTGAATTTTAGATTTTAAGTATTGGAAAACGAATTGTTGCAATGTGAATTTACAAATGAATTGAGGAATTATCGTGAAGATATCCAAATTATTCGTAATCACATTGCAGTCAAAAGCCAGACTAATTTTCTTTGCTATTGCATCCGCCTATAATTTACTGTTGGGTTTGTATTTAAAAGATTTTCTTGTTTTATCTCAAACGCTTACAGTATTCTATTTGCTG
>SVIH01000002.1 GCA_015069575.1 Clostridiales bacterium
AGCAAAGGAGGTTAAATCGTGAGAGCCATACCTGTTAGGAATTACTTTGGTCGAACAGTTCTCTTTACTAACGAGAAAGAAATTACGGCTGATAACATCGTAAGCGTTTTACAATCCGTTCTGCCAGACTTTCAAAAGAACAAAGAAGAAACGGAATATCTTTACAACTATTTTCGAGGAAATCAGCCTATTCTCAAACGCAAAAAGAAAGTTCGCCCGGAAATAAATAATCGTGTCGTAGAAAACCACGCTCACGAGATTGTTTCTTTCAAAGTAGGTTATGAATTTGGTGAGCCTGTTCAGTATGTTCGCAGAGCGACCAATAGCGGTAAGGAATTACTTGAAAAACCGACTGCCCTCGAAAATGAGGATATGGAAGTTACTTCAAAAATTGCACTGCTTAATGAGTTTATGTTTCAGCAAGACAAAGCGACAAAAGATAAAGACCTTGCGGAATCATTTTTTGTTTGCGGTACGGCTTATCGAATGGTGTTACCTCCCGAGGTAGAAGTCCCAGAGGGCGAAAGTCCTTTCGAGATAGATACACTCGATGCTCGATATACAGGGGTTGTCTATTATAAAGGCTTTGGTAAAAAACCTCTTATGTCTATTCAAGAGGTCGAAAAGGCAGACAAGACTATCGTGTATTATTGCTACACCAATGACACTTATTATGAGATTACCGAAGATGCAATTACTTACAGTGAGGGACATTTGCTCGATTATATTCCGATAATTGAATATCCAGCGAATAATTCTCGCATAGGTGCTTTTGAATTGGTTATGAGTCTGCTCGACCAAATCAACAATGCAGAATCCAATCGCATTGACGGTATCGAGCAGTTCATTCAAGCATTTATGAAGTTCATAAATGTACGAATAGACAAGGAAACATTTGAAGAACTCAAAGAAATGGGTGCAATCGCTTTCAAAAGCGACCCTCAAACTCCGGCAGATATTGATATTGTTTCTTCGGAACTCAATCAACAGCAAGTACAAACAGTTATCGACCATTTGTATCAAATGGTGTTAATTATTTGCGGTATGCCCGACAGAAACGGAACTAACCGAACTACCGGCGATACAGGTCAAGCGGTTATTCTTCGTGACGGCTGGTCTGCGGCTGCTGCAAAAGCAAAAGATACTGAATCAATGTTCAAGTTATCGGAAAAACGCTTTTTGAGATTGGTTTTGAAATTGGTTAAGGACACAGAGGACATAGATATTCGCTTATCGGATATTGATATAAAACTTCGTCCTTGTAATACCGATAATCTTCTCACCAAGACTCAAGGTCTTCAAAATATGCTTGAGGCTGGTATTCACCCTCAAATTGCAATTACCACTTGCGGTTTGTTTGGCGACCCCGAGCAAGTCTATATTGATTCACTACCTTACATTCGTAACAAGTGGAAAACAAAGGACGAGGCTGATGCTGATAATCCTATACTCAATGAAAATGTTGATGAGGACGATAACAATATCGTACCGGCTAACAATAAGCCAAATCCTACGGAAGAATAAGGTTTCAAACGGTAATAACCGTTAAAACATACGACACAGAAGTCGCTAAAAGACAAAACGAGAGAGAACTCGACAAACGCAAAATATAGTTGCAGAGAAGCAACCGAAAAACACAGGAGGTATCTTATGGCAGATATTCAAACATTACTCGGTGAAGATTACCGAGAGGGTATGACAGTTGAGGAAATCAATGCCGTACTCGCAAATCGTCAGCTTGTTGACCCTACCACTTTACCCAAGTCGGTGGAAAAAACAGTATTTGACAAAACGGCATCGGAACTTGCGAAAGTGAAAAAGGAACTTGCCGAACTGAAAAACAGTAGTATGACAGACGATGAAAAGGTACAGGCAGCCATTACCGCCGCAAACAACAAAGAAAAAGAGTTTATTGCGAAAAGTAATCGTCTGGAAGTAGAAAAACTTTTCGTTTCGGGTGGATTAACCGAACAGGATTATGCAGATGTAATTGACGACATTGTTTCGGACGATGTTGATAAAACAATGAAACTTGCTAAAAATCTATTAGCGGTTATCACAAATCAAAAATCAGCTACGGAAAAGGCACTCCGAGCCGAGTTACAGAGGAGTACACCAAGGACACCTGCTGGTGACGGTAGTAAATCCTCTAAAAAGGATTACGCTACTGAAATTTCCGAGGCACTCGCACGAGGCGATACTGCTGGTGCAGCCGCTTTAATGCGAAAACAACAAGAAGAACTAATTGACAAAGGAGAATAAATGTTATGGCTAAAAATGAAGCTAATGTTATGACTTCCCATAATCTGTTGAACTATAGCGGTATGCTTTTCAACAAGGGAAATACTAAAACCCCTTTCTCGACCCTTATCGGTGGTAAGAGTCGAAACACTAATCACTGGGTATTTGCGACTTCGCAGTCTTATGCTACAGGCGGTGGAGAATCCCAGCCGTCTATCAGTGAAACTGCATCTTTGACAGCACCTACTCCCGAGTTTGTTACTCGCAAACAGGAGAGTAATGTTTGCCAGATTTTCCAGAGAGCTTTGGCTATCTCTTATGGTAAGCAGAGTTCTATGGGTCAGCTTTCTGGTTTGAATATCGCTGGACAGGAAGCAAATCCAGCTAACGAACTCGATTTCCAAGTTGCTAACACTATGGCAGCAATCGCAAACGACATCGAATTTACTTTCCTTAACGGAACTTTCCAAGACGGAAATTATGACGATGTTGCGTATAAGACCAGAGGTATCATTACCGCAATCGAATCTAACATCACTGCGGCAGAGGGTGCATCTCTCGGTTATTGGCTTGTTGCAGAACTTATTAAGTCAATTTCGGACGGCTTTGCACCTACTGACAGTCTTGTTCTTATGTGTAACTCTGTTCACATTATGCAGTTAAACGCTGATGCTTCTGCAAATGGTCTTACTGTTATTCCGGCAGCAAGAGAAATCAACGGTATTAAGATTGATGAACTCATTACTCCTTTCGGTAATGTTGGTATCGCCGCTAACCCTCGTGTTCCGGCTGGTACAGTTCTTGTATTCAATCCTACTATCTGTGCTCCTGTTTATATGCCTGTTCCCGGAAAGGGCAACTTCTTCCTCGAACCCCTTGCTAAAACAGGTGCGGCTGATAAGTACCAGATTTATGGACAGGCTGGTCTTGATTATGGTGCAGAGTGGTATCACGGCAAAATCACCGGTCTTTCTACTGACTTTGCTGCTCCCGAGTACAGCAAGAAAGTATATGTAGCCGGTGGCACTATTACCACTGAAACTGCTACCGCAACTGAGGAATAATTTACAGGAGGGTACATAAGTGGCAGACAGTTATAAACTTACAAAACTACGGCGAATGGTCGGGGCTAATGCAAGTGAAGACGACTTGCTACTTATGTACCTTACCGATGCTGAAAGGGCAATCCTAAACCGACTTTATCCTATGGACGAAGATATAAAGGCTTCTCTCCCTACGAGATACGAGTCAAGACAGATTGAAATTGCCGTTTTTCTTTACAACAAACAAGGTGCGGAGGGTCAAATATCGCACAAAGAGAATGGTATTGACCGTACATACGAAAACGCTTCCATTCCCGAATCTATGCTCTCCGATATTATGCCTTACCCGAGTATTCCGAAATGAGAACACTCAAACGCAACGAGAGAATTATCTATTATGCCTTGTTGATTAAGAACGAGCCAATCAAGGACGAGGACGGTTACGATACGAGCGAAACAACCCCTATTTATAGTGAGCCTGTTGAACTGCGTATCAATACCTCCCCAGCAAGTGGAGAGAGTGCGACTCGACAGTTCGGTGATGTGCTTGATTATGATAGAACTCTTGTTACTTGTGATACAGACCTACCTCTTACCGAAACATCGGTATTATGGATTGACGAAACCGATACCTCGAAACCTTTTGACTATGTGGTTAAGAAAATTGGGGACGGTATAAATTCTAATCTAATTGCCGTGAAGAAAGTAGAGGTGCGGTAAGTATGCACAAGATTACCGTATCTCTTGGGAATATTGACGATGCTATTCGTCAAATCGAAGAATACGAAAAGAAAGTACAAGAGAAAATCAAAGAATTTCTCACTCGACTGCTTGAAGACGGTGCTAATATTGCGAAAGCCAAGATTATAGAACTGAAAGCGGTAGAAAGTAGCGAACTTCAAGACAGTTTTCAATACACCCTTTATAAAGAGGGAAACAAAGGTATTATTTTCACGGATTGCTCACACGCTTGTTTTGTGGAATTTGGTACAGGTGTTAGAGGGTCTGCAAGTCCTCACCCTACTATGCCGTGGGCTTACGACAGTAACGGACACGGAGAGGACGGCTGGTACTACTATGACACCAAACAAGGTCGAGTACGATTTACACAAGGTATGCCGTCACGACCTTTTATGTATGAAACCGCAAGAGAATTAGAACAGAAAGCCGTAGAAATCGCAAGGGAGGTATTTTCACAATGATAGATATTGAAAACAAATTATATACCATAGTGAAAAGCAAAATGCCGAGCAATATAAATATGGACTCTATGTATTCTAATAGCAGTAAATTACCGCTTTGTACTTTGGTGGTAATGGATAACTCGGTATATGAGCCTTTTATAAACTCTGCGAGAATCGAGAACGCAGCATCTATAATGGTCGAAGTTAATGCTTATTCAAACAAGATAGCCGGTAAAAAGGAAGAATGTAAGAAAATCATTAAAACCGCCGATGATGTTCTGTCGGGTATAGGATTGACAAGGACTTTTTGTCAACCTACTCCTAACTTGGAAGATGCAACAGTTTATAGAATTACTGCTCGTTACAGAGCAATCGTTGATACAGACCTAAAAATTTACAGGAGGTAAATTCGTTATGGAAAAAACTACTATCAATACCTTTTTGATGCACTCTGCAACAAAAGACGGAAATTTTGAGAAACTTGTAGATATTACGAGTTATCCCGAACTCTTTTCTGCTCCCGAAAAACTTGACATTTCCAATATGTCCAGTAAGCAGAAGAAATACACTCCCGGTATGGTAGATGTACCCGACCAAGAGTTTGGTTATATTTACGACAAAGCCGCATACGCAAAAATTAAAGCGTTGGAGGGTACAGACCAGTATTACCAGCTTCGCTTTGGTGCGAATGGTGAGTACGGTTGTTGGCAGTGGCACGGCGATGTGTTTACAAGTTTTTCTGGCGGTAGCGTTGGCTCTGCTCGTGAAGCTAAACTCATTACTTACCCGGCTGACGACATTGAAGAAGTAACAATTAACTCTTAATTTGGAGGAATTAAATTATGGCTGCAAAACAAATTATCCTTAAAGACCAGAAAACTGGTAAGGAATACACTCTTGAATTTAACCGCAAGAGTATTGAATCTATGGAAAGACAGGGTTTTATCGCTGCTGACATCAGCAAAAAGCCTATGACAATGCTCCCAGCTTTGTTTGCCGGTGCGTTCCAAATGCACCACAGATTTGTTGAAAATAGTGTAATCAAAGATTTGCTCTATCAAATCAAAAACAAAGATGCTTTCATTGAGAAACTTTCCGAAATGTACAACGAGCCACTGGTTGACCTTGTTGACGAACCAGAGGAAGACGAGGGAAACATCGAGTGGGAAGCGAGCTGGTAAGCCCAGCTTCCCCTTTAACTTTTACAGAACAATTTGAGGCACAATGTCCGTTTTACCTATCTATCGGTATGACCTATGACGAATATTGGTATGGGTCAGCCGACCGAGTGATTTATTATCGCAAAGCGTACAAAATGAAACAAAAGCGAAATAATGATTTGGCTTGGTTAAATGGTCGCTATGTTTATGATGCTCTCAAAGCAATCGTTCCAGCGTTACGAGGTCTGTCAAAAGAGCCTGTCGAACAATATCTTGACGAGCCTTATCCTTATACAAAAGAAGATGTTATTGAGTATAAGAATAGGAAAATGCTCGAAAAGGCTCAAAAATACCGTGAGTATGCCGAGGCTCGAAACGCTGAAAGACAAGCACGAGAGGAGGCGATGAAAAATGGGGACAACGATTGACCAATTAGAGATTGAGGTCGTTACTCAATCGGACAAAGCAAGTAAGGGTTTAGATAAACTCAAAGAAACGCTCACAGGCATTAAGAAAATCTCGAAATCATCGGGATTAGATAAAGTCTGTGCTAAATTGGAGAAAATTGCTTCTCTAAATTTTTCAAACCTTGCCCCTCTGGAAAAACTCTCCAAAACAACAGGCTCGTTAGGAGAAATGAGCGACAAAATCAAAGATGTTACCTCTGCGATAGGTGATGTGCCAAGTGAAATTGGAACGACGGTCGATGTTGGCGGTATCAGTGATACAGTTAGTGAGATAGAATCTGCTACTGCTGCTATAAACGATATACCGAAGACAGTCGATGTTCCTGTTAATACTCCCGGTGTCGATGTTGCCAATACCAAAATATCACTTTTCACAAGAATAATTGGCGGTGTAAAAGCTGTTACAGGAGCGACAGGACGAGGGTTGTTAAAACTTGGCGGTTACTTTAAGACATTGGGTGCATCTGCCGCCGCAAGTTGTGCAAAGGCTAAAAAAGGTCTTTTCCAAGTGCTAAATATTGTACTTATTTACGGCGGTGCGTTTCGTGCATTTATGATGTTTACGCAAGGTGTATCGGAGGGTTTGCAGAACATATCACAGTACAGTGACGAAACTGCTGACTCAATGAACAAATTGTCAACGATGTCGCTTTATTTGAAAAATTCTATAGGTGCTGCGTTATATCCTGTTATTGTTGCAATAACACCAGCGTTGGAAGCTATGGCTGATGCCATAATTAAAGCATTGAACGCATTTAATCAGTTTGTTTCAGCGTGGGGCGGTGCGACTACTTTTATCAAGGCTAAAAAGGTCTTAAAAGAGTACGGCGAAACTGCTACTGCAACCGCAAACAAGATTAAAAAGTCTTTCGCTGGAATGGACGAGATTACGGTTATTGGTAACAACGACAGTGGCTCGGCATCGAGTAGTACACCCGATTACAGTTCTATGTTTGAAACTGCCCCCATATCCGATACAACATCTGCGGTAGTAGAAAACCTAAAAGCAAATCTCGAAAACCTAAAAGCTGCTCTTGGCGGTGCGGCTCTCGTAGTAGGTGCAATACTTACATTCTCGGGAGCAAATGTACCTCTCGGTTTAGGCTTAATGGTTGTTGGCGGTTATGCGTTAGCATCTGCTGCTACAGAGAATTGGGGTTATGCTGACGGAATGTTGCAAGATAAGTTTACAAGCATAATGCTGATTATATCGGGAGCGTTGATTGTTGTTGGTGCTATTCTTGCTTTCTCGGGTGCTGCTACAGGCTTGGGAATTGCTTTGATGATTGGCGGTGCGGCTACATTAGCAACGGCTGTCGCTGAAAATTGGGAGGGCTTACCGAACAACATTAAAAACACAATTACTATTATCGGTCTTGCCGTTGGTGCGGCTTCACTTGTGCTTGGTACAATTCTTACTTTTACAGGTGCGGCTATTCCTCTTGGTATAGGTCTAATGATAGTTGGTGCTGCGGAACTCGCAACTGCCGCAGTGTTAGGTTGGGAAGCACTGCCTAACGATATTAAACAAACTCTCACTATTATCGGTCTTGCGGTAAGTGCCGCATTACTCGTATTGGGTGCTTGTTTGACCTTTACAGGTGCGGCTATTCCTCTTGGTATAGCATTACTTGTTTTAGGTGCAGCCGGATTAGTTGCAACGGCTAAAATAGGTTGGAATACAATGTCCGACAAGGTTAAAAATACTATCTCAATTATTACGGCAATTTTATCTACTGCATTGTTGGTAATCGGTATCATTCTTTGTGTAACAGGTGTCGGTATTCCTTTGGGTGTCGCACTTATTGTACTTGGTGCTGCTGGATTAGCAACGGCGGTAGCAGTAAATTGGGATTGGGTAAAGGATAAAATTAAAACTGTACTATCGGCAGCGTTGGCGATTATATCTGGTTTCGGTCTTGTACTCGGTATATTACTGTGTTTGACAGGAGTTGGTATTCCGTTAGGTATCGCCTTAATTTTTGCATCTATCAAAGGTGTAAAAGCCGCCTCCGATATAGACGATAACCCTGTTACAAATTTCATTAAGAAAATGGTAAATGGTATTATCGGTATTTTTGAAAGCGGTGTTAATTTTATTATAAAAATGTTAAACAAACTTTCTTGGGAAGTTCCCGACTGGGTGCCGGTTATTGGCGGTAGCACTTTCGGTTTTAACATTAAACCTATTAGTATTCCTCGCCTCAAGGACGGAGGTTTCCCAGACGGAGAGGACGGTTTATTCTATGCAAACCACAACGAATTGGTTGGTAAATTCTCGAACGGCAGAACTGCTGTAGCGAACAACGACCAGATTGTTGACGGTATTCGTAGCGGTGTTTACGATGCAAACCAAGAACAGAACAATCTCCTCCGTGAACAAAACAAATTACTCCGTCAACTTCTCGACAGAGATAATAACGGAGAAATCAATGTATCTACTATCACCAAAGCACAGAGTAGAAATAATCGCCGTCACGGTAAGACAATCGTACCGGTAGGAACATAAGGAAAGGGGTATTTATATGGCTATGAATTATAATCCGATAAGGTCGGTTGACGGAGTGGCTGTTAAATGCCCCTCTACTTATAAATGGAAGCAAGAAGACTTGTCTAATAAAAACGCTGGTCGTACCGAAGATACTGTTATGGACAAAAATCGTATCGGTCAAATCGTAGGTATCGAGCTATCTTGGAACAATGTTACTATTGCGGAGGGTGCGAAAATTTTACAGCAATTCGACCCCGAATATGTTGAGGTTGACTACCTCGATGCAAAACAAGGTAAATATGTTAAAAGCGTATTTTATGTAGGCGACCGTTCTGCTCCGCTTTATAACGCAGAGTGCGGTAGGTGGAGTAATATTTCGTTCAACCTTGTAGAAAGGTCGGGTGTGTAATGTATCCTTTGTCGAAAGAAGCTCTTGACCTTTTTAACCAAAATTACAGACAAACTGTAGAAATTATTTTTTACGGTGTTGATGAAACACTTACTATAACGGAGTCCGATGTTATTCTCGGCTCAATGACGGTTGACCGCACTTGTGTATCTGGCTCTCGTATTGAAATTGGCTCTGCCGTTGCTGCTGAATTTGCTATTACCCTCGACAATGGAGGGGGCAAATTCGATAATGTAAAATTCGAGGGAGCAGAACTTTTTGTACGAGTAGGTGTTACTAAATATAATGCTCGTAAATGGGAAAATGCTCAAACGCAGTATGTACCCATTGGGTATTTCACAATAGACGAGCCTTATCGTAAATTGTCAACTATTCCTATCTCTGCGTTAGACAGAATGGTATTGTTTGATAAACCTGTCGATTGGTCGCTGTTTACATTTCCAATGACAGTTAAAAGTTTGCTATCACAGACTTGTACGATATGTAATGTAACGCTCGGTACAGATATAAGCGATAAACCGAACAGCGATTATATTATCAACGAAGCACCTACGGACGAAACAACTTATCGTCAAATCATTCAGTGGGTGGCTGAATTAACCGCTACCTGTGGTTTTATAGATTGGGAGGGTAAATTACAACTCTCTTGGTACGAGCCTACTACAACAAAAATTACACCGTCCGAACGCTATTCTTCCGATATGTTGGAAAACGACATTGTTATAAGCGGTGTACAAGTTGTTGACGAAGACTCAAACATATATCTCACAGGCGATGATGCTTATGCTTTCAATATCGAGGGCAACAGTTTAATTCAGCACGATTTTCAAGCGGTTTCGGAGGCAATATATTCGGCGGTTGGTGGGTTTACCTATCGTCCGTATGAATGTACTACAAAACCTATGCCGTATCTCTTTCCTATGGATATGGTCGAATTTGTGGACAAAGACGGTATCTCTCATAGCACTATCGTTACGAATGTTACCTTTACTTTGAACGGTGGAACGGCTGTACAAGGACAAGGTGAAACGGAAACTAACAATGGTTACGCAACTGCTAACCCATTAACCAAACGAGAATCGTTGATAATTAAAACAATAAAAAATGCCTTAAATGATACGCTTAATAGTAGCGTTCAATCACTTTTGGCATTTAACGAATTGATTACCAATTCGCTTGGAGTTTATTCTACGGTTATACCGCAAGAAGACGGCTCTAAAAAATATTATATGCACGATGCTCCCACGCTTGAGGCAAGTACAACAATCTATACACAAAACGCTGGTGGCTTTGCTTATACCAATAGCGGTTGGAACGGTGGAAATCCTGTATGGGAGTCTGGTTTTTCAAAAGACGGTAATGTTATTGCGAAAAAGGTAAACGCATACGGAATTGAAGTAGCCGACCCCTCTACAAAGTATTCATCACAGATTACCCCCGGTGTTTTCTCGGTATGGTATGGTGCTATGCAAATCTTGACAGTAAACGGCGATGAAAGTGTATTTACAAAGGTAAATATCAAAAATCAAGCCGAATGTGGCAAGATACGAGTTCTCCCCCACATCGTTGATGATGTGCTGCTGGGAACAAATATTGTGTATATAGACGATTAGAGGTGAGGTTATGGCAACTTTTACAAGTAATTCTTATGACGGACGATATATGCAACTTACTATTACCGAGTCCGTAAATGTTGTAGCGAATACCTCTACTTTGACTTGGACATTGAAATCTCTTGGTGGTGCAGTAGCTTATTATTCCACTGGACCGACAACTGTAACAATCAATGGTACACAGGTTTATTACAAAGCTCGTACAGGGTGGAGTACCGAACAGTTCCCAGCAGCAAAAGGAACTGTAAGCGGTACTATAACTGTCGCTCATAACAGTAACGGTGCAAAAAGTATTTCGGTCGGTTTCTCTACTGCGATTTACACATCGGCAGTAACAGAACACGGCGGTACAATGACTTTAACTACGATTGACCGTTCTGCACCGACTGTTACTCTTGCGACATCAAGCGTGACAGCAAGTTCAGTAATTATCACGGCTACATCAAGTGCGAAAGCCGATGATTTTGATTACAGTATAGATGGTGGCTCGACTTGGTACGGACTTTCTACTACGGCTGGTACAACGGCGACAAAGACTATCACAGGACTTTCGCCAAATACGAGCTATTCTATTAAAGTTCGAGCCAGAAGACAGTACAATCAAGTTTGGGGTACATCTTCTGCAAAAACTATCAAAACATTAGGTAACACGCTACTTAATTCTGTGAATACTTTTACAGTAGATGTAGCAAGTCCTGTTTTGACTATGAATTGGACTGTGTATGCATCGTTCACGCATACGCTTGTCATTAAAGACGGTAGTACCACTGTATTAACAATTACAGGCTTGACTTGTAGCACAGGAACTAATAACAAAACTATCACTCTTACATCGGCACAGAGAACAACCATTCTCAATTATATGTCAAGTAAGAAATCGTTTACAGGCACTTTTTACTTAACTACATATAGCGGTAGTACACAAATTGGTAGTACAGTCAGCAAAACTGCGACAGTACAAACTACCTCGGATACATCTGCACCGACTTTCTCTGGCTTTACTCATAAAGATAGTGATGATAACGGAACAGTTGATATTACAGGTAGCAATCAGCTTTATATCAAGAATTATTCAACGCTTGAAATAACGATTGGTACGGTCGCTGCCAAAAACGGAGCAAGTATTTCGTCTTATAAAGTTACCGTCGGCTCTACAAGTAAAACATTTACTACTACTACTATAGATTACGGTGTAATAGGTGTATCTGGTACAGTAACGCTCAAAGTCGAGGCGATTGATAGCCGAGGTTACTCTACGGCAGTGTCGAAAAATATCACTGTTATAGATTATTCCGATATATCAATCGACCATTACACTATTCGCCGCAAGAATGAGGTAGAGGCAACGGTGCAGTTGAGTTTTTCGGGAAAAATGTCCCCGATTACTGTAAACAATGTTGTAAAGAATACACTCGTATCTGGTAAGTTTAGATACGCTCAAAATGGAGGTAGTTATTCGGGTTGGTGTAATATGACAGTTTCGTTTACTTCGTCAACATTTGAATTTGCTACTCTTGAATTATCGAATAGTAGCGGTGTAATTGAGTTTAATCCCAATTATGCGTACAGTATTCAAATTAGAGTAACAGATAGGCTTCATACAGATACTATTACTCTTGTTCTCAACAAAGGTACACCTCTTGTAGCATTAAGGTCTAAAAAGGTCGGTATTAACACACCAGACCCACAAGATGCTCTCGATGTTCGAGAGGGAAATATCTTAATGAATGGCTATCGAATTATGGGTTTTGTAGCAGCATTAAGCAACACGGAAGATTTGGACGACTACAAAGAAAATGGTATTTTCACTCAAAATTTGAACGCTAACGCAAGTACCGACAGAAATTACCCTGTCGCAAGAGCCGGTTATTTGGAAGTTATTTCAAATCCGTCTGGTTATGTTTTACACAGATATACCACTTATGATTGCACAGCAATTTATGTTAGATATTTGTACGACAGTAAGTGGAGTTCTTGGAAGACAATCACTATATCGTAAGGAGGTTAAAATATGGCTCTTATTGTTAAACAACTTTCGGTCGATGTAGCACAGGAAAATATATTCCAATCTATCATCGCCAAACAATATGATACAGATTCTCGTTTTCTATCAGTTCAAATCACAAACGAGGGTGAGCCTATCGCTGTAAATCCTACATCGGTCGTTATTATGAACGCTGTTAGAGAAGACAACGAAGCAAAGGCTTTCGCTGGTACTGTAAACGAAAACGGCACGGTTACAGTTCCCATTACCTATTGGATGCTTGAATTGGACGGAACTGTTAAATGCGATATTTCAGTTATCGACTCCGAGCAAAGAAAACTTACAACGACATCTTTCACTATTAGCGTTGAAGTCGCTGCATACTCGGGAACAGATATTACAGAGAACGAGAGTTACGATGTTCTTGTTTCTTTGATTGGTGAAATATCGGAAATCCAATCAGTTGAAGCCTCAAGAGTGGAGGCTGAAATTGCAAGAGCAGAAGCCGAAACTGCTCGTATTGCTGCCGAACAGGAAAGAATTTCGGCAGAAACAGCCAGAGCGACAAGCGAACAAAATCGTGTGTCAGCTTGGGCGAACGCTCTCGGCATTAAAGAAATCTATATCAATAATGTCGATGAAAACAAACAGTATTTATATCAGTTGCAAATCGTAGGCGGTAAACCTGTACTCTACTACGAAGAAGCAACCGCAGAATAAGGAGGTAAAAATCAATGTCAGTATTGAATCTATTGTCGGAGCAAACTTTTATTGAGAAAATGGACAACCAGAACATTCTCCTTGCAGCGATTGCGAGTAACGGCGGCGGTGTGAAAATCACATCTTGGAGTGCCGTTCAGCAAGTTGTTCGTTTGGGTCTTGCCTCAAAAGTTTTTGCTATCGGCGACCAGTTCATCAGTACAAAAGGCGATGCACAGTTAGTATGGGACATAATCGGTTTCGACCACGATGTTCCGGCTGACAGTCAGTTTACGCATAGTATGACAATTCAACTCCACGATTGTTATACTTCTGCTCAATTCGATGCCCGAGAAGCGTTGTATTATGCTACGGAAGACTTACCGGCTGGTACATACAATTTCAGTATCGTAACGCAACCTTGGTACACTGCCGATAACGGCAAGACTTTCCAATTTACTTTGGCTAACGATTTAGCAGCCGGTGGACAGATTGTACTCGATATGACCTACAATCAAGCTCTTGCTGGAAAAAGTGTTAAAGTTTACAGTGGTAGCGATTCGACAGATGTTATCGAAACTGCAACCATTAGTGAGGGTACAAGCGGTACTGCTCTTGGAGCAACAGACGGCTCGGTGGAAAACCTCAACCATATTCAACGAGCAATTATGGGGTCTAACCGTTGGACACATTCGGCTGTCAAGCAGTGGCTCAACAGTGATAAAGCCGCTAACAGTTGGTGGATTGCTAAAAACAATTTCGACAGACCGTCAGCACAGGTTACATCGGCTGGTTTCCTAACCGATATGGACAGCGAATTTTTGGCTGTAATCGGCGAAGTAAACAAGCGTAATGCTCTTAATACTGTTACGGACGGAGGCGGTTATGAAGACAGCAAGGAGTTGATGTTCTTGCTCTCTCGTAGCGAACTGTACGGCGGTTTGGAAAATAGCATAAACGAGGGTGAGCCTTATCCTTATTATGCAAATTATTCCGATTTGTCTGCTCCCGGTACTGCGGTAGATAGCAACCGAATCAAGTACAGAAATGGCTCGGCACAGTATCAATGGACAAGGTCGTGCGACTCTGGTAACGCTAACAATGTTCGTATTGTTCGTCCGGCAGGTAACATCTACACCAGCACTGCGAGCAACAGTAACGGAGTCGCCCCAGCTTGTAACATTATCTAAAATCCAAAATCTGCTCCGACAGGAGCAGTATTAAGACGGAGGGAATTATGTCAGTTGTTAAGTCAAAGCGTGGCGAGGGTCAGTTGGTTGTCATAACCAAAGCCGAAGAACTTGCGGAGTACAGTGTTAAAATCTGTAAGAACGAGAAACACTTTCCGAAAGCATTTCGCTGGTGCTTTACAATGAAAATAGTCGATGAAGCGGTATCAATATACACTCTTATTCGAGAAGCAAATACAATATTTGTTACGACCAAAGAGGATTATAGTCTTCGCCGCCGTAAGCAACTTGAGGCATTGTCGTTGACTGATTCCCTTTTGGGTCTTATTGACCTTGCGAAAAGAGTTTACGGATTAGATTCCGATAGAGTTGAGCATTGGGCTTTACTTGTAAAGAATGTTAGTAAACCTTTGCGTAAATGGTTGAAATCCGATGAAGAAAGATACAAGGATATAGGTTGATAGTTGTAAGCTCGTTCGGTCGTGCAACTCTGGTAACGCTAACAATGTTCGTAATGTTAATCCGACAGGTAACATCAACAACAACAATGCGAACAACAGTAACGGAGTCGCCCCAGATTGTGAGATATGCTCGTATAAAGTAGGTCTATTTAGACAGAAATCAATGCACTCACACAAGGAACTATCACCCTGTCCTATGAGAAATAGGCGAAAAAGGAGCGTTGATGTCGTTTACTCCCAGAAGTAAGTACGGCTACAAACAACGACTAATATTTTTAATCTTATGAATATAAAAGTTGATGATTTTACAGTTAGAGATTCTGTTTGCAGTTTCGATAATCTTTATAACGCTATGCTCAAATGTCGCAGAAATGTAATGTGGAAAGACAGCGTAGCCGGATATGTAAAGAATGGTTTGGTAAATATTCTCGATTTGAAACAATCTCTTATGGACGATACTTACAAGATTTCGTCATATTCGAGATTTAAGGTGTATGAGCCAAAAGAACGAGATATTATCAGCACTCGAATTAAAGACCGAGTATTTCAGCGTAGTCTTTGCGACAATTATTTGTACGAAAATGTAACAAGGTCGTTTATAAACGACAATTCTGCTTGTCAAATAGGCAAGGGTACGCTGTATGCTCGTAATCGTCTGGAAAGGCATTTACAGAAATATTATCGCAAACACGGTACACAAGGTTGGGTACTTAAATGTGATATTAAAAATTATTTCGGTAGCACACCTCACTCTGTTGCAAAAGATGCCATACGTCGTTGCGTTTATGACGATTGGGCTGTCGGTGAAGTAAATCGTATAATTGACAGTTTCAATCAAGGTGAAGATGCAA
Organism: Clostridiales bacterium; assembly: GCA_015069575.1. Lineage (GTDB taxonomy): Bacteria > Bacillota > Clostridia > Christensenellales > QALW01 > UMGS1322. The sequence goes on from SVIH01000002.1 coordinate 15,794, forward strand.
CTATCGGTATGGGACTCGGCTCACAGGTTACACAGTTGATACAACTTGCGGTACTTGACCCTATCGACCACCGTATTAAAGAACAGAAACACATTAAGTATTATGTTCGATATATGGACGATTTCATTTTAATTCATCACGATAAGGCATATCTCGAAGAATGTCGAAAAGACATTGAAAAGTGGTTATCCGAGTTGGGATTACAGTTAAGCGAAAAGAAGACTCAGTTATTCCCTGTAACACAACCGATTAGTTTCCTTGGTTTTAGTTTTCGGCTTACAAATACAGGAAAGATTGTGAAGAAAATTCGTCCCGAACGAATATCCCACGAAAGACGGAAACTCCGTAAACTTGCTCAAAGAGTAAAGGACGGTAAAATGACCCGAGAAGAAGTTGATAGTTGCTACCAAAGTTGGAAAGCACACGCTTCCTATGGAGATACCCACAATTTAATTCTGCGAATGGACAAATTTTACAAAGAATTATGGAGGTAAAATCTAATGTTTAAGTTCTTAACTAAAAACGACCAAATTGTCAAAGACGGTAAGAAAACAGAACAGTTGGCGGCAAGACAGACGAGTACAGAACTCGCAACCTCGGTAGCGTTTGTTACCCTTGCGGAAAGTGGCTCGATTGACGATATTACCGCTACTGAACACACCGATTTGTTCTCTCCGTGGGTAGAAAATGTCGCATATAAAGCTGGCGACTTGAGGCAGTACGAAAACAATCTTTATCGTTGTGTACAGGCTCATACTTCACAAGCCGACTGGACTCCCGATGCGACTGCATCTCTTTGGACTAAAGTAGGCGACCCTACAGAAGAATACCCCGAATGGTCGCAACCTATTGGCTCTCACGATGCTTACGCTATGGGAGATAAAGTATCTTACGATAATAAAAAGTGGGTATCTACCATTGATGCTAATGTTTGGCAACCGGGAGTATATGGCTGGAATGAGGTGTAAATGATGTCCGAACTCACAACCATTGTTACCTTAATCGGTGAAATTGGTGTTTTAATTGGAGTTATTACACCTGTGATAATGAGTATGCGTAAAATTTCAAACGGAACTAAATGTCAGCTTCGTAGTGAAATGCTCCGTATTTATTATCATAATCACGACAAAGGTATTATTCGTCAGTACGAGTATGAAAACTTTGTAATGCTTTACGAAGCATATAAAGCACTCAAAGGCAACTCGTTTATTGACAAAATATACGAAGAAGTTAAATCTTGGGAAATTGTTTCATAGGAGGTATTAAAATGGTACTCAAACAATGTATTCTCACTCGTAACGATTGTTACACCACAGGTACTAAAATGACAGGAGGTAAGCCGACAGGTATTGTAGTCCACTCGACAGGAGCGAACAATCCTAACCTTAAAAGATATGTTCAACCTCTCCCTACCGATAAAGACTACGATAGTATAATGGCAGACCTCGGCGACAATGTTTACGATAACGATTGGAACAAAAGTTATAAAGCTGGTGAAACTAATCGTAAAGTCTGCGTTCACGCTTTTATTGGTAAGAACGCTGCTGGTAATATCGAAACATACCAAACTCTACCATTCGATATGTGTTGTTGGGGAGTCGGTGGCGGTGCAAAGGGTAGTTATAACTATAACCCCCAAGCCAGAGTACAGTTTGAAATATGTGAGGACGGTTTAACCAATAAAACCTATTTCAACGCAGTATTCAAGGAAGCAATCGAATTTTGTGCTTATCTTTGCAAGATTTACAATTTGCCTGTAAGTTCTATCAGTTCACACGCTGAAAGCTACAAAGCCGGTTATGGTAGTAATCACAGCGATTGCGACCATTGGCTCAAAAAGTTCGGTAAAGATATGGATTGGTTTAGAGCCGAAGTTAAAGCGTTGCTTACTGCGGAGCAAACAAACACCACAACTACCAAGAAACTTTACAGGGTACAAGTTGGTGCTTATGCCGTTAAGACAAACGCTGACGGAATGGCTAACCGCCTCAAGAACGCTGGATTTAATACATATATGGTTAAATCGGGTGCTTTGTATAAAGTACAAGTCGGTGCTTATTCGGTGAAAGCAAATGCTACGAATATGCTTAATACTCTCAAAAAAGCTGGTTTCAGCGGTTATGTAACGACTTCGACAGGAACGGCAGTCGCAATATCTTCTCTCAAATCGGTTGATGAAATCGCAAGAGAGGTTATCAACGGCAAGTGGGGTAACGGCTCTGCTCGAAAGAAGAAACTGACAGCCGCCGGTTACGACTATGCAACAATTCAAAAACGAGTTAATGAACTCTGCTAATTTATTGGAGGTAAGATTATGAATTTCAACGAAATTATTACAAACTTTGTCAGCGAATACGGTACTACACTTCTTTATTCGGTTATCACAATCGTATTTACCTTTTTGGGTACAGTGTGCAAAAATCTCGCAAAGAAGTATCTCAACGATAAGACCAAACAAGCGGTCGCTAAAACTGTCGTACAGGCAGTTGAGCAAATTTATAAAGATTTGCACGGCGAAGAAAAGCTCGATATGGCTATCGACTCTGCAACCGAAATGTTGGCTGAAAAAGGAATTACAGTTACCGAACTTGAAATCCGTATGTTGATTGAAGCGGCAGTGGGCGAATTTAACGAAGCATTTAAGAAAACATCAACGACTACCGAAGAAATTACAGAATAACAGAAAAATACCGAGTAGGACATTAGGTCTTACTCGGTATTTCTATTACAAGTCCAAAACACTCTTTTATTATAAAAAAGTTCGAACTTGTCAGTTGTGGTCGAGGCGACAGGATTCGAACCTGCGGCCTTTGCGTCCCGAACGCAACGCGCTACCAAACTGCGCTACGCCTCGAACTATATTGCCATTTAAGTATATCTAAAAAGAAAAGTTTTGTCAAACAAAATAAAAAATAAAATAAGTCTTGATTTTAGGGATTAACAATAGTATACTTATTAAGTACTTGTATATACAAAAGGAGAACTGAAAAATGACAAAGCAAGAATTTTTTGCACAGGAAAAACTGCCTGTAGATAATATGCGCGAAAACCCTAACGTTAATTGCTATCAGTTGGCTGATACAAAACAGGTAATCTGCGAAATCGTTATCGAAAGCAAAAAAGGTGGCGCACCTGTTGATGTTGCGGTTATGGCAGATACACATATTCATGTTGTAAGCGAAAAAGATGATAACGATGAAGAGGTTCAGCTTAGCAGTAAATGCCGCGGAATGATATTCAGGCATCCAAGCTGTTTTAAAGCGTTAGAAAATGCTACAAAAGCCGCTGAATACTGTGATTTTACGGTAATAGCAGGTGATGTAATTGATTACCTTACATATGGCGCACTTGATTATGCAAAGGAACTTTTCTTTGATAGATTACCTAACCTTATCTGCACGCTTGCTATTCATGATGTTTCAAAAAATAATATGACAAACCTTCCCGATAAGCTTCCTTACGAAGAACGCATAAACATTTTAAAACCATATTGGCCTAATGATGTTCGATATGCTTCTAAAGTGGTAGGTGACAGGGCAGTGCTTGTAGGCCTTGATAACGATACTACAGGACATTATTTTGAAGATCAGGTTGAAAAATTAAAAGCCGAAATTATTAAGGCGCGCAAAGATAATAATATAATTTTTATTTTTCAGCATACTGCAATCGCAACAGGCAAGGAAGAAGATAAAGAAGCACCTAATTTCTTTGTAAACAGGTTTGAAACTTCAAACGTTTATGACCGTAGGCTTATCGGTAATCCACAGTATACAAACGAAACCGATAAAAAGATGCTTGAACTTATTCAAAGCAATTCTGATGTAATTAAGGGGATTTTCTGCGGTCACTTCCATGATGGAAACTATACAACACTTCCTGCATATTATATTGATGCTGAGGGCGTTAAACACCATCAACCCATCGATCAGTATATTGTAAGTTCAACACCATATTGCTTGCCCTGGGGCGTTATTACAAGGGTTATTATAAAATAGTGTAAAAAGAAAAATAAAATACATATTTATATTAGCAGATACTGATTCAGTATCTGTTTTTTTATATATTTTGCATAGACTTTTTATTGACTTTTGACTACTGGTATGCTATGATTTATTTAGAGAAATTTATGTATTTTTAAGGAGGTAATTATGTATAATACAAAATTATATGAGCAAGTTTTAAACAAAAAACATCATTCCTTCAGGCAACAATTTAATAAAGAAATTGCTTCGGATTTTACTAACCCCGAAATTTTGCCCGTAACAAGAATGGCAATGCGATTAAGGGATGTTTTTAAACAGGAAAAGGCTGTTATTCTTGAAGGCCAAAAAATAGTATTTATTCGCACAATTACAGATGTGCCAAGTATATTTGATGAAGAAGAATGGGATAAAATCAAAAGCCAACATTATATTCATGAACTTGGATATTTTTCAAACGGCTGTCCTTGTTATGATAAGGCTATTTCAATAGGTCTTGATAAAAGCAAAGAACAGATATTGTTGAGATTAGAACAAGCACAAAAGGATAATGATGTTGAAGGCGCAGCTTTTTTACAGGCAGCGGCAGAACAGATAGACAGCATTTTTTACTTAACTGATAAATATATCGAAGAAGCCAAAGCACAAAATAGGCGGGATGTTGTTGAACTTTTAACAAAAGTTCCTCATAAAAAAGCTGAAAGTTTTATTGAAGCACTTCAGTTTTTCCGTATACTTCACTATACCCTTTGGGCAGAAGGCGAATATCATAACACAGTTGGCAGATTTGACCAATATATGTATCCATATCTTAAAAATGACCTTGAAAAAGGCGTTCTTACAGAAGAACAGGCACAAGAACTTTTGGAAGAATTCTTTATGTCATTTAACTGGGATAATGATAAATATGTAGGCATTCAGCTTGGCGATAATGGTCAGTCAATGATGCTTGGCGGCTGTGATACAGAAGGTAATGATGCATATAATATTCTTTCACAGATGTGCTTAAGGGCAAGTTGCGAACTTAAACTTATCGATCCTAAGATTAATTTGCGTGTTTCAAAAGATACTCCTTTTGAACGCTATCAGGAAGGCACATATTTAACAAAAGCAGGGCTTGGATTCCCTCAGTACTCAAATGATGATATAGTAATTCCTGGTCTGGTTGATCTTGGTTATGAACTTGAAGATGCCCGTAATTATTCAGTTGCAGCTTGTTGGGAATTTATTTTACCCGGTGAAGCAGATATTGTTAATATTGATGCGCTTTCATATCCTAAAATTGTTGAACAAGCAATGTTTGATCATCTTGAGCACAGTGAAACTTTTGATGAATTTATGGGATATGTTCGTAAAGGTATTTTCGAAGAATCTGAAATTATGCTTAAAAAATACGATAATTTATATTTTATTCCGGCACCTTTCTATTCAACATTAATGCCCGGCTGTGTTGAAAACGCAAAAGATATTTCTTTAGGCGGAAAATATAATAATTACGGTATTCACGGCACAGGTATTGCAACAGCGGCAGATTCCCTTGAATCTATACGCACACATATTTTTGATAAAAAAGATATTTCTAAAAAAGATATGTTGGAAGCAGTTAAAAACGATTTCAAAGGCTTTGAAGAAATTCTTCATACTTGCCGATTTGAAGATGCAAAGATGGGCGATAACATTGATAGCGTTGATAATATCGCGTCAACCATTATTGGCTGGCATGCTGATTCAGTAAAAGGCAAGAAAAATCAAAGGGGTGGAATATTTAGAACAGGATCAGGTTCTGCAATGTATTATTTATGGCACGCCAATGAAATAAATGCTTCTGCCGATGGCAGAAGAAAGGGCGAACCCTTTGGTGCAAACTATTCACCAAGTATTTATGTAAAATCAAAAGGTCCTTTTTCCGTAATACAATCTTTTGCAAAACCACCGCTTCAAAGGGCAATAAACGGCGGACCTTTAACCATGGAATTCCATTCTACTATATTTGATACTGATGAGGGTATAGATCAGGTTGCAAAACTCGTTAAGCAGTATATTGATTTAGGTGGACATCAGTTGCAACTTAATTCAATTAACCGTCAAAGGCTTCTTGATGCGCAAAAACATCCTGAAAACTATACAAATCTCATTGTTCGTATTTGGGGTTGGAGTGCGTATTTTGTTGAACTTGATAAAGAATATCAGGATCACTTGATTTTAAGGCAAGAATTTAATGAATAGTTTAATTTTCGATATAAAAGAATTTGGTTTACATGATGGTTCGGGCTTGCGCACCACAGTGTTTTTTAAGGGGTGTCCGTTAAGATGCGTGTGGTGCCATAACCCTGAAGGGCAAAGTTTTACTAAAGAAATAACAAAAAATCCCAATAAATGCACCCATTGTGGATTATGCGAAAAAGGCTGTAACCATAAAGAATGCAAAGAAGCGGGCGTATGTTTAAAAATCTGCCCTAACGATAATGTAAAAGTAGTTGGTGTAGAATATACACCAATGCAACTTGCTGAAAAACTTTTAAAAAACAAAGCTTTTTTAAATATGGGCGGTGTAACTTTTTCAGGGGGCGAACCGCTGTGCCACGGTGATTTTATTCTTGAAACAATAAAGTATCTTCAAAATATAAAAACAGCAGTTGAAACCTGCGGATATGTTAAAACAGAAGATTTTTTAAAAGTAACGGATAAAATTGACGAAATTTTTATGGACATAAAGTTAATTGATGATGATGAACATATCAGATATACAGGTGTAAGTAATAAATTAATATTAGAAAACGCACGCAAAATATTAGCAAAAAGATTTGTAACGATACGTGTTCCGTTGATTCCATCAATAACAGATACTGATAAAAATTTAAAAGGTATTGCTGAATTTTTGCTTCCTTATAAAGATAATGTTTTGGTTGAACTTATACCTTATAATAGAATGACAGGAGCAAAATATAAAAATTTAGGTATTGAATATAATTCGGAATTTAATGAAAATGCAATACTAAATAAAAACACGGATATTTTTACTAAGAAAGGAATAAATGCAATATCGTATTAGGTGAATATAATGTATAAATTTAAGCAAACTTCGCTGTATTTTGATAATAAAGTAATATTAAAAAATATAAATCCATGGGTGAACACAAGATTAGAACCTTGGGAACCTAAAAAGGATTGCAAGATATTTCTTAATTTAAAACAAAGTGATGAGCAAAGTTTATATTTTGAAAGTGAAAACGGTGCGGCAAACTTAACCGTAACATTAAAACAGGAAGATAACAGTTTTGCACTGTATCTTAGTGGCGGATATAATGCAGAAGGAATAATGGGTTTTGGAACACACCTTAATGCACTTAAAAATCTTGGTTTTGATTTTGGTATAAATTATAAAGGTAACTATGTTTCGGGATTTATGGATTACCTCTTTTGGCAAAGACCACATATCAGCAGTAAACTTAGCACCTTAAAAGATAGAACTCAAGTTATATTATATAAAAATAATGAAAATAAAACATATCTTAATTCCGTTTGTGATGATATGTTTAAAACAGAGTTCTTTTATGCAAAAAACAATCGAATATCATTGGCTGTGTGCTCAAACACCTTGTGCGACAGTATTAATGAATGTGTGCTCATAGGTTCATATGGCAAGGACGAGTATTCTTTACCTGAAAAAGCAGTGGGCTTTGGCTTAAAAGTTATGCAAAAGCAAGGCGTTTTAAGGAAGCACAAAAAATACCCTGAAGATCTTGAATATTTAGGTTGGTGTTCTTGGGATGCATTCCAATGTGATGTAACAAGCAAGAATCTTTTAGAAAAAGCGCAGGAATTTAAGGATAAAGATATTCCTGTAAGATGGATGATACTTGATGATACATGGTGCGATGTTTCATGTATAAGTATAAAAACCATGCATTCCCGCGAACTTAATGATTGGGAAGCGCCTAAAAAGAGATTTCCCGATGGATTAAAGAAAGCAATTAATGATGTTAAAGATCAATACGGCTTAAAGGTGGGAATATGGCATCCTATAAGCGGATACTGGTATGGTATTAATCCTGATGGACCTTTAGCAAAAAGATATCCTGAACTTTTTGAACATACTATTCCGGGTATGTATCCTGATGGAACAAGATTAATGCATTCTTTTGAAAAAAACAAAATTACAAAATATTATGATTTGCAGTATAAGTTTTATAAAGATTGCGGTGCAGATTTTGTAAAAGTAGATAATCAGGGTTCAACAATACAGTTTTCTTATTTTAAGGGCGGAATAGGTAAGGTAACAAAAAATCTTCATAATGCCATTGAAAAGGCAACAAAAAAATACTTTAATAAAGAAATTATTAACTGTATGGGTATGCCTGTAGAAAACTTTTGGAACCGTACATATTCCAATGTAAACCGCTTTAGTGGTGACTTTTTGCCTGAAGACAGAAACTGGTTTGTTGATCATATTTTGCAATGCAGTTATAACAGCATATCACAGGGTACTGTGTATACAGGGGATTGGGATATGTTCTGGTCTGATGATGATCAGGCTAAAAAGAATGCAGTATTAAGGGCATTAAGCGGCGGACCGATATATGTTTCTGATAAACTTGACCGCAGTATAAAAGAAGTTATTATGCCTCTTGCATTTTCTGACGGCAGAATTTTAAGGCTTGAAAATCATCCTTTGATAACAAAAGATTGTCTTTTTGAAGATGCCCGCAGTAACGGTAAAATATTTAAAATCTTTAACACATATAAAGGCGCAGGAATGCTTGCTGCATTTAACCTTGATAAAAAGGAACAACAGGTACAAGGTACTGTTTCGGCTAAAGATATTTCAGGGTTAAAACAAGGCAAATATGTTGTTTACAACTGGTTTACCGGCGAAAACTTTGTTGTTGATTATGAAGAAAACACTGATCTTATGCTTAAAAATTATGATGATTTCAGATTGTTGATATTTACAAAAATAACAAACGGCAAAGCGATTTTGGGCTTGAAGGAAAAATATATAATGCCCAAAACATTCAAAACTGTAAAAGGCGAAACTGAAGTTTTTGATAACGGCACATTGCTTGTTTATTCTGAAAAAGATGTTCCCGGTTTTGAAAAGGTAGAGGAAAATATTTATTCCAAAAAAGTTGTTAAAGGTGAAAAAATTATAATTTAAGGTATAATTTAATAGAAAAAAGCACAGAATTTTTACTGAGGTGAAGATCTGTGCTTTATTTTTTGCTTTTTTTTGTGGTTTTTCTCATACCTGTAAGTATCAGGTTTTGGGCAGACACTGAAAAAGATGCAATAATAATACGGGCGGAAATTATGCTCCCGTTCAAGTCGGGGATAAAATTTTTAAAAAAAAGCATCACTGCAAAAAAGGTTATTTCATCACTGTTTTCACGCAAGAAAGCAAAACAAAATAAAGCACCGATCTTCAATATTGTTCTAAAACATTCAAGAATAAAAAAACTTGATGTTCAGGCTTTGATTGGCACAGGTGATGCTTCAACAACGGCTTTGATAACAGGAAAAGCCTTTGGTTTAATTGCACCTGTGGCGGCAAATATCTCAAAAGGAAATTTTAATCTTAATATAACACCTGTTTTTGAAAAAGCAATATTTAATTTTTCAGGTGAATGTATATTTAGGCTCAATCTTGCAAGAATAATTATTATATTTACAAAAATTAAATTTTCAGGGGGTAAGAAAAAATGGAAAAGCATCCGATTGAAAACATAATTGGCGCAACAATGGAAAATCTTAATAAAATGATAGATGTGGATAAAGTTATCGGCAACGCGGTAGTTGCGCCTAACGGTGCAACAGTGATACCTGTTTCGCAAGTATCTTTTGGTTTTGTTTCCGGTGGTGGCGAGTATGATTTTGAAAACAGCAAAAAAGAAGATTTTCCGTTTCTTGGGGCATCAGGCGCAGGTATTTCAGTTAAACCCAACGGTTTTTTAGTGCTTTCAGGTGAAGCAATAAGATTTTTACCGATTCAGAAAAACACAAGTTATGATAAATTAATAGATCTTGTTCCGCAAGTTTTTGAACAAATAAAAAACATTAAACAGGAAGAAGATACCGGTATTTAAAATTACATTAAAACGCAAAATAGGATAAAGGAATTTATCCTATTTTTATTTTTAAGGTGATTATTATGAAAAAATTTTTAGCAGTTTTGCTGATTTTAATAAGCGTTACTGCATTTAATGTAACGCCAAAATGCGCTTCTTTAAGTGCGTATACGGTAATAGAACAGACTTCAGGCAGAGTTTTATATTCTTGTAATGGTGATAGTAAAATGCCAATGGCAAGTACCACAAAAGTAATGACGGCAGTTTTAGTTATTGAAAACCTTGATTTAGAAAAAGAATATACAGTGCCTGACGAAGCTATAGGAATAGAAGGCTCATCAATTTATTTAAAAAAGGGTGAAGTTCTTACAGGAATGGAACTTTTATATGGGCTTATGATGGCTTCAGGAAACGATGCTGCCCACGCCCTTGCAATATTAACAAGCGGAAGTACAGATGAATTTATTTATCAGATGAATATGAAAGCACAGGAGTTGGGTTTAAAGAATACACATTTTGCAGATCCTTGCGGATTAAGAAGTGATGGTCACTATACCACAAGTAACGATTTGGCATTTCTTTGCGCTTATGCTATGAAAAATCCGCTGTTTTGCCAGGTAGTAGCAACAAAAAATTATCAGATAAGGGGAGTGCAGGGTACAAGATATCTGTATAACAAAAACCGTATTTTAGGAGAGTTTGAAGGCGGAAACGGTATAAAAACAGGATATACAAGGGCAGCAGGCAGGTGCCTTTGTTCTTCTGCTAAAAGAGATAATATGCAGATTATTTCAGTTGTGCTTAATGACTATAATTGGTTCAACAATTCCAAAGCATTAATGGAAAAAGCGTTTAACGAATATTCTATGGTGCAGATAGCAAAAAAAGATAAAATAGTAACTTCTGTAAATATTAGTGGCTCAAATAATGAAAAGTGTGATATAATAACAGGCGAAGATGTTTTTTACCCTTTAAAAAAGGGTGAATATATAAGAGCGAAATATGATGTTGTATTAAATAAACAGGCACCTGTAAAAAAAGGCGAAAGTGCGGGCAAGGTGTATTTTTATTTGAACGATTCATTGGTTAAGGAAAGTTTTTGTGTTTTTAATAATGATATTCAAAAACATCATTCTTTGTTTGGGGGCTGATTTTTATGAGATTACAAAAATATATGGCTGATTGTGCTGTAGCATCACGAAGGGCATCAGAGCAACTTATATTACAGGGCAGGGTGGCAATAAACGGTGTAACCGTAACTGAACTTGGCACAAAAGTTAACGAAGGCGATAAAGTTACTTTTGATGGAAATGTTATAAAACCCGTTAAAAAACGGGTGTACATAATGCTAAATAAACCCGATAAGGTTATGAGCACTGTTTCTGATCCCGAAGGCAGAACTACAGTTTTAGATCTTATTGAAGAAAAAACGCGCCTTTATCCTGTTGGCAGGCTTGATTATCATACCGAAGGTCTTATTCTGCTTGTAAATGATGGCGATGTTGCGTATCATTTAACTCACCCTAAATTTGAAATAGAAAAAGAATACCTTGTAACCATTCAGGGTGAAATTTCAAGGGAAGAAGTTTTAAAACTTCAGTCAGGCGTTATAATTGACGGCCAAAAAACCGCACCAAGCAAGGTGCGTGTAACGGAGGTTACTGACCATACTACAAGCCTTTCCGTTATTATTCATGAAGGCAGAAACAGGCAGGTTAGAAAAATGTTTGAAGCCATTAATAAAAAGGTAATTCACCTTACTCGTTTCCGCCATGGCGAACTTGTGCTTACAGGTTTAAAACCGGGGCAATGGCGATATCTTAATGATGAAGAAATAACTTATCTTGAAAATTTAAAATAATTAAATAAAAAGCAAGATTATAACCAAAAACTGCTTGCCAAAAATATATACTTTGTGATATTATATACTACGATAACTTTGAACATTTGTTGCGTATATTTTGGTGTAATGCAAGCCGAAACACGCACTGCGAAAGGGCCGAAATGGGCGTTTTAAAAGAACATACAAACTTGCATACAATTAAAAAAATAAAGGTTCAACGCCTTTATTTAATATATTTTTCTAAAAAATACACAGCGTAAGTAATTTCTTTTGTAAGATTATACTTGGGCTGTGCTTTTTTATTATTCTAATTAAAGTGCTTTGCACTTATTTCTAGAGAGGTGAATTTTTTAAAAATGAATTTAGCATTTCAATTAGACTTTGCTTCTATCACGGATTCATTAAAGGTAACTGCAATTGGTATTTTAGTAGTTTTTGCAATTCTTGCCATTATCATCGTGCTTATTGAGGCGCTTCACACAGTTTTAAAGGATAAAAAGGAAGAAGCCCCTGCGCCCGCTGTAGAAAAAAAGGTAGAAAAGCGAATTTCAGCAGGTGTTATGGCAGATGTTCCTGATGCAGATAATGCACAGAACGATCCTGAATTTATTGCTGCCGTATCAAGTGCAATTACTTGTGTAACAGGTAATGCAAATTTTAAAATCAAATCAATTAAAAAAGGTTAAGTTTAAGGAGAAAATAAAAAATGCGTAAATTTAATGTAAATGTAAACGGAAAAATATATGTTGTAGAAATTGAAGAAACAGGCGCCAAAGCACCTGTAAAAGAAGATCCCAAGGCAGAAGCACCAAAGGCTGAAGCACCTGCACCTCAGGTTACAGGCGGCGCAGTAAATGTTGAATCTCCTATGCCCGGAACTATTTTAGATGTTAAGGTTCAGGTTGGAACAACCGTTAAAGCAGGCGATCTTCTTTGTATTCTTGAAGCAATGAAGATGGAAAACGAAATTCTTGCACCGCAAGATGGCACAGTTAAATCAGTTGTTACAAAGGGTTCAACAGTAAACACAGGCGATATTCTTGTTGGTCTTGAATAATTGCAGGGGGGTAATAAAATGAACCTTGTAGCATTACAAACAGAACCTACTGTTGATATTCTTGAAACCATAAGAACCTTATGGCAATCAAGCGGTATCTACAATATTTATGCAAACTTTTTGGGCACAGGCTGGCAAACGCTTGTAATGATTATTATTGCTTGCGCGCTTTTATACCTTGCTATCGGCAAAAAGTTTGAGCCCTTACTTTTAGTACCAATTGCAACAGGTATGCTTTTATCAAACATTGGTGGCGGTCAGATATTTAATTCCGCTTGCTTTGCTGATGGCCATGTTCATTGGGAAGCCTTTAACGGTATCGGCATGGCTTTGGAAGACGGCACAATCGTTAAAGCAGGTCTTTTTGACTATTTGTACTTAGGCGTTAAGTTAGGTATCTATCCTTGCCTTATCTTTATGGGCGTTGGCGCTATGACTGATTTCTCACCTTTAATTGCTAACCCTAAAAGCCTTTTTTTAGGCGCAGCAGCACAGCTTGGTATCTTCGTGACCTTTATTCTTGCAAGAATATTTGGATTTACAGGTAATGAAGCAGCAAGTATCGGTATTATCGGTGGCGCTGATGGTCCTACTGCAATTTTAGTAACAAGCCAACTTGCACCGCATCTTCTTGCGGCTATCGCAGTTGCAGCATATTCATATATGGCGCTTGTTCCAATTATTCAGCCGCCTATTATGAAGGCGCTTACAACAAAGAAGGAAAGGGAAATCGTTATGGAACAGCTTCGTCCTGTTTCCAAGCGCGAACTTGTTATTTTCCCAATTGCAACAGCAGTAGCAATTATTGCTATTCTTCCTGATACTGCACCGCTTATCGGCTCTTTGATGTTCGGCAACCTTTTAAGAGTGTGCGGTGTAACGGAGCGTTTAAGCAAAACTGTTCAGAATGAACTTTGCAATATCGTAACTATTTTCCTTGGTACAACTGTTGGTGCAACCGCAGTTGGTGAAACTTTCTTAAGTTTGCAGACTGTTTTAATTATCTTAATGGGTCTTTTTGCATTCTGTATAGGAACTGCAGGCGGCGTGCTTTTAGGCAAACTTATGTGTGTCCTTACAGGTGGAAAAATCAATCCCCTTATTGGTTCAGCAGGTGTTTCTGCAGTACCTATGGCTGCACGCGTTTCACAGGTTGAAGGCCAGAAGGCTAACCCCAAGAATTTCCTTTTGATGCACGCAATGGGTCCCAATGTAGCAGGCGTTATTGGTTCAGCAGTTGCAGCAGGCGTGCTTCTTGCTATTTATGGTTAACGGAGGAAAAATTTTATGGCAAAAGTTTTAATTACAGATACAATTTTAAGGGATGCCCATCAATCACAAGCGGCAACCCGTATGCGCATTGAAGAAATGCTTCCCGCTTGCGAAGTTTTAGATAGCATCGGCTACCATTCGTTAGAAGCCTGGGGCGGTGCAACATTTGATTCCTGTCTTCGCTTTTTAAACGAAGATCCATGGGATAGATTACGCAAGTTAAAAAAGGCACTTCCCAACACAAAATTACAGATGCTTCTTCGCGGTCAGAACATTTTAGGCTATCGCCACTATGCTGATGACGTTGTTGATAAATTCGTTCAGAAAAGTATTGAAAACGGTATTGAAATTATCCGTATCTTTGATGCTTTAAACGATTTAAGAAATATGGAACAGGCTGCAAAAAGCACAAAGAAATATGGCGGTATTGCTGAACTTGCTATGAGCTATACCACAAGCCCTGTTCACGATATCAATTACTTTGTAAATTTAGCAAAAGAAATGGAACAGTTAGGTGCTGATATTATCTGTATTAAAGATATGGCAAACCTTCTTCTTCCTTATGATGCATATGAACTTGTTTCAAAATTAAAAGAAGCAGTTAAATGCCCAATTCACCTTCATACACATAATACTTCAGGCACAGGCGATATGACTATTTTAAAGGCTATTGAAGCAGGTGCAGATATTGTTGATACTGCACTTTCACCCCTTGCAAACGGAACAAGCCAGCCTACAACTGAATCCTTGGTTGCAACACTTAAGGGTACTGAATTTGATACAGGTTTAGAACTTGATAAACTTGTTGAAGCAAGTAATTACTTTAAAAAGGTTGCACAGCGCTTAACAAACGATAAGATTCTTGACCCCAAGGTTTTAGCTGTTAATATCAACACTCTTTTATATCAGGTTCCCGGCGGAATGTTCTCAAACCTTCTTTCACAGCTTAAAGAAGCAGGTAAAGAAGATAAACTTTATGATTGCTTGGCAGAAGTTCCTAACGTTCGTAAGGACTTTGGTTATCCGCCACTTGTTACACCCACAAGTCAGATTGTTGGTACACAGGCTGTATTAAACATCTTAACAGGTGAAAGATACAAGATGGTTACCAAGGAATCAAAAGGTCTTTTAAGGGGCGAATACGGTCAGCTTCCTGCTGAAGTTAACGAAGAAGTTCGCAAAAAATGTATTGGCGATGCTGAAATTATTACAGGCAGACCAGCCGATCAATTAAAGCCTGAATATGAATCATTAAAGGCTGAAATTACTGAATATCTTGAACAGGAAGAAGATGTGCTTTCTTACGCCTTGTTCCCACAAGTTGCTATGAACTTTTTTAAGGCAAGAAAAGAAGCCAAAGAAGGCAAAAAGGACCTTGATATTCAGGTTAGCGTAAGCGAAATTTTATAAACCTAATTTTTAAAAGGGATAAAAGATGAAAATATATGTTGTAGGCGGCGGACCGGCAGGCGTTCTTGCGGCGGCGCAAGCGTCATATAACGGGCACGATGTAACTTTAATTGAAAAAAACGAAAAACTTTTCAAAAAACTGTTTATAACAGGCAAAGGAAGATGTAATGTTACAAATGCCTGTGATATTGAAGATTTTTTTGAGAATATCTCAAGAAACTCAAGTTTCTGTTATTCTGCAATATATACTTTTACCCCCGAAAATGTAATGGATTTAATCGCAAATAACGGAACGCCCTTAAAAACCGAAAGGGGACAAAGGGTGTTTCCCGTAAGCGATAAATCAAGCGATATTATTAAAGCCTTTGAAAAGTATTTAAAAAATTCAGGGGCAAAGATATTACTAAACACTAAGTTTGAAGATGTCATTGTAAATGAAAATAAGGTTGCAGGCATAAAATATAATGGCAGGGTATATCCTTGCGACAAAGTTATATTAGCATTAGGTGGCGCATCGTATGTTTCCACGGGTTCAGATGGCTTATGGAAAAATAAAATCGAAAATTTAGGGCATAAAGTTGAAGATTTTATTCCTTCGCTTATCCCTTTTACCACAAGCAAACAATGGGTTAAGGATTTACAGGGGCTGTCCCTTAAAAATGTAACCCTTAAAGCTGAATATAACGGAAGGCTTTTATATCAGGAATTAGGTGAAATGCTTTTTACCCACTTTGGTATATCAGGTCCTTTAGTGCTTACTTTAAGTTCAAAACTTAAACAGTACGATTTTTCAAAATTAAAAATTACCGTTGACCTTAAACCTGGTCTTACTTTTGATCAACTTGACCAACGCATTTTGCGTGATTTTAAAGAAGCAGGCAATAAAACCCTTAAAAATGCTATGGTGAAACTGCTTCCGTCACGGCTTATTTCTGCTGTATTATTAAACAGTCAGGTTGATGAAAATAAATGCATCAATCAGTTAAAACAGGAAGAACGCCAAAAAATAGTTAAAACCTTAAAAGGCTTAAATATTTCAGTTGACGGTTTACGCCCAATAAATGAAGCAATTATTACCCGCGGCGGTGTTAATGTAAAAGAAATAAATCCTTCCACGATGGAAAGTAAAATTATAAATAACCTGTTTTTTGCAGGTGAAATGATAGATATTGATGCTGTAACAGGCGGATTTAATATTCAGCTTGCCTTATCCACAGGATATCTGGCAGGTATGAACATATAGGAGAGATTATATGAAGATAGCACTTGATGGTCCTGCAGGTGCAGGCAAAAGTACAGTTGCAAAGGCATTAGCCAAAAAACTTGATATAATGTATCTTGATACAGGTGCAATGTATCGCGCAGTTGCGCTATATATGCTTGACAACGGTATAACCGTTGACCAAAAAGATAAGGTTGAAGAAGCCCTTAAACACATTGATCTTGTAGTTAAATATGAAGATGGTATGCAAAAAATGTACCTTGCAGGTAAAGATGTTTCATTAAGAATCCGTGAAAATGCAGTTTCAAAAGCCGCATCAGATTTTTCTGCATTACAACCTGTTAGAGTATTTTTAGTAAAAATGCAACAGGAAACTGCACAGAAAAACGATTGTATATTAGATGGCAGGGATATTGGCACATTTGTGCTTCCCGATGCTGATTTTAAGTTTTTCCTTACTGCTGATTCTTCAGAAAGAGCAAAAAGGCGCGCAAAAGAATTGGCTGAAAAAGGTCAGATAGTTGACGTTTTACAAATTCAAAAAGAAATTGAACAAAGGGATTATAATGATTCCCACAGGGAATTTGCGCCCCTTAAACAAGCAGAAGATGCAGTTTTGGTTGATAGCACTTTTATGACAGTTGATGAAGTTATTACTTTTGTTTCAAATGTTATTGAGGGCAAATAAATGTTAAGGCATTTGGCGTATTTTATCGTTACGATTTTAAGGATGTTTATTCCTTGCAAAGTGTATGGTAAGGAGAATATTAAAGATAATAAAACACTTTATATCTGCAATCATCAAAGTATCTGCGATATTGTTGTTTTGCTTGCGCATCTGCCACTTAATACATTTTTTATGGCAAAAAAAGAAGTTTTTAAAATAAAACTTGTTGGCTGGGTGTTAAAAAAAGTAGGGGCATTTCCTGTTGACAGGCAAAGTGTTGATCTTAAAAGCATTAAGTTTGCCTGTTCAAAATTAAACGAAAACAACAATCTGATGATATTCCCACAGGGAACAAGAAAAGATTCACCCCGGATTCAATTAGAAGATATGCACGCAGGGGTTGGTATGATAGCCTTAAAAACAGGCGCAACCGTTGTGCCAATGATGTTTAAAGAAAAACCTCAGTTTTTCAAAAAGAATGTCTTAATTATAGGCAAGCCTATGGATTTAAGCGAATTTCAGGATAAAAAATCTAACTCAGAAACATTAAGTGAGTTTACTAAAAAAGCAACGGTTCAGATGAATGCTTTATTAGGTGAAATATAATGAAATTTATTATTGCTAAAAGCGCAGGATTTTGCTTTGGTGTGAAAAAGGCAGTTGAAACTGTTGAAAATAATATGGGTGAGCATGTTAAACTGTACACTTTAGGTGAAATTATTCATAATCCGCAGGTAGTAAAAAAGTTTAAGGATAACGGCGTTTATCCTATAAACAGTGCTGAAGAAATAAATGAAGGCGCAGTTATAATCCGTAGTCACGGTGCGCCTAAAAATGCCATAAAAGAGTTAATAAACAAAAATATTACTGTTGTTGATGCAACATGTCCTTTTGTTGCGCGTATTCAGAAAATTGTAGAAAAAGCATATAACCAAGGGGATTTTATCATTATAATTGGCGAAAAAGAGCATCCTGAAGTTATTGGTATAAATGGTTATGCTGAAAATAGCGGTTATGTTGTAAATAATATTGAAGAAGCACAAAAACTGCCACAAACGGATAAGCAAGTATGTGTAGTTGCGCAAACAACTACAAGGCATCAACTTTATGAAGATATAATTAAAGTTTTAAAAGAAAAATATCCAAATCAAACAGATGTGTATTCAACTATATGCGATGCAACAAGCCAACGGCAAAGTGAAGCAATGAATATTGCTAAAAAAGCCGATGTTATGATAATTATTGGGGGCAAACAAAGCTCTAACACCAACAAACTGTATAAAATATGCAGTGAATATTGCAAAAGAACCTATGCGGTCGAAACACCTGAAGATGCTTCGACAATTAAAATATATAAAAACGATATCATAGGGGTAACCGCCGGTGCATCCACTCCGGATTGGTTAATAAAGGAGGTTGTGGATAAAATGAGCGAAAATGAAGTTTTTGCACAAAACCTTAGTTTTGAAGAAGAAATGAATAAAACTATGGTAAAAATCCGTCCCGGTCAGATTATTACGGGTAAGGTTATTTACGCAAAGGAAGATGAAGTAAGCGTAGATATCGGGTATAAAGCTGATGGCTTGATTACCAAAGAGGAATTAACAGCCTCCGGTGCCGAAGATCCTAAAACACTCTTCAAAGAGGGAGACGAAATTGAAGTAGAAGTAATCAAGGTTAATGATGGCAACGGTAATGTTATTCTCTCAAGAAAAAAGGTTATTGCACGTCTTGAGGCAGATAAGACCCTGCAGTCAATTTCAAACGGTGAAATCTTTGAAGTTACAGTTAAAGAAGCAGTAAAAGGCGGTTTAACCGCTGATTATGATGGGGTAAGGGTATTTATTCCCCGTTCACAGATCAGGGCAAACGGCTTTGCAAAAAATGTTGACCGTTATGTTGGTCAGACATTACGCGTACGCGCAATTGATATTGATGCAAAATACCGTAAGGTAGTTGCAACACACGGTGCAGTTGTTCAGGAAGAACGCCAGGCAGCACTTGATGAAGCTTGGGGTAAGTTAGCAGAAGGCGAAACCGTAACAGGTATTGTTCGCAGGCTTACCGATTTTGGTGCATTCGTTGATGTTGGCGGTGTTGACGGTCTTATTCATATTGGTGATATTGCATGGTATCACATTAATAAACCAGAAGATGTTCTTAAAGTAAATGATGAAATTCAGGTTGTTATCCTTGCTCTTGACAGGGAAAAGGAAAGAATTTCATTAGGATATAAACAGCTTCAGCCAAAACCATGGGATAATGCAGAAGAAAAATATCCTGTTGATTCAACAGTTAAAGGTACAGTTGTACGCCTTACATCATTTGGCGCATTTGTTTCACTTGAGCCTGGAATTGACGGTCTTGTACATATTTCAGAGCTTTCCAATAAATTTATTGCAAAAGCAGATGAAGCCGTTAAGGTTGGTCAGGAAATTGAAGCTCTTGTTTTAAGCGTTGATCCTGCTGAAAAACGCATCAGCCTTTCAATTAAAGCACTTCTTCCTGAAGAAGAAGCAGTTGAAGAAACTGAAGAAATTATTGAAGAAGCAGAAACAACTGAAGAATAATTTAAATGGGCATCTTTTTAGATGCCCGTTTGCATTATATTTAAAAAACGGTAAAAACTAAAAACGGGTGATAATTATGAATATTGCATTTTTTGATACGAAACCGTATGACAGACAGTATTTTGAAAAATACTCAAAAGAAACAGGATTAAAGTTCAGGTTCTTTGAGGCAAAATTGAATAAGGATACAGTAGAATTAGCAAAAAACTGCCAGGGCGTATGCGTTTTTGTAAATGATACTGTTGATAAAGAAGTTATTGATGCCCTGTATAAAATGGGTATAAGAATTCTTGCATTAAGGAGTGCAGGCTATAATAATGTAGATATTAAGTACGCTTTTAATAAAATTCATATTGTGCGTGTTCCTGCTTATTCCCCTTATGCTGTTGCTGAACACGCTATGGCGCTTTTATTAACACAGGTAAGAAAAACACATAAAGCCTATATCCGAACCCGCGATTTTAATTTTAGTTTAAATGGAATGACGGGGTTTGACCTTTTTAATAAAACTGTTGGTGTTGTTGGTACAGGTAAAATCGGCAAAGTATTTATTGATATTTGCAAAGGTTTTAAAATGAATGTTATTGCTTACGATAAATTCCCCGATAAAAACAGCGATATTAAATATGTGGATATTGATACTCTTTATAAACAAAGCGATATTATATCCTTCCACTGTCCTTTAACGGAAGAAACCTATCACTTAATAAATAACGAAACTCTTAAAACCCTTAAAGATGGTGTTATTATAATAAATACTTCAAGGGGCGCTTTAATTGATGCCGAAGCGTTAATAGAAGGTATCCGCCTTAAAAAGATAGGCGGCGCCTGTTTGGATGTTTACGAAGAAGAATCAGATGTTTTCTTTGAAGATAATTCTGAAAATGCACTTAACGATGATACCCTTTTAAAACTTATTTCAATGCCTAATGTTATTTTAACAAGCCATCAGGCATTTTTAACCGATGAAGCTTTAGATAATATTGCAAAAATAACGGTTTCTAATTTAAACAATTACTTTAAAAACGGTGTGTGCGATAATGAAGTATGCTATCGCTGTGGTAAGTGCGAAGAACTTGGTACGCATCAAAACAACAAATGTTTTTAATACAAATTTAACAGATGCACGATTGCGCATTTGAACGCATTTGGCAATAAGAAAAATAATTAAAAATATCCTTTAAAAACAGGCAAAAAAGCCTAAAAGTTGGTTGACAATTTTAGTGCAAAGTGATAAAATTTTTAATGTAAAATAAATCTTTAAAGGTCGATACTGTGATATCGGTAAGATTACATATATTTGCTTGAATGCAGCGCAGGTTGTGTTCGCTTTTTTGTGTGTCTTGCCGCTGTTTTCAGGGCAAGGCTTTTTTTAAAAGAAGGGGCATTTAAATGGATAAGATATCAGCAAAAACAGTTGGTTTTGATAAACAACAAACAGCTAAAATATCTTCATTTTTAAATTCATTGGATAAGTGTCCCCAAATTACAGATGAATATTGTATTTTTCCCGGTTTTACGGATGTGCATGTGCATTTTCGTGAACCGGGTTTTTCTTATAAGGAAACTATTTTTACCGGTTCGCGTGCAGCGGCAGCAGGCGGATATACAACAGTTTTTACAATGCCGAATTTAAACCCTGTACCTGATTCAAAAGAAAATATTTTACTTCAAAAAAAGATAATTGATAAAGATGCCTGCATAAATGTGTATCCGTATGGGTCAATTACAAAAGGGCAAATGGGCGAAGAATTAGCCGATTTTGAAGAAATGCTTCCTTACACCATAGCTTTTTCTGATGATGGCAGAGGCGTGCAAAATGATGAAATGATGCTTTGTGCTATGGAAAAAGCAAAAAAGTTTGATAAAATAATCGTTGCCCACTGCGAAGTAAATTCACTTCTTAATGGCGGATATATCCATAAAGGTGAATATGCCAAAGCTCATAACCATAAAGGCATCTGCTCTGAAAGTGAATACTTGCAGATTGCAAGGGATATTGAACTTGCTAAAAAGACAGGTTGCAAATACCATGTTTGCCACATTTCCTGTAAAGAAAGCGTTGATATTATCCGTAAGGCTAAAAAAGATGGCGTTGATATAACTTGCGAAACAGCACCGCATTACTTGGTTATGGATGATAGCTTTTTAAAAGAAGACGGCAAATTTAAAATGAATCCGCCCCTTAGAAGCAAAAAAGACAGGGAAGCATTGGTTGAAGGTATAATAGATGGCACCATTGATATGATAGCAACTGACCATGCGCCACATTCTAAGGAAGAAAAATCAAAAGGTCTTGAAAAAAGCGCCTTCGGTATAGTTGGGCTTGAAACTGCGTTTCCTGTTTTATACACTTACCTTGTTAAAGAAAATATCATAACGCTGGAAAATGTAATTAAACTGTTAAGCGAAAATCCTAAAAAACGATTTAATATTTTAGATAACGGATTTTCTGTGTGGAATCTAAATAAAGAATTTATAGTTAACCCTGAAAACTTTAAAACTATGGGCAGAGCGACGCCCTTTGAAAATATGAAACTAAATGCACAGTGTATTTTAACCGTTTCAAACGATAAGATTGTATATAGCATAGATTGAGGAGAATATTATGGCAAAAAGAACAGATTTAAAAAAGATACTTATTATTGGCTCAGGCCCCATCGTAATCGGTCAGGCGGCAGAGTTTGACTATGCAGGCACACAGGCTTGCCTTGCTTTAAAGGAAGAAGGCTATGAGGTTGTTTTATGCAACTCCAACCCTGCAACAATTATGACTGATACAACAATTGCAGATAAGGTTTATATGGAGCCTTTAACTTTAGAATATGTTGCAAAGATTTTAAGGTATGAACGCCCTGACGCTATTGTTCCCGGTATCGGCGGACAAACAGGTCTTAACCTTGCAATGCAATTAGAAAAGAAAGGCGTTTTAAAGGAATGCGGTGTTGAACTTTTAGGTACAAGCAGCGAAAGTATTGAACGCGCTGAAGACCGTGAGCTTTTTAAAGAACTTTGTCAGTCTATTGGTGAACCTACTATTCCTTCTGAAATTACATATAATCTTGAAGAAGCAAAAAAAGCTGCAAAGGAAATCGGTTATCCCGTAGTTCTTCGCCCTGCATTTACTTTAGGCGGTACAGGTGGCGGCTTTGCTTATAACGAAGAAGAACTTATTGAAATAGGTGTTAATGCATTTAAACTTTCACCTGTTCATCAAGTATTAATTGAAAAAAGCGTTAAAGGTTATAAGGAAATTGAATTTGAGGTTATGCGCGATTCCAATGACCACGCCATTACTATCTGCGGTATGGAAAACATTGATCCCGTAGGCGTTCATACAGGTGACTCTTTAGTAGTTGCACCTATTATGACTTTAAATGATCATGACCTTAAAATGCTTAACGATTCAGCAATTAAGATTATCCGTGAACTTAAAATCGAAGGCGGTTGTAATGTTCAGTTCGCACTTGACCCTAATTCAAGTCAGTATTACTTAATTGAGGTTAACCCCCGCGTTTCACGTTCTTCAGCCCTTGCATCAAAGGCATCAGGCTATCCTATCGCTCGTGTTACTGCAAAAATTGCAGTTGGTATGGCGCTTGAAGACATTAAAATTGCAAATACCAATGCTGCTTTTGAACCAAGCCTTGATTATGTAATTGCAAAACTTCCAAGATTCCCCTTTGATAAGTTTGCAACAGCTAAAAACACACTTGGCACACAGATGAAAGCAACAGGCGAGGTTATGGGCATCGGCTCAACCTTGGAAGAGTGCTTATTAAAATCAGTTCGTTCACTTGAAATCGGTGCATACCATTTTCACCTTAATAAGTTTGATAATATGTCAACTGATGAACTTCTTGATTATATCAAGGAATTCAAAGACGATAACATCTTTGCAGTTGCCGAACTTTTAAGGCGCGGAACGACTATTGACGCCCTTTACGATATTACAAAGATTACCCGTTATTTCCTTGAAGCAATTAAACGAATTGTTGAAATGGAAACTGAGGTTAAAAATAATAAAAACGATATTTCTGTGCTTAAAGAAGCAAAGAAAATGGGCTTCTCTGATAAGTTTGTCGCAAAACTTTGGCAAATGCAGGAAATTGAAATCTTCAATCTTCGTAAAAAAGAAAATATTTTCCCCATCTTTAAGATGGTTGATACTTGCCATACTAACGCATATATCCCATATTTCTATTCATCATATCAGGGCGAAAACGCTTCTAGATTAACAGAAAGTAAAAAGATTATTGTTTTAGGCGCAGGTCCTATTCGAATCGGTCAAGGCGTTGAGTTTGACTATTCAACAGTTCACGCCGTAACAACAATCAAAAAGTCAGGCTACGAAGCAATCATTATCAACAATAACCCTGAAACCGTTTCAACTGACTATACAACTGCCGATAAACTTTATTTTGAACCCTTAACTACTGAAGATGTTATGAATATCATCGAGTTTGAAAAACCCGAAGGCGTAATTGCTTCTTTAGGTGGACAAACTGCTATTAACCTTGCAGAGCCTTTAATGGCAAGGGGCGTAAAGATAATTGGTACAGATTGCGATGCTATTGAACGCGCTGAAAACCGTGATAGCTTTGAAAAAGTTTTAGAAGAACTTAACATTCCTCAGCCACAGGGTAGGGCAGTAACCAAGATTGAAGATGGTATCAATGCTGCAAAAGAAATCGGCTATCCTGTACTTGTTCGCCCAAGCTTCGTTTTAGGCGGAAGGGCTATGCAGATCGTTGCTAACGAAGAACAACTTCGCCACTACCTTAAAACTGCGGTAGAAATTGATGAAGACAAGCCTGTTTTAGTTGATAAATATATTCAGGGTAAAGAAGTTGAGGTTGACGCTATCTGTGACGGACACGATGTTTTTGTTCCAGGTATTATGGAACTTGTTGAAAGAACAGGTATCCACTCAGGTGACTCAATCAGTGTTTATCCTACTTTCTCAATATCAGATAAAGTTAAAGGAACGATTCTTCAGTATGCTAAAAAGCTCGGTTTAGGTATCGGCATCATTGGTCTTTATAACATTCAGTTTATCGTTGATGAAAATGATAATGTGTTTATTATTGAGGTTAACCCCCGTTCATCCCGTACTGTTCCATTCTTATCAAAGGCAACAGGATATTCTTTAGCAGATATTGCAACAGAAGTAATTATGGGCAAAACTTTAAAAGAACAGGGTATCTTTGGTATCTATCCTAACGAAAAGAATCGTTGGTATGTTAAAGTTCCCGTATTCTCATTTAATAAGATTCGCGGTCTTGATGCTTACCTTTCACCTGAAATGAAATCTACCGGTGAAGCTATCGGCTATGATGATAAACTTACAAGGGCTCTTTATAAAGCACTTCAGGCTTCAGGAATGCATTTGCAGAATTACGGCACAGTATTTGCTACAATCGCTGATAAGGATAAAGAAGAAGCACTTCCTTTAATCCGCCGTTTCTATAACTTAGGCTTTAATATTCAGGCAACTGAAGGTACTGCCGAATTCTTAAAGAAAAACGGTATCCGTACCCATATTTTACATAAGATTCACGAAGATCCCGATGAAATTCCCGATGCATTCCGTCAGGGTCATATCGCATATGTAATCAATACCCGTGATATCGGTTCAGGTCAGATGACAGATGGTTACGAAATCCGCAAGTTTGCAACTGAAAACAATGTAACCATGTTTACTTCCCTTGATACAGTTAAGGTTTTACTTGATGTTATCGAAGAAGTAACACTTACAATTTCCACTATTGATGCTTAAAAGGTGAAAAATGAAGCAAAGCATATTTGAAATTTTACAAAACACTCCCTTAACAAGCACCGTTTATAAAATGGTGCTTAAGGGGGATACAAGCGAAATTACTGCATCAGGTCAGTTTGTTAATATTAAACTTGATGGCTTTTATTTAAGGCGCCCCATTTCCGTTTGTGATGTTAATGGCGATGAACTTACCATCATCTATAAGGTGGTTGGCAAAGGCACAAAGCAAATGGCAGAAATGGAAAAGGGCAGTTTAGATATTTTAACAGGGCTTGGCAACGGTTACGATTTATTAAAATCAGGCGAAAAACCCCTTTTAATAGGCGGTGGCGTAGGTGTTCCCCCAATGTTTATGCTCTGTAAAGAACTTATTAAACAGGGCAAAGATGTTACAGTAATTTTAGGCTTTAATACTGAGGACGAGGTTTTTTATGAACAGGAGTTTAAAAACCTTGGCGCAAAAGTTTTTGTTACAACAGTTGATGGAACAAAAGGCACAAAAGGTTTTGTAACTGATGAAATGGATAGGGAATATTCCTATTTTTACACTTGCGGTCCCGAACCTATGCTTAAAGCAATTTATAAAAAGAGTGTAACAAGCGGCCAGTTCAGTTTTGAAGAAAGAATGGGCTGTGGTTTTGGCGCATGTATGGGATGCTCATGTAAAACAGTTACAGGCTACAAGCGTATCTGTAAAGACGGTCCCGTTTTAGAAAAGGAGGAAATCTTATGGGAAAATTAAGTGTAAACCTTTGTGGTATTGAACTTGATAACCCCATAATTCCTGCAAGCGGAACCTTTGGCTACGGTTACGAGTTCAATGAACTTTATGATATAAATATTTTAGGCACCTTTTCCTTTAAAGGTACTACAAAAGATGCGCGCTTTGGCAATCCTACACCAAGAATTGCCGAGTGTCCTAACGGTATGATAAATGCAGTAGGCTTACAAAACCCCGGTGTTGCAAAGGTAATCAGCCACGAACTGCCTTTATTAAAAAAATGTTTTCATAAGCCCGTTATGGCAAATGTAAGCGGATTTTCTATTGAAGATTACGCTTATACTTGCGAAAAATTAAATGCCTGCGATCAGGTTGGCTGGTTAGAGGTTAATATCAGTTGCCCTAATGTTCACGGTGGCGGAATGAGTTTTGGTACTTCGCCTGAAAATGCCGCAGAAGTTACAAAGGCAGTTAAAAAAGTAACAACAAAACCTGTTATTATTAAGCTTTCACCCAATGTAACGGATATTGTTTCCATCGCAAAAGCCTGCGAAGATGCAGGGGCAGACGGCATAAGCCTTATAAATACTCTTTTAGGTATGCGTATTGATCTTAAAACAAGAAAGCCTGTTATTAAAAACAAAATGGGCGGTTTTTCAGGTAGTGCAATTTTCCCTGTTGCAGTAAGAATGGTTTATCAGGTTGCAAATGCCGTTAAAATTCCCGTTGTTGGTATGGGCGGTGTTTCTTCTGCTGATGATGTTATTGAAATGATGCTTGCAGGCGCAACTGCAGTTGAAGTTGGCGCTATGAATTTAGTTGACCCATTTATTTGCAAAACAATTATTGAAGAGCTTCCTAAAAAAATGGAAGAATATAAAATAGATAAATTAAGTGATATTATCGGAGGTGTTTTATAATGGGAAAGGATGTTATTATTGCTTGTGATTTTGCTTCAAAAGAACAAGTGTTTAACTTTTTAGATAAGTTTCAGGGCAGAAAGCCTTTTGTAAAAATTGGTATGGAACTCTTTTATGCCGAAGGTCCTGAAATTGTTCAGGAAATCAAAAAAAGAGGGCATAAGATTTTCCTTGATTTAAAATTACACGATATTCCTAATACAGTAAAAAAATCAATGGCAGTGCTTTCTCGCTTAAATGTTGATATGACAAATCTTCACGCTTCCGGCACAGTTAATATGATGAAAGCCGCTTTGGAAGGTTTAACAAGGGAAGATGGTACTCGCCCCATTTTAATAGCAGTTACACAGCTTACCTCAACTGATCAGGAAAGCATGGAAAAAGATCTTCTTATAAATGAACCTATCGATAAGGTTGTTATGCACTATGCTTCTAATGCCCGCCTTGCAGGGCTTGATGGTGTTGTGTGTTCACCTTTAGAAGCTGAAAAGGTACATTCAACCTGCGGTAAAGATTTTATTACCGTTACCCCGGGTGTTCGTTTTGCTGATGGTGAAATTGGCGATCAGAAGCGTGTTATGACTCCTGAACAGGCTAAAAAAATTGGTTCAGATTATATCGTTGTTGGCAGACCTATTACTGCGGCAGAAGATCCTGTTCAAGCTTACGAAAGATGCGTAAAAGAATTTTGCGATTAAGGAGAGGGTAAAAATGGAAAGTTATAAAAGAGAGTTTATTCAATTTTTAGAAGGCGCAGGCGTACTTAAATTTGGTGATTTTACTGCAAAATCAGGCAGAAAAATTCCTTACTTTATTAACGCAGGCGATATTAAAACAGGCGATCAGATTTCAAAGTTAGGCGAATTTTATGCAAAAGCCTATTTTGAAAAAATCGGCAACAAGAAAACAGTACTTTACGGCCCAGCATATAAGGGTATTCCAATTGCAGTTTCCGTTGCCTGTGCACTTTCAAAGCAGGGTCTTGATGTTCCCTTCTTCTTTAACCGTAAGGAAGAAAAGGACCACGGCGAAGGCGGTGTGTTCGTTGGTTATAAGCCACAGGAACCTGAAGAAGTTGTTATTGTTGAAGATGTTATTACCGCAGGCACAGCAATTCGTGAAAGTATGGCAAATCTTTCTACCCTTAAAGGCGTAAAGGTTGCCGCAACTTTCGTTATGGTTGACCGCAAGGAAAAAGGTCAGAGTGAAAAATCAGCAATGCAGGAAGTTGGCGAAGAATTCGGTTTCCCCGTTTACTCAGTTGTTGATGTTTACGATATTATTGAGTATCTTGAAGAAGACCCCAAAAACAAAGAGAATGTTGATAGAATTAAAAACTATTTATCCGTTAATGGCGCAAAAATTTAATTTTGAAAGGCAAAAATAATGAGAAGTATTATTGATGTACTTGACCTTACAGTTGAAGAAATAAACGAACTTATTCAGGTAGCGCTTGATATAATTGAAAAGCCCGAAAAATACGCTGAAGTTTGTAAAGGCAAAAAACTTGCAACGCTGTTTTTTGAGCCTTCAACAAGAACGCGTCTTTCTTTTGAAGCGGCTATGTATGAACTTGGCGGAAATGTTTTAGGATTTTCTGAAGCAGCAAGTTCATCGGCGGCAAAAGGCGAAAGTGTTGCAGATACTGCAAAAACCATAAGTTGCTATGCAGATATTATTGCAATGCGTCATCCTAAAGAAGGCGCACCATATGTTGCAGCACAAAATGCAAGCGTTCCTGTTATAAATGCAGGCGATGGCGGACACAACCATCCAACACAAACCTTAGCTGACCTTTTAACCATTTATCGTGAAAAAGGAAAATTTGCGGATCTTACCGTTGGCTTTTGCGGTGATTTAAAATTTGGCAGAACGGTTCACTCATTGATAAACGCTCTGTCAAGATATAAAAATATAAATATTGTTTTGATTTCACCTGAAGAATTAAAACTTCCAAGTTATGTTAAAAAAGATGTTCTGAAGAAAAACGGTATTCCATATGAACAGACTACTGATCTGGAAGCAGTTATGCCCAAACTTGATATTCTTTATATGACAAGGGTTCAAAGGGAACGCTTCTTTAATGAAGAAGATTATCTTCGCTTAAAGGATAGTTACATACTTACTCCTGAAAAACTTAAAAATGCTAAAGAAGATCTCTCAATAATGCACCCGTTGCCAAGGGTAAACGAAATCAGCGTCAGCATTGATAAAGATCCACGCGCAGTTTACTTTAAGCAGGTGTTAAACGGAAAATATATGCGTATGGCACTTATTCTTAAACTGCTTAAGGAGGCTGGATTATTATGAATATAGATTCAATTTATAACGGTGTTGTTATCGATCATATTACTGCCGGCAGGGGTATGATGCTTTATGAACTTTTAGGATTTTCCAAACTTGATTGTTCAATTGCGCTTATAAAAAATGTAAGCAGTAAAAAAATGGGCAAAAAAGATATTATTAAAATCGATGCAGATATTTCTTTAGATTTTGATGTTATAGGGTATGTTGATCCTGATGCAACAGTAAACATTATAAAAGAAGGCAAATTAATTGAAAAGAAAAGCATTGAAAAGCCTGAAACACTTGTTAATGTTATAAAATGCAAAAACCCGCGTTGCATTTCTTCCTGTGAGCAGGAGATAGATCATATCTTTAAATTAACTGATAAAGAAAATGGAGTTTATCGTTGCATTTACTGTGAAACACAGGCAAATAAATAATTAATTAAAACTCTTAAATAAATGGCTGGTTGCCTTGACAAAATTTCGAAATTAATGTATAATTTTAGGGAAAATAAAGGTTCTTTGTAACTGACGGATAGTTGTGGATAACCACAAAGGAACAAAGAATTATTATTGCCGACCGTCTGGGCACAATTGCTTGATTATTTCGGGTAAGTGTGCCTTTTCTTATTTTTATCTGGAGGTTTAAAAATGAAAAAAATCGGAATCGTTATGGGAAGCGATAGTGATCTTCCAATTATAAAAAAAGCAACTGATATGTTAAAAACTCTTGATATTCCATTTGAGGTGCATGTTTATTCAGCGCATCGCACGCCGGTTGAAGCAAGAGATTTTGCGTTTTCAGCCCGTGAAAACGGATTTGGCGTAATAATTGCCGCAGCAGGTATGGCAGCCCATTTGGCAGGCGCTATTGCTGCAAATACAACTTTGCCTGTTATTGGCATTCCTTGTTCAAGTTCAAATCTTGATGGAATGGATGCACTTTTAGCAACAGTACAGATGCCAACAGGTATTCCGGTTGCTACAGTTGCCATTAACGGTGGCGCAAATGCAGCACTTCTTGCAGCACAGATAATTGCAGTTGAAGATAAACAGTTACAGGAAAAACTTGATTCAAAGCGTGTTTCCGATGCTAAAAAGGTATTGGAAAAGGACGCTGATATTGCTTCTAAACTTTAAAAGGAGACGTTTATGGGAGGCTTTTTCGGCACAGTTTGTAAGCAAGATGCCATATCCGATGTGTTCTTTGGTACAGATTACCATTCTCATTTAGGAACACGCAGGGCAGGCGTTGCCGCATGGGATAATGAACTTGGCTTACAAAGGGAAATTCATAACATACAAAATTCGCCGTTCAGAACAAAATTTGAAGACCTTTTTGAAGAAATGAAAGGTACTGCGGCAATCGGATGCATAAGTGATTCTGAGCCTCAGCCACTTTTATTCAGATCACATTTAGGTTCTTATGCCATTATTCTTATTGGCGCAATTAATAACAGTGAAGAACTTATTGAAAAGTACTTAAAAGATGGCGGTCAGTACGGCGCTATGACAGGTGGCAAAGTTAACTCTGTTGAAATTTTTGCAGGCCTTATTAATATGAAGGATACTTTTCATGAAGGAATCCGTTTTGCGCAAGAGCAGATAAAAGGTTCAGCAACATGTTTGATTCTTACAGATAAAGGCACTATAATTGCTGCCCGTGATTTTTACGGAAGAACACCTTGCTTAATAGGTAAAAACGAAAACGGATTTGCTGTAGCCTTTGAATCCTTTGCCTATAAAAAACTTGAGTATGAAGATTATCTGGAGCTTGGACCTGCACAGATAGTTGAAATTACACAGGATAAGGTTACAACCTTAATGGAAAAAAAGGATAAAATGAAAATTTGTGCGTTCCTTTGGTCATATTACGGTTATCCAACCTCAACCTATGAAGGCGTAAATGTTGAGGCTATGCGTTGTAAAAACGGTGAAATTATGGCCGAAACTGATAAGGAAACAGGTAAAGATAAAGGTATAGATTATGTTTGCGGTGTTCCTGATTCAGGCACACCCCACGCAATAGGTTATGCAAATAAAAGCAGAGTTCCTTTTGCAAGACCCTTTATTAAATATACACCTACCTGGCCAAGAAGTTTTATGCCTTCAAACCAGGCACAGCGCAATAAGGTTGCTAAAATGAAGCAGATTCCTGTGCATGAATTTATTAAGGATAAAAGTTTATTGTTTGTAGATGATTCAATCGTTCGCGGTACACAGTTAAAGGAAACCGTTGATTTTCTTTACGATAACGGCGCAAAGGAAGTTCATATGCGTTCAGCTTGTCCGCCAATTATGTACGGTTGTAAATTTTTAAGTTTCTCCCGTTCAGGAACCGAATTAGAACTAATTGCAAGAAAAACGGTTATTGAGCTTGAAGGCGAAGAAGGTTTAAATCACCTTGAAGAATACTCTGATTCAAAAACAGAGCGTGGCAAGAAATTACGCGAAGCAATTTGCGAAAAATTACAGTTTAATTCACTTGATTTTCAATCCCTTGAGGGTATTATTAAAGCAATAGGTATAGATAGAGAAAAACTTTGTACTTATTGTTGGAGTGGAAAGGAATAAGAAAATGTTAAAATCAAAATCAGATAGTTATGCAGCGGCAGGCGTAGATATTACCGCAGGTTATAAATCAGTTGAACTTATGAAAGAACATATCAAAAGAACACGTAACGAAGGTTGCCTTGATGATGTTGGCGGCTTCGGCGGTTGTTTTGGTCTTAATTTATTAGGCATTGAAGAACCCGTACTTGTAAGCGGAACAGACGGCTGCGGTACAAAGGTTAAACTTGCAATTTTAATGGATAAACACGATACCATCGGCATTGATGCAGTTGCTATGTGCGTAAACGATATTATATGTTGCGGCGCAAAGCCACTTTTCTTCCTTGATTATATTGCTTGCGGAAAGAATTATCCTGAAAAAATCGCTTCAATCGTAAGCGGTGTTTGTGAAGGCTGTGTTCAGTCAGGCGCAGCACTAATTGGTGGCGAAACTGCTGAACATCCCGGTATGATGCCATTGGAAGATTATGACCTTGCAGGCTTTGCAGTAGGTATTGTTGATAAAAAGAAAATCCTTGATAATAATACTGTAAAAGCAGGTGATACAGTTATTGCACTTGCTTCTTCAGGTGTTCATTCAAACGGTTTTTCTTTAGTACGCAAAGTGTTTGATATCGGCAACTGTGATTTAAATACTTACACAGAAGAATTAAACGGCAAAACATTAGGCGAAACATTACTTACCCCCACAAAGATTTATGTAAAAAGCGTGCTTGCACTTTTACAACAAGTTCAGGTGCATGCAATATCACATATTACAGGCGGTGGCTTCTATGAGAATATTCCAAGAAGCTTACCTGATGGTTATTCCGTAAAGGTTGATAAGTCAACCCTTAAAATCTTACCTATCTTTGATTTAATTCAAAAAGTTGGCGGAATTTCTGAAAGAGATATGTTCAACACCTTTAATATGGGCGTTGGTATGAGCGTTGTTGTTGATAAAAATGATGCTGAAAAAGCACTTGAAATATTAAAGGCAAATGGCGAAGATGCATATATCATCGGTGAAGTTATAAAAAGTGATGAGGGTGTTATCATTGAATAAAAAGAAAAATATTGTTGTACTTACTTCAGGCGGTGGCACTAATCTTCAGGCGTTAATCGATGCTGAAAAACGAAACGAACTTGGCAATGGCAAGATAACCTGTGTTATTGCTTCAAAGGAAGATGCCTATGCATTAGTCCGTGCCCAAAATAACAATATCAAAACAAGAACGTTAATCAGAAAAGATTATAATGATGTTAATCAGTACACTGAAGATATGCTTAAATTATTGCTTGAAGAAAAGGCAGATGTTATCGTTTATGCAGGATTTATGACTATTTTAGGTGATGCTGTTTGTGATGCATTCCCCAATAAAATGGTAAATGTTCATCCTGCTTTGATTCCTTCTTTTTGCGGAAAAGGTTATTATGGCCTTAAAGTTCATGAAGAAGCGCTTAAAAAAGGCGTAAAAGTATCAGGCGCAACAGTGCATTTTGTTACAAACGAATGTGATGGCGGACCTATTATTCTTCAAAAAGCAGTTGAAGTAAAAGATGAAGATACTCCGGAAACTCTGCAAAGGCGCATAATGGAACAGGCAGAATGGAAGATACTTCCTAAAGCAGTTCAACTTTTATGTGACGATAAAATTTTAGTTAAAAACGGTATAACATATATTTTATAAAGAGAGGGCATAAAAAATGGAAATCAAAACTCTTGAAAACGAACTTAATTCTTTAGCATACCATGGCAGAGGTATTATTATCGGTAAAAGCGCTGACGGCACAAAAGCAATCACTGCATACTTTATTATGGGCAGAAGTGAAAACAGCCGTAACCGCGTTTTTGTTGAAGATGGTGAAGGTATCAGAACTCAGGCTTTTGACCCTTCAAAAATGACAGATCCACACTTGATCATATATGCACCTGTGCGTGTTCTTGGTAATAAAACCATCGTAACCAATGGCGATCAAACAGATACCATTTACGAACTTATGGACAGGCAGATGACCTTTGAACAGGCGCTTCGCACCCGTGAGTTTGAGGATGATGCACCTAACTTTACACCCCGTATTTCAGGTATTATCCGCCTTGAAAACGATGATATGAACTTTGCAATGTCAATTTTAAAATCAGCAGAAGGTGATAATTCTTCATGCCAAAGATACACTTTTGCATATTCAAACCCGCTTCCTGCAAAAGCAAAATTTATTCATACATATAAGTGTGATGGCAACCCACTTCCAAGTTTTGAGGGTGAGCCTAAAACACTTGCTTTGCCCGATGTTGATATTGACACTTTAACTGATATTATCTGGAAGAATTTAAACGAAGATAATAAAGTTTCTCTCTTTGTTCGTTATATTGACCTTAAAACAGGTGAATATGATTCAAGAATTGTAAATAAAAACAAATAAGGAGTGTTAAATATGAAAGAATTTGAATTAAAATACGGCTGTAACCCTAATCAGAAGCCTGCAAAAATATTTATGCATGATGGCACTGAACTTCCCATTGAAATCCTTTCGGGAAGACCCGGCTACATCAACTTTCTTGATGCTTTTAACAGCTGGCAGCTTGTTAAGGAATTAAAGGAAGCATTAGGCCTTCCTGCAGTAACCTCCTTTAAACATGTTTCACCAACAAGTGCGGCAGTTGGTGTTAAATTACCCGAAAAACTTAAAAAGGCTTGCTTTGTTGATGATATTGAAGGTTTAGACGAATCTCCTTTAGCTTGCGCTTATGCCCGTGCCCGCGGTGCTGACAGAATGTGCTCATTCGGTGATTGGGTTGCTCTTTCTGATGTTTGCGATGTAACAACCGCAAAAATGATTAAAAGGGAAATTTCCGATGGCGTTATTGCCCCCGGCTATGAGCCTGAAGCACTTGAAATTTTAAAAACCAAGCGCAACGGCAACTATAATATAGTTAAAATTGATGCAAACTTTGTTCCTGATGCAATTGAGCATAAACAAGTGTTTGGCATTACTTTTGAACAAGGCAGAAATAACTTTGAAATTAACGAGGCACTTTTATCAAACCTTGTTACAAAAAATAAAGAACTTCCTAATGAAGCAGTTCGCGACCTTATAATTGCTTTAATTACACTTAAATATACACAGTCAAACTCTGTTTGCTTTGCTTATGACGGACAGGCTATTGGTGTTGGCGCAGGTCAGCAATCCCGTATTCACTGCACCCGTTTAGCAGGTACAAAGGCAGATACATGGTTCCTTCGCCAGCACGATAAGGTATTAAACCTTCCCTTTAAGGAAAATATCGCACGTCCTGACAGGGATAACGTTATTGATGGTTATATCAATAAAAATGAAGAAGATGTTTGTGCAGACGGCATTTGGGAAAAATACTTTACCAAAAAGCCTGAACCTTTAACAGAAAAGGAAGCAAAAGAATATCTTGCAACCATTGATAATGTTGCACTTGGTTCAGATGCGTTCTTCCCATTCTCTGATAATATTGAAAGGGCAAAAAGAAGCGGTGTTAAATATATCGCTGAACCCGGTGGTTCAATCAGGGATGATTTAGTTATTGAATGTGCAGACAAATACGGTATGGTTATTGCATTTACAGGAATGCGCCTGTTCCACCATTAAGGAGAATTTAATAAATGAAAATAATGGTTGTTGGCGGTGGCGGCAGAGAACACGCCATCATTAAAAAACTTAAAGAAAACAAAACCGTTACTGAAATTTTTGCTGTTCCCGGTAATGCAGGTATGGCAAATGATGCAGTTTTAGTTGATATCGGCGCAAAGGAAATTGATAAAATCGTTGCCTTTGCAAAAGAAAATAATATTGATTACGCAGTTGTTGCCCCTGATGATCCGCTTGTTTTAGGCGCAGTTGATGCTTTGGAAGAAATAGGAATTTTTTGTTTTGGACCAAACAAAAACGCCGCTATTATTGAAGGCAGTAAGGTGTTTTCAAAAAACTTAATGAAAAAATACAATATTCCTACTGCACAATATGAAGTTTTTAACGATATAGATAATGCATTAAAATATCTTGAAACCGCACCTATCCCAACTGTTATTAAGGCAGATGGTCTTGCCTTAGGTAAAGGCGTTATTATTGCTTTAACAAGGGAAGAAGCAATAGACGCAGTTAAATCAATGATGGAAGATAAGGTGTTTGGAAAAAGTGGCGATAATATCGTTATTGAAGAATTTTTAGAAGGTCCTGAGGTTTCAGTTTTATCCTTTACCGATGGTAAAACGGTAGTGCCTATGATTTCATCAATGGATCATAAAAGGGCAGGGGATAACGATACAGGTCTTAATACAGGCGGTATGGGAACTATTGCACCTAACCCCTATTACACAAAAGAAATCGCAGAAGAATGTATGGAAAAAATCTTTATTCCTACAATGAATGCGATGAATAATGAAGGCAGAACCTTTAAAGGTTGCTTATACTTTGGTTTAATGCTTACTAAAAACGGTCCTAAAGTTATTGAATACAACTGCCGTTTCGGTGATCCTGAAACACAGGTTGTGCTTCCATTATTAAAAACGGATCTTTTAACTGTAATGCAGGCAGTAACCAATGAAACATTAAAAGAAACAAAAGTTGAATTTATGGATAAAAACGCTTGTTGCGTAATTATGGCATCAAAGGGTTATCCACAAAGTTATGAAAAAGGCTTTGAAATGATAATTCCTAGAGAAATTGAAAACAGCGTTTATGTTGCAGGTGCTTCGTTTAAGGAAAATAAACTTGTAACAAACGGTGGCAGAGTTCTTGGTGCAACTGCAGTAAGTGATTCTTTAGAAGATGCAATTAAAAAGGCTTATGAAATGGTAAAAACCATTTCCTTTGAAAATGCATATTACCGCAACGATATTGGTCAAAAGGCTTTAAAAGCTAAAGGAGAATAAAATGGTATTCAGAGTTTTTGTTGAAAAGAAAAAAGAACTTGCCAATGAAGCAAAAGCGCTTCTTAACGAAGCCAATAACCTTCTTGGTATTGTAAATTTAAAGGACGTTCGCGTAATCAACCGCTATGATGCTGAAAATATTACATTAGAACTTTTTGATTATGCTAAAAAAACAGTTTTTTCCGAGCCTCAGCTTGATATTGTAACAGATGAAATTACAGCTGAAGGTGGATATGTTTTTGCAGTTGAATATCTTCCCGGTCAGTTTGATCAGCGTGCAGATTCAGCAGCACAGTGTATTCAGATTATTTCACAGGGTGACCGCCCCACAGTTCGTACCGCAAAGGTTTATGTGCTTTACGGTGATTTAACAGAAGCAGAAATCGCAGAAATCAAGAAATATGTTATCAACCCTGTTGAAGCAAGGGAAGCAACTTTAGAAAAGCCCGAAACCTTAAAGGTAAATTACGAAATTCCCACATCTGTTAAAACCTTAGATGGCTTTATTAATTTAGATAGAAAAGGTTTAGAAGATTTCGTTAAGGAATACGGTCTTGCTATGGATGCTGATGATATTCAGTTCTGTCAGGATTACTTTAAAACAGAACACCGTGATCCTACAATTACTGAAATCAGAATGATTGATACTTATTGGTCAGACCATTGTCGTCACACAACATTCTTAACTATTATTGATGATGTTTTGTTTGAAGACGAACTTTTACAAAAAACTTACGAAGAATATATTGCAGTTCGCAAGGAATTAAACCGCACGAAGCCAATTTGCTTAATGGACCTTGCAACAGTTGCAGTTAAATATCTTAAAACCAAAGGTTTACTTGATAAGCTTGATGAATCCGAAGAAATCAATGCTTGTACAGTAAAAATTGAGATAGAAGTTGATGGCAAAAAAGAGCCCTGGCTTTTACTCTTTAAAAACGAAACCCACAATCACCCCACAGAAATTGAGCCTTTCGGTGGCGCAGCAACTTGTATCGGCGGTGCTATCCGCGATCCCCTTTCAGGCAGAGCATATGTTTACGGTGCTATGCGTGTAACAGGTGCAGCTGACCCCTTAAAGCCTGTTTCTGAAACTATTAAAGGCAAATTACCTCAAAGAAAGATCGTTACTACTGCTGCAGCAGGTTATTCTTCCTACGGTAACCAGATCGGTCTTGCAACAGGTATCGTTGATGAAATCTATCATCCCGGCTACGCTGCAAAGCGTATGGAAATCGGTGCTGTTGTTGCAGCTGCTCCACAGGAAAATGTTCGCAGGGAAGTTCCAACCCCTGGTGATGTAGTTGTACTTTTAGGTGGTTCAACAGGCCGTGATGGTTGCGGTGGCGCAACAGGCTCATCAAAATCACATACTGCACAAAGCCTTGAAACATGCGGTGCAGAAGTTCAGAAAGGAAATGCTCCTGAAGAAAGAAAATTACAGCGTCTTTTCAGAAATAAAGAGGCAACACGCTTAATTAAGCGTTGTAACGATTTTGGCGCAGGCGGTGTTTCAGTTGCTATTGGTGAACTTGCCGATGGTCTTGAAATTGATCTTAATAAAGTTCCTAAAAAATACGATGGTTTAGATGGTACTGAACTTGCTATCAGTGAATCACAGGAACGTATGGCTGTTGTTGTTGAAAAGGAAAATGTCGAAAAATTCCTTTCCTTAGCAAAAGAAGAAAATCTTCAGGCTTGCCCCGTTGCAGTTGTTAAAGAAGAAAAACGCCTTGTTATGCACTGGAACGGCAAAAAGATTGTTGATATCAGCCGTGATTTCCTTAATTCAAACGGTGCTGAAAAGCATATTACCATTACACCTGTAAAACCTGAGGAAATCAAAAAAGAAATTAAAGATAGCTTTACTGAAAACTATATTGATATTGCGTCAGATCTTAATATGTGTTCAAAACGCGGTCTTTCCGAGCGTTTCGATTCTACCATTGGCGCAGGCACAGTATTAATGCCATTTGGCGGTAAAAATCAGCTTACACCAATTCAGGCAATGGTACAAAAAGTTTCTGTAGAGAAAAAACATACTGACGATTGCTCATTTATGGCATGGGGTTATAATCCATTTGTTACTGAACAAAGCCCATACCACGGTGCATATTTAGCAGTTGTTGAATCTGTTTCAAAATTAATTGCAACAGGTGCTTCTTTTGAAGATGTTTACCTTACCTTCCAGGAATATTTTGAACATCCCGGTAAGGATGGTAAGCGTTGGGGCAAGCCTTTAAGCGCACTTTTAGGTGCATTTAAAGCCCAGAAAGAACTTGGTATTGGTTCAATTGGTGGTAAGGATTCAATGTCAGGTTCCTTTGAAGATCTTGATGTTCCTCCAACATTAGTTTCCTTTGCAGTTACAACCGGCAAGGTAGGGGACGTTATTTCACCTGAATTTAAACAGGCAGGCAGTAAGGTTTACGCTGTTTATCCTGAATATGATGAAAATGGTCTTCCTAAAACCGAATCTTTAATTGCAACATTTAATAAAGTTACTGCTTTAATGCGTGCAGGCAAGGTACTTTCTGCTTACACCTTAGGTTTAGGCGGTATCGGTGAAGCCGTTATGAAGATGGCATTTGGTAACTCCATTGGCTTTAAATATAACGATAATTTAAATCAAAAAGATATTTTCGCTTATGGTTACGGTGCATTCCTTGTTGAAGCAACTGAAGAAATTGAAGGCGCTTCCTTTATTGGTGAAACAGTAAATGAAGAAGCAATTTCTTATCAAAACGAAAAACTTATGCTTAACGACCTTTTATTTAAGTATGAAGATAAGCTTGAAAGCGTTTACAGTTGCAATATTCCTGATAGGCATACACCTATGGAAAACTTTGAATTTAAGGCAACAAGTTACCCAAGCCCCGCAATTAAATGTGCAAAGCCCAAGGTACTTATTCCTGCATTCCCAGGAACTAACTGCGAATTTGATTCAGCAAAAGCAGTTCGCGATGCAGGGGCAGAGCCTGAAATCATTGTAATTAACAACCTTAATGCAGAAGGTATTCAAAGAAGCGTTGATAAGTTCTACAAAGAACTTAAAGATGCACAGATGATATTTATTCCCGGTGGTTTCTCAGGCGGTGATGAACCTGACGGAAGCGGTAAGTTTATTACTGCATTCTTCCGCAACGGCGCTATTAAAGAAGGCGTAACAGACCTTTTAGAAAACCGTGATGGTCTTATGTGCGGTATCTGTAACGGCTT
Source organism: Clostridiales bacterium (assembly GCA_015069575.1). GTDB lineage: Bacteria > Bacillota > Clostridia > Christensenellales > QALW01 > UMGS1322. Next base: position 56,264 of record SVIH01000002.1, read on the forward strand.
CCAGGCATTAATTAAGCTTGGTTTAGTTCCTTACGGTAAGATTATTGATACTGATGAAAATTGTCCAACACTTACCTTTAATACTATTGCACGCCATCAGTCAAGAATCGTTCGCACAAGAATCGCATCAAATAAATCACCTTGGCTTTCATTAATGAATGTAGGCGACATTGTAAATGTTCCTATTTCACACGGCGAAGGCAGATTTATTGCTGATGAAAAGTTAATTAAAGAACTTGCTAAAAACGGTCAGATAGCCACACAGTATGTTGATTTATCAGGCAATGCTACAAGTGACGTTCATTTTAACCCAAATGATTCAATGTATGCTATTGAAGGTATCACATCTCCTGATGGCAGAGTATTTGGTAAAATGGGTCACAGCGAACGTATTGGCGCAGGTCTTTATAAAAATGTTGAAGGCTCATACGATATTCGTATGTTTGAAGCCGCAGTAAAATATTTTAAGTAAAGGGTGAATAAAATGGAATATAAATCCGATATTGAAATCGCACAGGCGTGCCAGATGAAACATATTACGGAAATTGCAAAAACAGCCCATGTTGACGAAAAGTATATTGAACAGTATGGTAGATATAAAGCAAAGATTGACCTTTCACTTTTAAATGAAACAGATAAAAAAGATGGTAAACTTATTCTTGTAACTGCTATTACACCCACCCCCGCAGGTGAAGGTAAAACAACAACAACAATAGGCCTTGCCGATGGTTTAAGATTAATCGGCAAGGATGTTACCGTTGCTTTAAGAGAGCCTTCCTTAGGCCCCGTTTTCGGCGTTAAGGGTGGCGCAGCAGGTGGCGGTTATGCTCAGGTTGTACCAATGGAAGATATCAATCTTCACTTCACAGGCGATTTCCACGCAATAGGTGCTGCAAACAACTTGCTTGCCGCTATGCTTGATAACCACATTCAGCAGGGCAATCAACTTGGTATTGATGTTCGCAAGATTACCTGGAAACGATGCGTTGATATGAACGACCGTCAACTTCGTTTTGTTGTTGATGGTATGGGCGGTAAAGCCAACGGCGTTCCAAGGGAAGATGGCTTTGATATAACAGTTGCTTCTGAAATTATGGCTATTCTTTGCCTTTCAAATTCTATTGAAGATCTTAAACAAAGGCTTGCAAATATTATCGTAGGCTATACTTATGACGATAAGCCTGTAACATGCGGTCAGTTAAAAGCACAAGGCGCTATGTGTGCGCTTTTAAAGGACGCTATTAAGCCTAACCTGGTACAAACATTAGAAGGTACACCTGCTTTTGTTCATGGCGGACCCTTTGCAAATATTGCCCACGGCTGTAACTCAGTTATGGCAACGAAACTTGCATTAAAAATGGGTGATTACACCGTTACCGAAGCAGGCTTTGGTGCAGATCTGGGTGCAGAAAAATTCCTTGATATCAAATGCCGTATGGCAGGGCTTACCCCTGATGCAGTAGTTATTGTTGCAACTGTTCGCGCACTTAAGATGCACGGTGGAAGAGCAAAAAATGAACTTAATAACGAGGATATTCAGGCTCTTGAAAAAGGTATACCAAATCTTCTTCGCCATGTTGCAAACATCAAAAATGTTTACAAACTGCCTTGCGTAGTAGCAGTTAACCGTTTCCCCACAGATACTGATAATGAAATCGATTTTATTATCAAAAAGTGCAAGGAATTGGGCGTTAATACCGTGCTTTCAACCGTATGGGCTGAAGGTGGTAAGGGCGGCGTAGAGCTGGCAAAAGAAGTTGTTCGTCTTTGTGAAGAAGAACAGGGTGATTTCACCTTCTCTTATGAACTTGATTCCACTATTGAAGAAAAAATTGAAGCAATCGTTAAAAAAGTTTACGGCGGAAACGGTATAACAGTTATGCCAAATGCCAAAAAGCAGATTGCTCAGTTAACAGAACTTGGCTTTGATAAAATGCCGGTTTGTATAGCAAAAACACAGTATAGTTTTTCTGATGACCCAACTAAACTTGGTGCACCGGAAAACTTTACAGTAACCATTAAAAACGTAAAAGTTTCAGCAGGCGCAGGCTTTATCGTTGTTTTAACAGGGGATATCTTAACGATGCCCGGTCTTCCTAAAACACCTGCCGCTGAACGCATTGATGTTGATAAAGATGGTAAAATTTCAGGATTGTTTTAATTTTAAAAGCTCTGTATAACATATACAGAGCTTTGACTATTTTTTAAGGAGGTATACTAAAAGTGGAGAACAAGTATATTCTTGAACTTGCAAAACAGTATCCTAACAGAAACAGAGTGTCAAGCGAGATCATTAATCTTAACGCAATACTTGCCTTGCCCAAAGGAACGGAACACTTTTTAAGTGATATTCACGGCGAACATCAGGCGTTTTTGCATATCCGTAAAAATGCATCGGGGGTTATTCGTAGAAAAGTGGATCAACTGTTTGCAAACAGTCTTCAAACTAATGAAAGAAAAGAACTTGCAACGTTAATTTACTATCCTGAAGAAAAACTTCTTGAACTCAATGAGCAACAAATACTTGATAATGAATGGTATAACATAACCTTACTGCGTCTTCTTGAAATATGTCGTCTTGTAAGCAGTAAATACACCCGTTCAAAAGTCCGCAAGCATCTTTCAAGAACTGCTATAGGCTATGACTATATTATTGATGAACTTTTAAACAATGATTACGATGAAGTAAATAAAGAACGCTATTATGTAAATATTATTAAAACTATTATTGAAATTGGTTCTGCCCAGCAACTTATTATTGCAATAAGTAATTTAATAAAAAGCCTTGTTATTGACCATTTACATATAGTTGGCGATATTTTTGATAGGGGACCAAGGGCAGATATTATATTAGATGAGTTAATGAAAGAAAACTCATTAGATATTCAATGGGGTAACCACGATGTTTTATGGATGGGCGCAGCTGCAGGCTCACGCACTTGCATTGCAACGGTTTTAAATAATTCCATAACGTATCGTAATTTAGATGTTGTTGAAATAGGCTACGGTATTTCATTAAGACCACTTTCTCTTTTTGCCCAGAATGTTTATGAAAAAACTGACGTTTCTGCATTTATGCCAAAGGGCAATTTTGAAGGAGATGTTTTTTATAGCGATGATGATTTAATGCTTGCAAGAATGCATAAAGCCATAAGCGTTATTCAGTTTAAGTTGGAAGGCCAGTCAATTTTAAGAAATCCAAAGTTTAATATGCTTGATAGATGCTTATTGGATAAAATTGATTTTAAAAACAAAACTGTGAATATTTTAGGTAAAAACTATTCTTTAAAGGATGTGGATTTTCCAACACTTGATAAAACTTATCCGTACAGGTTAACTGATGAAGAAGCCGCAGTTATGAAGTATCTTAAAAATGCCTTTTTAAGAAGTGAAAAACTTCAGAAACATACTCGCTTCTTATATGAAAAAGGCAGTATGTATAAGGTGTTTAATTCAAACCTTTTATTTCACGGTTGCATTCCGATGAATGATGACGGAAGTTTTATGAAACTTGATATTGCAGATAAAAAATCAGGCAAAGCATTGCTTGATCATTTTGATGCGCTTTCACGGCTTGGATATTTTTCAAACGAAAACTCACCGTTAAAGCAAAAAGGCAAAGATATTTTGTGGTTCTTATGGTGCGGTAAAGATTCACCGCTTTGCGCAAGAAAGAAAATGGCAACATTTGAAAGGTTGCTTATAAACGATAAAACGGCTTGGCAGGAACCTAAAAATGCATATTATAAATGTTGGGAAGATAAAAAAACAGCATTAAAAATTCTTCGTGAATTTTCCCTTGATGAAGAAAAATCTCACATTATAAACGGGCATATTCCGGTAAAAAGTATTGTGGGCGAGGCACCTGTAAAAGCCGAGGGCAAGGTGATAGTTATTGATGGTGGATTTTGTCAGGCATATCAGCAAACAACAGGTATTGCAGGATATACGCTTATATATAACGCATCAGGTATGCGTATTTCTGCCCACGGCAAGTTTATGGGTGTTGAAGAAGCAATTAAAAACAATGAAGATATTATTTCAGATACTGTAATATTTGAAGATTCTGCTGATAGTATTCGCGTTAGGCACACTGATACAGGTAAGGAAATGCTTGAAAGAATTAAAGATCTTACGATGCTTTTAAAAGCATATCAGCAAGGAACCATTAAGGAAACTGAAATATAACTTGATTAAAAACAGGCTTTAATATATAATGTTTTTATAAAAATGAAAGGGGAATATAAAAATGGCAAAAATTAATCGCAGTTTAATGCTTAAACTATCCCAGATGGACGATGAAGACGCTTTTGACCCATGGGAACTTTCCCCTGAAGAACTTTATACACTTGATACTGATGCCCACCAAAAGTTTGTTGATCAGTATAAAGCGTATTATGATGACATAAAAACAAGCAGTAAACTGCACAAAGAGGATTGGTAATATGTATAGAAGAATGCGTTTTCCGCACTTTTTAGGTAAAGCCCTTACATTAAGTTATGATGATGGTGTCCAAACTGATAAACGCCTTATTGAAATAATGCAAAAAAACGGATTAAAGGGTACATTTAATATTAACAGCGGTCTTTTTGCGCCTGAAGGAACTGTCTATCCAAAAGGGCAGATTCACCGCAGAATGTCAAAAAAAGATGCATATTCCCTTTATAAAAACAGCGGTATGGAGATCGCAACACACGCCTTTAATCATCCAAACCTTAAAAGTCTTACAAAAGCCGAAATCACAGGGGAAATTATGCTTGACAGAGTGGCTATTGAAAAGGAAACAGGCGTTATTACAAGGGGCCACGCATATCCTTACGGAACCTTTTGTGATATGGTGGTTGAATGTCTTGAATCTTGCGGTATGCTTTATGCAAGGGGTGTTTCTTCAACGAATTCTTTTAAAATTCCTGATGATTTTTTACGCTTGCAACCAACCTGCCATCATAAAGCGGAAAATTTAATGGAACTTGCAAAAAAGTTTGTACAGATGTCAGTGCAAGGCGAACCAATGCTTTTTTATCTTTGGGGGCACAGTTATGAGTTTGAAGGCGATAATAACTGGAATGTTATTGAAGAATTTGCACAGTTTATAGGCAACAGGGAAGATATCTGGTACGCCACAAATACCGAAATTTTTGAATATATCGAAAATTACAAAAAAATTATCACAAGTGGTGATGGCGATATAGTGTTTAATCCAACAAGCGTTACTCTTTATTTTAATGTTCAGGGTAATGATTATAAGCTTAATCCGGGTCAAACAGTTAACTTAAGGTAAGAAGGCTGATTTTCAGCCCTTTTTATTTTTTAAAAATTTTGATTGACAATAGTTTTACTTTATAATATAATAACCACAGTTATTTAATGGGAACATAGCTCAGCTGGGAGAGCATCTGCCTTACAAGCAGAGGGTCACAGGTTCGAGCCCTGTTGTTCCCACCATTTAAATATGGCCCGGTAGCTCAGCTGGTTAGAGCGCTAGCCTGTCACGCTAGAGGTCGTGGGTTCGAGCCCCATTCGGGTCGCCAAAAATAAAGCCAAGTCGCAAGACTTGGCTTTATTTTTGTGTTTGTGTTCGCAAGAACACAATATCGTTTTGCAACGCAGTTGAAAACATCATTTCGTGCCTTGCACGAACATCGTTAAAAAGCGCACACAAAACGATGTTACACTTTATAGTGTAAACGATGTTGCCTCACGGCAAACAGTGTTGCGCTTCGCACAAACGATGTTGCACTTCGTGCAAAGGTATGTTATAATTCTTTTGCGAGGTGATAACGATGAGGGAAGATAAATTATCCGATTTATCAATGCAATTATCCGTGGATGTATTAAAGTTGGCAAAAGAACTTCGCTTAAAACGCGAAAATGTAATTTCAAATCAGATTGCAAGAAGCGCCACAAGTGTTTGTGCCAATATTGCTGAAAGTAAATACGGTCATAGCCGTGCTGATTTTATTGCAAAACTTGAAATTGCATTAAAAGAAGCAAGTGAAACGGGCAAATGGCTTGAAATGCTTTTCAAAACTGATTACATTGATGAAAAAACATACAAAGCTATTGATAAAACTTGTTCCACAATTCGTATATTACTAATCGCATCAATAAAAACAGCAAAAGGGAATAAATAACTAAAAACCAAGCCATTTTACAAGCTTGGTTTTATTCGTTTTCATCTTCAACATACGTCATAACGTCTTCAACCTTGCAATTTAAAATCTTGCAAAAAGTTTCAATGGTATGCGTGCTTACACTTTCATTTCTTTTTAATCGTGTTATTTGCGCAGGGCTAACATTGTATTTTTTTATTAGCGTGTACTGTGTAACGCCTTTTTCTTTCATTGTTTGCCATAAAATATCATAAGAAATCATAAAAATACAAACCTCCTATTGACATATTAACCGATTTTGGTATATAATCATATTAACCAATATCGGTTAATATTATTCGGAGGTGTTTTTTATGAAAAAAACCATATCACTTTTTTTGATTGTTTTTGTTTTGCTGTGTTTGGTGGCATGTGGGAAGGATTGTCCATCTTGCTCTACAGGTTACGTTAGATGTACTTCATGTGATGGCGATGGTGAACGTGATTGTAGTAATTGTTTTTATGGAACAAATATTTGCATAAATTGTAAAACTGTAGATTGTAACAAATGTGATGATAGCCCAAGAAAAGGGTATATAACGTATGATATAGTAGAAGAAAGCATATATAGAGCTTCAGGTAGATACAACCCGGAAAAATGGATGGTATGCTGGACTTGTAATGGATCAGGTAAGTTAAGAACTCAATGTTCATATTGTGAAAGTGGAAAAATTAAATGTACAGATTGTAATGGACAAGGTAGATTCACTTGTACAAAATGTAATGGTTCAGGATCTGCAACTTGTTCCACGTGCAAAGGAAAATGTAAAGTATATTAGTTGTTTAAGATTTTTTATATTATCAATAATGAAATGAAATTCATCATATCAGTTTCTCATTTTTCCATCACCTCTTGCATACAATTTTGCAAGAGGTGTTTTTTATGAAAAAAGTTAATTATTTACTGCAGATTTTAAAAGGAGTTTTAATTAGTGTAGGGGTAACCATATTAGGTATTGCGTTAATTGCGTTGCTTGTTAAGGATGCCGATGCAGGCAGTAATCTTGTAAGCGGACTATCTATTGCAGTTAAAATTGTTAGTATTGCTCTTGGCACGGTGCTCTCAGCAATAAAAATAAAAAGAAAAGGTGCTATTCTTGGTGCTTTAATTGCAACACCGTATTGGATTATATGTTTTTTGCTTTCTTTGTTAAGCGCAACTCCTGTTTTTTCACTGGGAATTATAATTGATTTTGTATTAACTGTGTTAACGGGTGTGTTTAGTGGCATATTAACAGTAAACACTTTAAAATAAACGATTTTTTTAGTGAAAAATTGGTAAAAATTTAAGCGTGCACTTAATGTTAATGTTGACTAATTCATTAAGATATTATATAATATAAAATAATTCTTATATTGCGGAACTTTAACCAAATCATAATGGTTTGGTTACGCAATAAAGAATAAAGTTCTATTTACAAGGAGTGTCGCTTAAATGAAGATAAAAAGCCTCATTAAGTTGATTTGCCTGGTGGTTATTGTAGCCTTTTTGGGCTTATGGGCCTTCGGTGCAAACGTAACCCTGTTCACAAAGAAGTTTGTGGCTTGGGATAAAAATATGTTTAAGGGTAATGATTTAGGATTAACCAATGCAACGGTATATTCAATTTCTGCGCCTGAAAATACTACAAACTTTGATGCACATGCTGCAGCGATCAATGCAGTGGAAGTTTTTAAAACCCGTGCAGAACTTATGGGTTATAAAAATGCAACAGTTCGCCTTATGGGCAGGGATCAGGTTTTTGTTGGTCTTCCTATCAATGAAGCACAACTTACAGGTGGCCTTGAATTATTTGAAACAAATGGTCAATTAACAGTTGCCAATGAAGGTAAAACAGTTTTTACAAATGCTGATGTTAAAAAGGCACAGATTACAGGCGTAAATGCTGATTATGATGCATACTGCCTTGATATTACTTTTACAAAAGACGCAGCAAAAAAACTTCAGGAAATCACTTCAAAAAGTTCTTATACAATTTCTTTTGCTATTGACGGAACAAAAATAACTTCAACATATAAGGGTAACGAGCCTATTAAAAACGGCAAACTTACATTGGAGTTTGAATTAAGCAAAGCTAACGATATGGCTGTATTTGAATATTGCGTAAATTCAGGCAGTGTTGATGGCACAATAAAAGCAGTAAGTTCTTATGTTATAGAAGGTACTGCCGGTGCAAAAGCATTTACCTATATTGCATTAGCAGTTCTTGTTATTTTAGTTCTTGCAGCAGTTTATATGATTCTTTCAAATCGTATGCTTGGTGTTGCTGCTTCAGTTTCAATGCTTATTGCACTTATTTTAACTGAATTTTTTGCCGCAACATTCACATGGCTCAGTGTTGATGCATGGGCAGTGGCAGGTCTTGTTGCAGGATTTGTTCTTACAGTTATCACGCATGTTTTAGTTATTAACAGCATTTCAAAACAGTATCAGATGGGCAAAGGTCTTACCGATGCACTTGATTCAGGTGTTATGAATATCAGAAATATGTTGTTTGAAATCACTGCTGTTGCATTAGTTTTAGGCGTTGCATTATGGATATGCGGAACAAACTTTGCATTCTTTGGTCTTGGCATTATGGGTGCAAGTATTGTTGGCGCCATCAGTGCATGGCTTTTTGTTAAACCTATTGCAAAAATATTTATTGGCTTAGGTGTTGAAGATGCAAAAGCATATGGTCTTAAAAGGGGTGAGCAGTAATGAAAAACGCAAAATTAATCAGTATTATATCTATTGTTTTAGCAGTTGTATTACTTGCTTGCGGTGCTGTTTTAGGATTTGACCGCGGTTCTGATATTGGCGGAACATATGTTCTTTCAGTACAGTTAAATGAAAAGTTTCAGGTAAAAGATATTGAAGCTATTATGAAAGAAGCCGGTGCAACAGGCTGTATAGTACAAACAGTTCAAAAAACAACTGTAAATGAGTTTGATGCAGGCGAAGGCGTTCTTATCAGTTTTGAAGTTGAAGATGATACTAAAGCGCAGGAAGTTGCTGATAAAGCACAGCAATTAATAAGCGATAAATATTTCCTTGCTTTCCCTGGCGAATTTGAATTCTTCTCATCAACATTCAACAGGCAAACAGCTATAAAAATGTGGCCTGTAGCAATAGTATTTATAGCATTACTTGCATATGCATTTATCCGCTTTGGCTTAAAGATGGGATTAACATTTATTCTTGATATGTTCATTCCTACCGCTATTACAGCAGGTTTAATTGCAATTATCGGTATTAAAGTTACCAACTTTACAATTCCTGCACTTTTAATTGTAATGGCACTTTCATTTATGTTTACATTTGTTTTTGCAATGCTTTTAAAAGATTACAAAACAAAATACAGCATTGAGGAAGCCTTTAACACAGCGATTAAACAGGTTTCATCAATGGCATTAATTGTTTCATTAATTACAATAGTTGCTTTCACAGTACTTTTAATTATTGGAAGCGCTCTTATTAAAAACTTTGCTATTGTAACAATTATGGGCGTTGCAATAAATATGGCAACAATTATATATGTTTTGCCATCTCTGGCAAACAATAAAAAAGCCTGATCCTAATTTATCGGGATTTGCTTAAGGATTTCGATACTCCCTTCTGATCGGCAGAAGGGAGTTTTATGTATTATTGGAGGGTACCTATGCCGCTTGCGCTTAAACCGCAAAAAAGAATATCTGAAATTGATTTTAATGATGTTTCTATCATTAAAAATGAACTTGAATGCGATAATTTGTTCGCTCAGATTCTTTATAATCGCGGTTTTACTACGCCCCAGATGTGTCGTGATTTTTTATACCCTCAAAAAGCAAGTATGCTTGATCCGTTTTCTATGCTTAATATGGACAAGCTTGTTGAAAGAATTAACGATGCAAAAAATCACAATAAAAAAATCACAGTTTACGGCGATTATGATGTTGACGGCATAAGTGCAACTGCAATACTGATGCTTGCTTTTAAACATTACGGTGTGCAAGCAGATTATTATATACCGAACCGCCACAGCGAAGGTTACGGTTTAAATGAAACTGCTGTTGAAACAATTTTTAATAATGGTACAGATATACTTTTAACGGTGGATTGCGGTATTGCTTCAGCAGAATTAATAAAAAAATTTACTGCACAAGGAAAAGAAATAATTGTAACCGATCATCATACTATAGGTGAAAGTATTCCTGATTGTTTGGTAATTAAACCTGGGCAACCGGGTGATGAATATAAAAATACTGATCTTTGCGGTGCAGGTATTGCCTTTAAAATAGCACAGGCGCTGATCAATGAAAAGGCTGAAGAATTAATTGATTTTGCGGCAGTTGCTACCATTGCTGATGTTGTACCTTTAAAAAATGAAAATCGTTATATTGTAAAAAAAGGGCTTGAGTTACTTAATAAAAATCCACGTAATTGCTTTAGTGCGCTTTTAGATGTTGCAGAATTTACCGGTGAGGTGACCTCTCAAACAGTAGGTTTTACCATTTCACCAAGGCTGAACGCAGCAGGTAGAATGGATGATGCAAAAAAAGCATTGGAACTACTTTTATCAACGGATGATGCTTCAAAAAAACTTGCTTTTGAATTAAATGAACTTAATAAAAAAAGGCAAGATGCGGAAAAACGCATATTGGAAGAAGCAGAAAACGAAATAAAATCAAACGGATATATTCGCAAGTATAAAGTGTTGGTTGTGGCAGGCAAAAACTGGGATGATGGTGTTATTGGCATATGCGCCGCCCGTTTAACAGAAAAATATAAGCGCCCTTGTATCATGTTTACTATTGATGAAAACGGTATAGCAAAAGGCTCGGGCAGAAGCGTTGAAGGCGTTGACCTTTATAATATGATTGCTTCAGCAAAGGATATACTGATACAATATGGCGGTCACAAAATGGCTGCAGGGTTAAGCGTTGAATCGCATAAACTTAATATTTTGCGAAAAAGATTTAATGATTATTTTTTAGAAAATTACGATCAAAAAGTTTTGTATCCCTGTGCTGTATACGATGCCAAGGCAAAAATGGAAGAAATTACTTTAGAATTTTGTTCATTACTTTCACTGTTTGAACCTTGTGGTTGCGATAATCCTGAAATTACCTTAAGAATAGATAATTGCCTTAAAGGAAGCATTAAAACTATCGGCTCATTAAAAAATCACTTAAAACTTATATTGCAGGATGAAACAGGCAAGCATAACGCCATAGCGTTTAATTATGAAAAGCATAACTGCGATTATTTTTCAGATACAAAAGGCTGTGCTATAGTTAAACCGGAACTGAATTTCTGGCAGGGAATAGGCTCTGTAAATCTTAAATTAACCGATTTTAAGGAAACTGAAAATATTAAGCCCCGCCACAAAGCAGAACTACTTACTACACAATTTTATTCAAGGCAAAACATTAAAAAAAGTGGCAAGGCAAAAGTAGAAATAATTGATGATCCACAGGAACTTCATTATATGATATCAAATTGGGATGCTGAAGATGTTTCGGGAACACTGATTCTTTGCGATCACCCTGAATATGCTTCCGGTTGTATTGGTGTTTTAAAAGATGAAGCACCGCGCTTTGATGTTTCTTATAAAAAACTTGTTAATGATAATTGTGGATACAATGCACTAGTTATAGGGGCAGATGTTGATAAAATAGATTTTACGCCTTTTAACCGTGTGATAATTTATGATATGTTAAATACAGGCTATGCAGATAAAATATTCGAAAAAGCGCCTTGGGCAGAATTGTATACTTTAAAATGCGGAATTGAACTTTTTGATAGTATTTTTGAAGAATACAAAAAACTTTCAAGGCAGGATATGATGTGTGCATACAGGCAGATAGTAAAAAAAGAAGGTATTTATTCAGATAAAGAAGAATTTTTGATTTGTGCAACAGAAGCAACAGATTTATCAATGCCTGTGATTTTAGTTGCACTTGAAGTTTTTAATGAACTTGGATTTATAACTGTAACTGAAAACGAAAGTTTTAAGGTTGAAATAAACAGGGGTGCTCCTAAGCACGAACTTAACGAAAGCAAATTTTACTTAAATATACTAAAATGTGTAAACAGGAAAACAATATGATAGAAAAAATTATCAGCCAGTATTCTTTTGAAGAGGCACAAAAAATTAAAGAAGCACATAATATTGCAACTAATGCACATCAGGGTCAAATGCGCGAATCAGGGGAGCCTTATATAACTCACCCTGAAAATGTTGCGCTGATTCTGGCGGATATGAATATGGATTATGAGGCTGTATGTGCTGCGCTTTTGCACGATGTTGTTGAGGATACTGCTATTACTGAAGAAGAAATTGCAGAAAAATTCGGCAATATAATTTGTGAGATTGTCCGTGGCGTAACAAAACTTAATAAAATTCAGTTTGCGTCAAAAGAAGAAGCTCAGGCGGAAAACTTGCGTAAAATGTTTTTGGCTATGTCCCACGATATTCGTGTAATACTGGTTAAACTTGCAGATAGATTACACAATATGCAAACACTTTCTTCTTGTGAAGAATCCAAACAGCGTCGCATTGCTAAAGAAACTCTTGATATTTATGCGCCTCTTGCAAACAGATTAGGTATCTATCAGATAAAATGGCGCCTTGAAGACCTTTGCTTAAAATATCTTGAACCTGAAGCCTATAAATATATACAAAGCGCAATAAGTGAAGGCCGTAATCAAAGGGAAGAATTTATCGATGAAATAATTTCTATTATAAATCGTAAACTTGTTGAGGATGCAATTCCTGCTAAAGTTTACGGCAGGCCTAAACATTATTACAGCATTTATAAAAAAATGCGTCAGCAAGGCAGCGATAATTTAGATAATATATATGATTTAAGCGCAGTGCGTATTATCGTTACAGATGTGCGTTATTGCTACGAAGCATTAGGCATAATGCACAGTGAATTTATTCCTATGCCTGGTAGGTTTAAGGATTACATTGCCATGCCTAAGGCAAATATGTACCAATCTTTACACACAACAGTTATCGGTAAAAACGGAAAACCTTTTGAAATACAGATTCGTACACAGGAAATGCATAATACCGCTGAATACGGTGTTGCTGCCCACTGGAAATATAAAGAAGGCGGCGGAGATATTACAACAGGTGAAGAAAAATTATCATGGCTTCGCAGAATGATGGACCTTGAGCATGAGGCAAAGGATAGTGCAGATTTCATTGATGTTGTAAAAACAGAACTTTTTAATGATGAAGTTTTTGTTTTTACTCCAAAGGGTGATGTTAAAGGATTACCTATGGGTGCAACCCCTCTTGATTTTGCTTATGCAGTGCATTCGTCAATCGGTCACAGATGTATAGGCGCAAAGATAAACGGCAGAATAGTAAATATTGATACAAAACTCAAAAATGGCGATATTGTTGAAATCCTTACCGCGTCTAAAAATGCAGGGCACGGACCAAGCCGTGATTGGCTTAATATCGTTCATACATCTGAAGCAAAAACAAAGATAAGGGCTTGGTTTAAAAAGGAATTAAGGGAAGAAAACATTGAAAAGGGCAAGGAAATGCTTTCGCAGGAAGCAAAACGCCAGGGCTATCAACTTTCCGCTTTAACCAAACCAGAATGGTTAGACCCATTAATTAAAAAGTACAAAATACAATCAATGGAGGACCTTTATGCGTCAGTTGGATATGGCGGATTAAGGGTACATCAGATACTTCCAAGGCTTGTTGAAGAATATAAAAAAGAACATCGTACGGATAAAGAAGAGGAAAAGCCCAAACAGGAAAAGAAAAAGGAACGCTCTACCAACGGTGTTATTGTTAAAGGCGAAAGCAATATGCTTGTGCGTTTTGCAAAGTGTTGTTCACCTGTTCCGGGCGACGATATTGTTGGTTATATCACAAGGGGAAGGGGCGTTTCTGTTCACCGTAGGGATTGCAGTAATCTGGGCGGTTTTGAACACGAGCGTGAAATTCCTGTTTCGTGGGATCTTGAGGCAGATACCAACTATGTTGCCAATATACAGATGCATACTTATGACCGCGCAGGGCTTATTATGGAACTTTCCAACTGTATTTATTCAAACAAAAGTGATATTGCATCATTAAATGTTTCCACAAAAGAGGGCACAGGTACAATTACAGTTGGTATAAGGATAACAGATGCAAAGCAACTTGATACTATATTAAAAGATATCAAAAAAATTCAAGGCGTGTTTGAAGTTTATCGCCTTAATAATTAGAGGAATCTATATGCGCGCAGTAATTCAACGTGTAAAAGAAGCATCGGTTACAGTTGATGGAAAAGTTATTTCAAAAATTCAAAAAGGCTTGCTTGTTCTTGTTGGAATAACCCATAACGATTGTGAAAAAGATGCAGATTATATTGCAGAAAAAATAGTTTCGGCAAGAATTTTTGCAGATAGTGAAGATAAAATGAATTTATCGGTTAAAGATGTAGGGGGAGATATTCTGGTTGTTTCTCAGTTTACCCTTTACGGCGATATTCGTAAGGGCAGAAGACCTTCATTTATAAATGCGGCAAAAGGTGATGTATCTGAGCCTTTATATGAACTTGTTTGTGAAAAAATCAATAAAATGGGTTTTTGCGTTAAAAAAGGAATATTTGGCGCAGATATGCTTGTTGAAATTCAAAATGATGGTCCCGTAACTCTTTTATTGGAAAGTGACAGGAGTTTTTAAATGAATATTGAAACAGTTGTTGTAGGTGATTTAGGGGTAAATTGTTATATTGTTTCTGTTGAAAATAAGGCAATAGTGATTGATCCGGGTGATGAATACAACAAAATAAAAGAAGCGTTAAAAGGTAAAACCGTTGAAGCAATATTGCTTACACATGGACATTTTGACCATACAGGCGCAGTAAAAAAGTTCCAAGATGATGGGGCAAAGGTTTATATTTCAAAAGAAGATGCAAAAATGCTTGTTGATGGTTATACATCTCTTGCTAACCCATTTGGTTATCAGTTTACGCCGATAAAGGCAGATGTAACATTTAATGATAATGATGTTTTAGAACTTATCGATATTAAAATCAAAGTTATTTTAACACCTGGGCACACCAAAGGCAGCGCTTGTTTTTTATGCGATAATATATTGTTTTCAGGGGATACGCTTTTTTATAGAAGTATTGGCAGAACAGATTTTCCGGGTGGAGATTTTGAAACCATCAGCCATTCAATCCGGAATAAACTTTATGTTTTAAATGAAGAAACCGTTGTTCTTTCAGGGCACGGCAATGAAACCACCATTAAAGAAGAAAAATGTTCTAACATGTTTGTGAGGTAAAATGAAATTAAAAACAAACTGTCCTGAATTTTATAATGATATATCAGAAAGTATTCGTGCATTTTTAGAAGTTCCTGTTATTGAATTAACAGAAACTGATGATTTTGATATAAATATAATTGAAACTCAAGAAGATGGGCAGATAAAAACTACAACTGAATACAATGGCTTTACGGGGGTTTATTCAGCAACAATTGAACAAACCGATGAAATATCAATAAAACGGCTTAAAAAACATGTTGTAAAACTTTCAGTATATTATTGCCTTAAAAAAGCAACGGGTATAAATCTGCCATGGGGTTCACTTACAGGCATACGCCCAACAAAACTTTTGCGTGATGTAAAAAGCATTGAAATTCTAAATAATAAATATGATTTACCGCTAAAAAAAGGCGAACTACTTAAAAGAATAATTGATAATCAAACACCTTATTATGTGCCCAAAGAAGATGAAGTTGATGTTTACATAGGCATACCTTTTTGCAAAACAAGGTGTACATATTGTTCTTTTTCTTCTACTGATTCAACAAAGGGCGAAAAATTAATGATTCCCTATGTTAAAGCACTTATAAAAGAAATAGAAGATACGGCTTCATTAATTAAAACCTTAAATAAAAAGGTGCGCTGTCTTTATATCGGCGGTGGTACACCAACAGCGTTAACCACGCCACTTTTCAAAGATATGCTTCAGTGCACATGTATGCATTTTAATCCAAAAATGGAATTTACAGTTGAAGCAGGCAGACCTGATACTATAGATGAAGAAAAATTACGCTTAATAAAGAAAGCAGGGGCAGACCGAATCAGTATCAACCCTCAAAGTATGAACGAAAATACTTTAAAAAAAGTAGGTAGAAGCCATTCGCCTAAAGAAATTATTAACTGCTATAAGATGGCTAGGCAAATTGGTTTTAAAACTATAAATGCCGATTTAATTGCGGGGTTGCCTGAAGAAACACCGGATATGTTCTTTTATTCCCTTGAGGAAGTATTAAAGTTAAAAGCGGAAAATATAACGGTGCATACGCTTGCTTTAAAGCGCGGATCAAAAATGAGTGAAGAAAATACCGTTTTTGCCAATATAAAAGAAGTTCAGCAAATGGTAGAGGGCGCACAGGAAATTTTAATCAATAACGGTTACGAACCTTACTACCTTTACCGCCAGAAATATATGACGGGCAACTTTGAAAATATCGGATATGCGATAAAAGGGCATACAGGCATTTATAATATCGATATTATGGAAGAAACAACAGATATTATTGCATTAGGATGTGGCGGAGTTTCAAAAAGAGTTATTAAAGAAGAAGACCGTCTTGAACGCGCATTTAATTTTAAAAGCATTTACGAGTATATTCAGCGTATTGACGAAGCAAATTTACGCAAAAAACAGTTATTTGAAATAAATTAAATTGACACTTTATAAAAAACAAATATAATTTATATATAGTAATGATTTGTTAGGAGATAATTTATGCTTACACAGGCACCCAAAGGAACAAAAGACGTAACACCATTTGACGCTTATAAATGGCACTACGTTGAAGGTATTATGAAAGAAATCGCAAGGGTCAACGGCTTCAGGGAGGTTCGTACCCCAGGCTTTGAACATACTGAGCTTTTTCTTCGCGGAGTAGGGGATACTACTGATGTTGTTCAAAAGGAAATGTATACCTTTTTAGATAAAGGTGATAGAAGCATTACCTTAAAGCCCGAAGGCACAGCAGGTGCAGCCCGTGCATTTATCGAACACGGTATGTTTAATGAAGCGCTTCCTTTAAAAATGTTTTATTTTACACCTGTTTACCGCTATGAAAAACCACAAAGCGGAAGATTAAGGGAGCATCATCAGTTTGGTGTTGAAGCCTTTGGCGGAACAGAGCCAACCTTGGATGCTGAAATTATTATGCTAGGCTTTTCTGTGCTTAAAAAGTGCGGGTTGCAAGGTTTAAGCCTTAATATAAACAATATTGGCTGTCCTGATTGCAGGGAAAAATATAATCAGGCATTAAAGGATTATTTTAAAGATAAAAATCTTTGCGAAACTTGTCAAAGCCGTCTTGAGCGCAACCCAATGCGTATTTTAGACTGCAAGGATAAAGATTGTGGCAGTGATAAAGATAACGCACCTGTAATTCTTGATTATATCTGCGATGATTGTAAAAATCACTTTGAAATGCTTAAAAGCATCTTAACAAGCTTGGAAATTCCCTTTAAAGTAAACCCAAGAATTGTTCGCGGTCTTGATTATTACACCAAAACAGTTTTTGAAATTATCGCAAAGGTTGATGGTAACGATTTAACAGTTTGCGGCGGCGGCAGATACGATGGCTTGGTTGGTCAATTAGGCGACAGGGAAGTTGCCGGCATCGGATTTGGTATGGGTATTGAGCGTCTTTTGATTTTATTGGAAGAACAAAATCTTTTACCCGATGTTCCCGAACTTTTTAAGGTTTATGTTGTTTCCGGCGCATCAGAAAAAGAAAAAATTGCCGCATTTAAACTTGTGCAGGAATTAAGAAATAACGGCATAAGTGCAGAAGGCGACCATAACGGAAGATCATTTAAAGCGCAGTTTAAGTATGCAAATAAATTAAATGTAAAATACACCGTTGTTATTGGCGAAAACGAGCTTGAAACAGGGCTTTACGCCTTAAAGGATATGGCAACAGGTGAGCAAAAACAGCTTACACCAAAGGAAATTATAGACGAGGTTATAAAAAATGGCTGAAGTTTTAAACGGATTAAAAAGAACCGCCCTTTGCGGTGAATTAACAAAAGAAAATATAGGAAGCACACAAACTGTAATGGGTTGGGTGCAAAGGCGCCGTGATTTAGGCGGACTTACTTTTATGTGGCTTCGTGACAGAAGCGGTATCGTTCAGGCAGTTTGGGACGGAAATAAAAACAAGGAACTTTTTGATAGAATTCAGCAGGTTCGAAGCGAATATGTTTTAGCGGTAACAGGTTTAGTTATTGCAAGAACTCCTGAAAATGTTAATAAGGACCTTAAAACAGGTGAAATTGAAATTGAGGTAACTGATGTTTTAATTCTTTCAGAATCTGCAGTTACGCCTTTTGAGGTTAACGACAGCGTTTCTGTAAACGAAGCATTACGCTTTAAATATCGCTATCTTGATCTTCGCCGCCCATCAATGCAGCATAACTTTATTATGCGTTCAAAAGTTGCAAACATCACACGCAACTACTTAGATGAAAACGGATTTTTAGAAGTTGAAACGCCTATGCTTACAAAAAGCACACCCGAAGGCGCAAGGGATTATCTTGTTCCATCACGCGTTCAGCCGGGCACTTTCTTTGCCCTCCCTCAATCACCACAGCTTTTTAAACAGCTTTTGATGGTTTCAGGCTTTGATAGATATTTCCAGATTGCAAGATGCTTCCGTGATGAAGATTTGCGTGCTGACCGTCAGCCCGAATTCACACAGATTGATATGGAATTATCCTTCGTTGAAGAAAATGATGTTATGGCTATTACCGAAGGTCTTTTAAAGCGCGTGTTTAAGGAAACATTAAATGTAGATGTTCAAACACCTATTCGCCGTATGAAATATAAAGACGCTATGGAAAACTACGGCTCAGATAAGCCTGACCTTCGTTTTAATATGGAATTAAAGAACATCTCCCATTTAGTTCAAGATTGTAAGTTTGGCGTTTTCACCGATGCAATTAAAAATGGCGGAAGTGTTCGCGCTATCGTTAGCGAAAATTCAAGTGATAAATTCTCCCGTAAAGATATTGATTCTTTGCAGGAATACATTAAAACATACCGTGCAAAAGGTCTCGTTTGGATTATTAAAACCGAAGAAGGTTACCGCTCAAGCGTAAATAAGTTCTTTACAGAAGAAGAATTTAATAAAATTGCTGATTTTGTTGGCGCAAAGAACGGTGATATTATCTTTATCGTTGCAGATAAAAATAATGTTGTGTTTGATGCTTTAGGTCAGCTTCGTCAGGAAATTGCACGCAGATTAAATCTTATTCCAAAAAATTCATTTGAATTTGTTTGGGTAACAGAGTTCCCACTTTTAGAGTATTCAGAAGAAGAAAACCGCTTCGTTGCAGTACACCATCCCTTTACTTCACCTATGGATGAGGATTTGGCAATTTTAGATACTGATCCCGGAAAAGCAAGGGCAAAGGCTTACGATATTGTATTAAACGGCTACGAATTAGGCGGCGGCAGTATCAGAATTCATTCAAGCGAAATTCAGAACAAAATGTTCAATCTTCTTGGATTTAAAGATGAAGATATTATGGAACGCTTTGGCTTCCTTGTTGAAGCATTTAAGTACGGTGCACCACCACACGGTGGCTTGGCATTAGGATTTGACCGTCTTGTTATGCTCCTTGCAGGCGCTGATAATATTAAGGACGTTATTGCATTCCCCAAAATGCAAAACGCTTCTTGTTTACTTACAGGCGCACCTGATGTTGTTGAACAAAAGCAGATGGATGAATTGTTTATTAAATCAACCGCAACCAAACAATTATAGCTTAAACAATCCGATCAACAAGTGCAAACAAAAACCGATCAGTGTTTTGCTGGTCGGTTTGTTTGTATAAAACTGCCGTTATCGGCAAGAATATAACAAATAATAGTTTTAAATTTATTGACATTTTGCCGATATTGTGATATACTAATTGCAGTAAATTTGGAGGTTGCAATATGAAATATCTATCCGTTAAAGAGGTTGCTTTAATCTGGAATACATCTGAGCGTAGCGTTCGTAATTATTGTGCTGCCGGTCGTGTCCCAGGGGCTTTTCTTACGGGCAAGACTTGGAATATTCCCGAAAACGCGGAGAAACCAGAACGAAGCAATAAAAGCAAGCCTGCACCGCAGACTTTACTTGATATTTTAAAAGAAGAAAAGCGCAGTCAGGTGCACGGGGGAATTTATCATAAAATACAGATTGAGCTGACCTACAACTCCAACCATATTGAAGGCAGTCGCCTTACTCACGATCAAACCCGATATATCTTTGAAACAAACACAATAGGCATAACTGAGGAGGGTGTGCGTGTTGATGATATTATTGAAACCGCTACCCATTTCCGCTGTATTGATGAGGTTATTGAAAACGCCAAATCACAGCTGAGCGAGAAATTTATAAAGCACCTGCATTTTATTTTAAAAACAGGAACAAGCGATGCTAAAAAAGATTGGTTTGCCGTTGGCGATTATAAAAAATTGCCTAACGAAGTGGGCGGCAAGAAAACAACCTTGCCCGAAAATGTATCAGAAGAAATGAAAAAACTCCTTACTGATTATAACAGTAAAGAGAATGTAACACTCCATGATATTATTGAGTTCCACGTGCAGTTTGAACGTATTCACCCGTTCCAAGACGGTAACGGCCGTGTGGGCAGACTTATTATGTTTAAAGAGTGCTTAAAGCACGGCATTGTTCCCTTTATCATAGAGGACAAAATTAAAATGTTTTATTACCGCGGTCTTAACGAATGGAATCAGGAAAAAGGTTATCTTACCGACACCTGCCTTTCTGCTCAGGATACGTTTAAAACTTATTTAGATTATTTTAGAATTTCATATAACAACGAAACTAAAGTGTGAGGATTAATTTATGAAAGATACAGAACGTCGTGCAGCGGCGAAAGCCTTCAGTGAAAATTGGAAAGACAGAGGATATGAAAAGGGCGAAAGCCAACCGTTTTGGCTCTCGCTTCTTCGTGATGTCTTGGGTGTAGAATCACCTGAAAAATTTATTACTTTTGAGGAACAGGTTCGCCTTGACCATACAAGCTTTATTGACGGTTTTATCCCGACAACTCATGTGCTTATTGAGCAGAAAGGTCGCAATAAAGATTTGCGTAAGCCCATCAAACAGTCGGACGGCACCTTGCTAACCCCATTCCAACAGGCACAGCGTTATTCTGCTGTTCTGCCGTATTCGCAGCGTCCCCGTTGGATTATTACCTGTAACTTTGAGGAATTTCTTGTTTATGATATGGAAAAGCCTAACGGCGAGCCGGAACAAATTTTTGTAAAAGACCTTGCTAAAGAATATTACCGTCTTATGTTTCTTGTGGATATCGGCGATGATAATATCCGTCGCGAGATGGAGGTTTCCATTCAAGCGGGTAACTTGGTCGGCATACTGTATGATGAAATCTTAAAGCAGTATCACGACCCCGAAAATGAGGAATCTCTTAAAAGCCTTAACAAACTGATTGTCCGTCTTGTGTTCTGCCTTTATGCAGAGGATGCCGGTATATTCGGTGGACATTCCAAATTCCATAATTATATTAAGTCTTTCTCTGCCCGTGATATGCGAAAGGCTTTGATTGAGCTGTTCAAAATTCTTGACACAAAACCCGAAGACCGTGATCCGTATGAGGACGAGCAGTTGAGCTCCTTCCCGTATGTAAACGGCGGTTTGTTTGCAGATGAAAATATTGAAATTCCGCAAATGAATGATGAAATCCGTAATTTACTCCTCCGTAACGCAAGTGAGGACTTTGACTGGAGTGACATCAGTCCTACAATCTTCGGTGCAGTATTTGAAAGCACCTTAAACCCCGAAACTCGCCGTAGCGGTGGTATGCACTATACCTCTATTGAAAACATACATAAAGTTATTGACCCGTTGTTCCTGGATGAACTGCGCGAAGAATTGGAAGAAATCAAGGCTATTAAGGTTGCCAAAACAAGAGAAACGAAAATTAATGATTTCCGCCAAAAACTCGGTAGCCTTACCTTTTTTGATCCGGCTTGCGGTTCAGGTAACTTCTTAACCGAAACCTATATTTCTCTGCGCCGTTTGGAGAACGAAGCTTTAAAGGAAATATCCAAGGGACAAATTATGCTTGATTTTGGTGATGTTATAAAAGTTTCCATCGGTCAGTTTTATGGTATTGAAATTAACGATTTTGCCGTAACTGTTGCAAAAACTGCTCTGTGGATAGCTGAAAGCCAAATGATGAAAGAAACAGAGGACATCATTCACCAAAATCTTGAGTTTTTACCGCTTAAATCTTATGCTAATATCGTGGAAGGCAATGCTTTACGCACCGATTGGGAAACCGTTGTGCCGAAGGATAAATTAAACTACATTATGGGTAATCCACCGTTTGTAGGCATGAAAGAGCAAACTGACGAAAACAAAAAAGATATGCAGATGGTAGTTCCTTTGAAAAAATTTAAGCAATTAGATTATGTTGCTTGTTGGTATTTCAAAGCTGCTAAATTCATTGAACAAACTAATATTGAAGTTGCTTTTGTTTCTAGTAATTCTATTGTACAAGGTGAACAAGCTTTAACGATTTGGAAATATTTATTTGAAAGCGAAAAAATTGTATTTAATTTTGCTCATACTACTTTTAAGTGGTCGAGTGAATCAAAAAACAGTGCGGCGGTTCATTGTGTAATTATAGGATTTTCTAAAATTCCCCATAGTGAAAAATATCTGTTTACTGATACAAAAATGTTAAAATGTCAGAATATCAATCAATATTTAACTCCAGCAGAAAATGTTTTTATAGAAAAAACAGGCAAACCTATTTGTAAAGTTCAAACAATGACAAAAGGAGCTCAGTTAATAGATGGTGGATATTTTGTGGTTGGTGGACGTAAGGAATATGAGGATGTTATTAAACAAGAGCCAAATATATCAAAATTTATTCGTAAATACTATAACGCAAAAGATATGTTAAACAATGGTGAAGATAAATATGTGTTGTATTTGGAAGAATGTTCACCCCATGAAATTCGAAATAGTCCCTTTATTAAATATAGAGTCCAAAAGGTGTATGAATTTAGAGCAAATAACGAAAGTCCTTCTACTAATGTTCTAAAAGAAATTCCATCACGATATTTTCAACCACAAGTACCTAAAGGGAAAAGCGTTGTTGTTCCTGTTGTTTCTTCTGCAAATCGTAAATATATTCCTATATGTTTTATGCCCGAAGGAATGGTTTATACAAATGCTTTGTTTTTTATAGATGAAGCTACAATTTATACCTTTGGCATATTAACTTCTAATGTTCATAATGCGTGGATGCGCACTGTTTGTGGTAGACTTAAAAGCGACTATCGTTATTCTAATACAATGGCATATAATACATTCCCATGGCCTACTCCTACCGACGAGCAGAAAGCGACTATTGAAAAAACTGCTCAAGCAATCCTTGATGCCCGTGCGCTTTATCCCGATTGTTCTCTCGCAGATTTGTACGATGAGGTTGCTATGCCACCCGAACTCCGCAAAGCGCATCAGGAAAACGATAAAGCTGTCATGCGCGCCTATGGTTTCTGGGGCAAACTCAATACCGAATCCGAATGTGTCGCGGAGTTAATGAAGATGTATCAGGAGTTAACTAAATAGTTATCTGCAAATGTACAGAAAAAATCCGCTTCTATTGAAGCGGATTTTAATTTTTTTATTAAATTATCTGTTTAAGATAAGCTTTGTAAGTTCAACGGGTTCAACGATCTTATCGCCTTTATAAACACGCATATTACCTGATGCGATTTCGTCAATTAAGATAACTTCGCCGTTGTTATAACCAAACTCAAACTTAATATCCCAAAGATCTAAACCGATGGTTTTAAGGTCGTCAGCAACGATCTTTGTAATCTTTAAGGTTTGTTCCTTCATACTTTCAAACATTTCAGGAGTCATAACCTTTAATGCTGCAAGGCCTTCGCCTGTAACAAGTGGATCGCCCTTTTCGTCATTCTTAAAAGTACATTCAACGTAACCGCCGTCTAAAACAGTGCCGTCTTTAATGTATTCGCCGTATCTTCTGATAAAGCTGCCTGTTGCAACAAGACGGCAGATAACTTCAAGGCCGTTACCACCCTGTGCTTTACCAAA
Source organism: Clostridiales bacterium (assembly GCA_015069575.1). Classification (GTDB taxonomy): domain Bacteria; phylum Bacillota; class Clostridia; order Christensenellales; family QALW01; genus UMGS1322. The sequence continues at coordinate 80,547 of SVIH01000002.1, forward strand.
GCATTCAGCAGGAAGAACCTCCATAGTAGCATTATCAATATCAGCGTTTACATAGTGAGTTTTAATGCCTGCCTTTTTAAGCATTTCAAAATAATAAACAGAGGTCTCTAAATTTGCTTTGCCGATGCCTTCAATAGTAAGGCCAACACTGTTTTCACCCGGATCAAAAACGCCGTCTTTACCGGTGCAGTCATCCTTAAACTTTAAAAGCACATTTCCGTTATCAAGCTGATAAACATCTTTAGTTTTTCCAACATATAATTGTTTCATAAAAAATCCTCCGTTAAACATAAAATTAACAAAATAAAGTATAACACATTTTTATTATATTATCAAACTATTTTTTGGTATAAAACCAAAAAATCTGTATATAAAAATGTATAAAGTGTAAATTTATCGTATAAATTAAAGAATTCATTTGACAGAATTTTGATTTTATATGATAATCTATCTGCAAATCATAAAAAAGCCGTAAGGCGAAATTTTAGGGTGGAAATATGTCAAATATAAAACATGTTACGGAAAGTACTTTCCGTCAGGAAGTTGAAGCCTCAACTACCCCTGTATTAGTTGACTTTTATGCCGACTGGTGTGGCCCCTGCAAAATGGTTCAGCATGAACTTGAAGCACTTGCTTCATCAAATGCAAACATCATTATTGCAAAGGTAAATGTTGATGAAAACAATAACCTTGCTGAAAGATTTGGCATCAGTAACATTCCTTGTATGCTTCTTTTTAAAAATGGTGAAGTGGCAAAAACAATTATTGGTTTCAGAACAAAACAACAGCTTGAAACCGCAATTAATCTAGACTAATACAAAAAAAGAACGGTACGTTTTATTACGTACCGTTCTTTATTTTTTTGGTAACAGGAATCTGTGCTAAAACAACAGCGATAAACATTATACCGCAACCTAAGTATTCCCTTGATGATAAAACTTCACCTAAAATCAACGCCCCGAAGATTACTGCAAAAACAGATTCAAGGCTTAATAAAAGGGTCACTACCGTGGGGTTAGAGCCTTTTTGCGCAAGTATCTGCAGGGTATATGCAACCCCTGAAGAAAACACGCCAACATATAAAACTTGCCAAATGCAACTGTATGTAACTGTTAATGACGGTGTTTCAAAAATAAACGCGCAAATAAAGGAAAATAATGAAACAAAAAAGAATTGCATAAACGATAAATGCACACCGTTCACCTTGTTGGTAAAATGGTCAATTACTAAGATATGTATTGCAAAAACTACTGCACAACCAAAGGCGAATAAATCGTGTTTATTTATAAAAAAACCCGTACCTTCTTTAATGCACAAAAAGTACATACCTATTAATGCTAAAACAACGCTTACCCACACGTTAAACGTGGATTTTTTCTTTAAAAATAGCGCAAACACAGGCACAAGCATTAAATAAAAAACAGTTATAAAACCAACCTTACCGCTTTCTGTTTCTTCTGAAAAGGCCGCCTGTTGTAAGTTGGAAGCCACAAAAAGCGCGCATCCGCAACAAAGCCCACCAAGTAAAAGATTTCTTAAATACTCTTTATTCGATAACTGATTTTTAATATTTTTAAAGCCTTTTGCAAAAAGCAAAGAAACAAAAAACAATACTATAACTGCAACAAACGCCCGCAAAGCATTAAAGGTAAAAGGCTCCATACCTTTTTGAGCACAATCTGCCTGCGCTGAAAATGCTAAGCCCCAGATTATTGCCGCAAGCACAGGAAACAGGTTTTGCCTTATTTTATCCATAAAAAACTTCCTTTTTTTAAAACTACGATACATTTTAACATAAAAACTTATAACAGACAACAGATATTTACAGGGCTTTCATTTGACAAAATATAATATGTAAAATATAATAAATAAAGAAAAATTTTTTATTTGGTGGATAATTTATGCTTAACAAAGAATGGAAACAATTAAAAAACGGATCTGATATTCGCGGTATCGCAATTAAAAGCGAAAATGGGGATATTAACTTAACTGATGAAGTAGTTTATAAAATTGCTTGTGGCTTTGCTTATTGGCTTCAAAGTGTAGTTAATAAAGAGCCAAAGGATATAAAGGTTGCAGTTGGTAACGATTCAAGAATTTCTGCACAAAGAATTAAAACACAGGTTATTAACGGTTTAAAAAATGCAGGCTTCACCGTTTATGATTGTGGGTTAATCTCAACACCGGCTATGTTTATGACAAATATTGTGCCTGGGTTAAACTGCGATGGTTCAATTCAGATAACTGCAAGCCATTTGCCTTATGACCGTAACGGTTTAAAATTCTTTACAAAAATGGGCGGTTGCGAAAGTAAGGATATTGAAGCTATCTTGTTAAATGCACAGGAAGATAAAACCTTACCTGAAATTCAAGGCAAAATAATTGAGTATGACTTTTTATCTGAATACGCTGATATTTTAGTTCAAAAGGTTCGTTTGGCGGTAAACAGTCAGGAAGATTACGAAAAACCCCTTAAAAACTTTAAGGTAGTGGTTGATGCAGGTAACGGCGCAGGTGGTTTTTATGTTGAAAAAGTATTAAAACCTCTTGGAACTGACACTACAGGAAGCCAGTTTTTAGAGCCTGACGGAACGTTTCCTAACCATATTCCTAACCCCGAAAATGAAGTGGCTATGAGTTTTATCACAAAAGCAGTGCTTGATAATAATGCAGACTTTGGCATTATTTTTGATACTGACGTTGATAGGGCAGGGGCAGTAGATTCCAAAGGCAACGAAATTAACCGTAACAAACTTATTGCATTAATTTCTGCAATTTTGTTAGAAGAAAAAACTCCCGCTATTATTGTAACGGATTCAATTACATCAGACGGTTTAAAGAAATTTATCGAAAATCATGGCGGAATGCATCACCGCTTTAAACGTGGATATAAAAACGTTATTAACGAAGCTATTCGCTTAAATAAGGAAGGCGCATATTGTCCTATTGCCATTGAAACAAGCGGTCACGCTGCATTAAAAGAAAACTATTTCCTTGATGACGGTGCTTATCTTGTAACCAAACTTTTAATTAAAATGGCACAGTTAAAGGCACAAAATAAAAAGTTAGAAAATCTTCTTTTAGGCTTGGAAGAACCACTTGAACAAAAAGAAATCCGTATGAACATTTTATTAGATGATTTTAAGCCTTACGGTGAAAGCATTATTAAAGCAATAGAAAATTATGCAAATGCAAATGAAAATTGGATATGTGCCCCTGATAATCACGAAGGTATCCGAATTTCATTTAATAAGGAAAACGGTGACGGTTGGTTTTTATTAAGAATGAGCTTGCATGAGCCTTTAATGCCCCTTAATATTGAAAGCAATATTCAAGGCGGAGTAAAAACCATTTTAAAACAGCTTTATCCTGTATTAAAAAAATATGAGCAGCTTGATACAACAGGTATTGAAAATTTTATAAAATAAAAATTCCCCGAATTTTTCGGGGAATTTTTTATTCTTCATCTTCTTTATCTTGTTTTTCGTTTTTTATAACCTTTGTTGAAATAACCCTGCGTGAATCTGTTTCTTCAATAATAAAGTCCAAATGCTCAAAGGTAAACTTATCATTCTTTGTAGGTATTCTGCCAAGCTGTTCCATAATAAATCCGCCTAATGAAATTGATTCGGATTCACTTTCAAGTTCAAAAAATTCACAGAATTCTTCAAAGTTTGTAGCACAGTCAACCAGGTAAGTGTTTTCGTTTGTTTTTGTAAACTGTTCAATAACTTCGTCATGTTCGTCCCAGATATCGCCAACAAGTTCTTCTAAAATATCTTCCATTGTAACGATACCAAGCGTTCCGCCATATTCATCAACAACAACAGCAATATGTGATTTTGCCTGTTGCAACTGTTTTAAAAGGTCGTCTATTTTTTCAAACTTATGGATAAATAAAGGGGGCGACATAATTGAGGAAATATCATCTTTTATAATGCCGTTATCCTTATAAAAATCTTTTAAGTGAATTACACCAACTATATCATCGATGTTTTCATTATAAACAAGTAAACGGGAAAATCTTGTATCAGAGAATTTCTGTGCAATTTCTTCTTTATCTGCATCTTGCGGTACTGCTTCAAGGTCAACACGATGGGTTAAAATATCCTCTGCCCTTATTTCAGTAAATTCAATAGCGTTTCTTAAAAGGTCGCCTTCGTCAGTATCAATACCGCCTTCCTGTTCAGCTTCTTCAACAATCATCAAAAGTTCCTCAGAAGACATTTTATCGTCTTCTTCATCTTTAAATAATTTGCCAATAAGTTTTTTCCAAAATGAAAATATAACGGTAAGCGGTGTTAAAATCCAGATTAAAAGGCGGATATAGGACGTTGAGAACATTGCAAATTTTTCAGGAAAATCTTTTGCAATACTTTTAGGTGTAATTTCACCGAAAATAAGAACAGCAACGGTGATAACAACGGTTGAAACTGTTGCGCCGATATCACCGTAAATATTTACAAAAAGAACTGTGCCGATGGAAGCAAGGGCAATGTTTACGATATTGTTACCGATTAAAATAGTTGAAATCAGTTTATCGTAATTTTCAGCCAAAGCAAAAGCCTTTTCAGCCTTTTTATTTCCTTTTTCGGCCATAGTTTTCAGTCTTGTTTTGTTTATGGATGAAAATGCTGTTTCCGTTGCGGAAAAGTATGCCGAAAGCAATAAGCATATCACCATTAAAATTATTTGAGTTGTCATTTTTTACCCCTTAAAAATATAAAAAGCACACCTATACCAAAAAACACGGTTTAGGTGTGCTTATTTTAACTTTGTTACAGTTACGGCAAGATCGCCCGTTACTGTCGCCTTTCATAGTTCAGAACTCCTTGAAAATTAAGTACAATTATATTTTAACAAATAATTTGAATTTGTCAACGTTATTTTCTGTTTACAAAATCTCTGTCTATCTGTATAACAACTGAATGTCGTGCATCCTGCTGTTTTATTGCATCGGTAACAGTCTTTTTGATAGTTGATATATCTTCTTCCTTTGCTTCAAAAGGAACAACCATATCAAAGATAATATTAATGTTGTTTTCACCGTCGGTCATTCTTAAATCGTGAATGGACCATGAAAGATTTTCTTTTTCAAAAATACTGTTAACAACATTTTTAATGGTTATAAGCCTTTCGTTATTAGTGCAAACAGGGTCCATATGAATGGTTATTTCACAGCCTGTAACATTAAAAATATGCTTCTCAACTTTGTCAATAGCTTCGTGCGCGGCAATAATATCGGCATTGTCTTTGACCTCTGCATGAACGGAGGCAAATAATCTGCCGGGGCCGTAATCATGTACAATTAAATCGTGGATATCAATAATTTCAGGAGTCTCCACAAGTAAATTATGTATCTCATCAATGGTTTCTTTTTCAGGGGCTTTACCAAGTAAAAGACCAATGGTATCCTTTGAAACAGAAAATCCTGCATACATTATTAGCAACGAAACAAGCACACCAACATATCCATCAATAACAAAAGGAAGAATATTCAGCCCGTCAATTATTGCAGAAATAATTACTGCACCTGTTGCAATACAGTCGTTACGGCTATCAATGGCTGTAGCTATAAGTGCAGGTGAAGAAATTTTTTTGCCTAAAAAATTGTTTAAACCAAACATAAAAAGTTTTATTGGAATAGAAACTGTGAGAATTAATATTAACAGCCAATTTATGTCTTTTTTAGGGGTAGGATTAACTATTTTATCAAAGGAAGATTTTAAAAGTTCAAACCCTACAAGCATAATAATAAACGAAACGATTAAAGCAGAAATATATTCGAATCTGCCATGGCCAAACGGATGTTCACGGTCAGGCTTTTTGTTGCTTAACTTTAATCCAATAACAGAAACAACTGTTGAACCCATATCTGAAAAATTGTTAAAAGCATCAGAAATAACAGCAACACTGTTTATCATAAAACCTACAGAAATCTTAATTATAAAAAGCAGTAAATTGCAAATTATTCCCGTTAATCCTGAAAGAAAACCGTACTTTTGGCGTACAGAAGAATCAGAAGTGTTTTTATAGTCTTTTATAAATAAACTTGTTATAAAACTAAACATAACAAACTCCTTTTTTTGTTTTAACAGAAGATATTATATCATTAATTTTCACATTTTGCACTATATTTGTTATAAAAATACACAAAATTATCTCTGTTCAAATTGTTTTAGATATGTTATACTATATATGATTATATTATAATGGAGTAGTTTTATGCGCCTTGATAAATATTTAAAAGTTTCACGAATAATAAAACGCCGTACCGTTTCAAATGATGCTTGCGATGCAGGAAGGGTGCAGGTAAACTCAAAACAACAAAAAGCAGGGTATCAGGTAAAAGAAGGGGATATAATCGAAATCACGTTTGGTGAAAAAACGCATAAATTCAAAATTTTATTAACTGATGATGTTGTTGCCCGTAAAACAGGGGCGCCAATGTTTGAGGAGGTTCGATGATATTAGCATTAATTGCTGCTGCAGGTACAGGTAGCCGAACAGGGCTTAAAGATAACAAGATATTTTTTTCTTTGGAAGATGGGCAAACCGTTATTGAAAAAACGGTAAATACTTTTTTAAATGCTAAAAGAGTAAACAAAGTTTGCCTTATTTGTTCTGAAAATGACAAAGAAAAATTAAAATCAATGTTTGGTGAAAAAGTTCTGTATTGCATAGGCGGTAAAACAAGGGGTGAATCTGTCATAAACGGATTAAACCAATGTAATACAGGCTATGGAAAAGTTCTTATACACGATGGTGCAAGACCTTTTGTTACTGAAGAAATTATTAATAATGTTATTGACGGTATTGATAAAAAAACAGGCGCAGTTGCAGGGGTAAAGGTAACTGATACAATTAAAATAACAGATAGCTATTTAAAAATACAGTCAACACCACAAAGGGAAAATCTGTGGGCAGCCCAAACACCGCAGGGTTTTATGTTTGATGAAATTCTTTATGCTTATAATTTATCAGGAACGGATATGACAGATGACGCAAATGTATTTGAAAATGCAGGCTTTACCGTTAAAATGGTACAAGGCGGTTATTTTAATAAAAAAATAACTACGAAAGAAGATGTAATTATGCCTAAGGTTTTTTTAAGCGGAACAGGATTTGATGTTCATCAGCTTGTAAAAGAAAGACCGCTTATTTTAGGCGGCGTTGAAATTCCTCATGAAAAAGGGCTTTTAGGTCATTCTGATGCAGATGTTTTATTGCACGCTATAATGGATGCTCTTTTAGGCGCCGCAGGATTAGGGGATATTGGTAAGCATTTTCCTGATACGGATGAAAAATATAAAGGTATCAGCAGTATGCTGCTGTTTAAGGAAGTTGTTGAACTTTTAAAACAAAACGGTTTTGAAATTATAAATATAAGTGCAGTTGTTATGGCGCAAAAGCCCAAATTAAAGCCTTATATTGAACAAATGAATATAAATATTGCAGATGTTTCAGGTATTAAAAAAGAACGCGTAAATGTTGCTGCAACCACTACTGAAAAACTTGGTTTTGTTGGTAGGGAAGAAGGCATCAGTGCACAGGCAACAGTTATGATAAGAAAATAAGGGTGGCAAAAATGAAGTTTTCTCAACTTAATGATATACTTAAGTTCAAGTACAGGGATGGCGAAGATCCCGAAATAATAAAACGCCGTAAAAAACGCGATTACATATTTTATATTATGGCATCTGTGTTACTTATTACAGCTATTATTTTAAATATTCTTTCTTTGGGTACAATACAAAATAACCATCAAGGTCAGGATGGTATTATACCTACGCCCGATCCAAGCGCTATCCAACTTGTAAGTGTGGATCGTTCCAATAATGCAAAAGAAATGGATGTTGATGAAAAACGCATTAATCAACCCAGTATTTATGGGCACGAAATGCTTTTTTCTGCAGGATCAGGTTCACTTGAAAGTGCAGTTTTAAATAAACTGTACCTTTTTGATGCTGTAACAGGAAAGGCTGAAAAAATTGCGCAATCCAAGTTAGAAGGCGGAGAAATTTTTGAAACCTATCTTTCTGAAAATTGGATAGTATGGGTTGATACGGACCATAAAGGTAAAAATGTTATTTACAAAATGAACCGTGTTGATATAAATTCAATAAAAGCCAACACCGTTTCTGTTGTTCAGGAAGCAGAAAATCATATGCCACGTCTTGGGCTTTACGGCAATTATCTTGTTTGGATGGAACAGATAAGCGATAAAGAAGATAAATTGTATTTTGTTGATCTTACAACTGATGAAAATATGTCAATCAAACTTTTTGAAAACACAAACTATGCTGTAAGCACACCGTATATTTTCAAAGATATGGTACTTTGGGCAGATAATGATCCAAACGATACTACAGGCACAAAAAGTGCTATTCATTACGTTGTGTTTGAAGATCTTGGCGTAACAGATAATGAAGATGAAATAGCCGATGAATCTCAGGAGGATTCAGGCATACTTGAAACACAAGTTTTTTCAACGGGAACATATGTACATAAGCCCGTTTGTAATGATGATGTGTTTGTGTGGATAGATAAAAATAATGCGCCTAACTCAACGCTTTATTATGCGTATAAAAGCGGCGCAAAAGAACCAACAGCACTTTGGGATAATATAACCCAGTATTCAGTTGGTGAAGATTTTATTTGCTTTACATCAAATCAGATAGTTTATGCTTATTATTATAAGTCAGATATTTTACTTCAGGTTTCTTCGGCAACCCGCAGTGCAATTCTTCCACAGGCATTCGGAACTTTAATTGTCTGGGAAGATAAAACAGAAAATGGCGATGATATGTTTATGTATAATATAATGGGGTAAAAATGAAAGAAAAAACCGTTTATGTTTGTTCATCTTGCGGATTTGAATCAGCAAAATGGCTTGGCAAATGTCCCGGTTGCGATAGTTGGGGCACAATGGATGAACAGTTAATTAAAACTCAGCCTAAAAATATAGGTTTAAAAGAAAATTCTAATTTTAAGGCAAAAGAAATTCAAAAACTGCAGGAAGTAGAAACTGTTTCTTTTCAACGGTTTTCTTCAGGAAGTAAAGAACTTGACCGTGTTTTAGGCGGTGGGATAGTGCCGGGCAGTATTGTGCTTTGCGGTGGCGATCCCGGTATAGGCAAATCAACTTTGCTATTACAGGTATGCGATTATGTTGCAAAAGATAAAAAGGTTTTGTATGTTTCGGCTGAAGAATCTTCTTATCAGATAAAATTAAGGGCAGACAGGCTAAATTGCAATAGCAACAACATTTATATTTCTGCACAGATTGATATTGATGAAATATGTGCACAGATTTCATCAAACAAACCTGATATGGCTGTAATAGATTCAATTCAAACGGTATATGCGCCGTATTTAAGTTCAGCACCGGGCACAGTTTCACAAGTTCGCGAATGTGCATCCCGTCTTATGCGCATTGCTAAAGAAAACGATGTTACTGTGTTTACAGTGGGCCATGTAACAAAAGAAGGCACTCTTGCAGGGCCAAAGGTTTTAGAACATATTGTTGATACTGTAATGTATTTTGAAGGGGAACCGAATTCTGCGTTTCGCGTTTTAAGGGCAAAGAAAAACAGATTTGGATCAACTAACGAAATCGGCGTTTTTGAGATGGAAGAAAAAGGAATGATGGATGTTTTGAATCCGTCTGAGATTTTTATGTCTCAAAGAACCCAAGCAGTTGCGGGCACGGCTACAATGTGTTCAATAGAAGGCACACGGCCTGTTATGGTAGAAATTCAGGCGCTGACAGGCAATTCAGGATTCAATAATCCAAGGCGTGTGGGTAGTGGTGTTGATCACAGTAAAATGGTAACACTTATCGCAGTTTTGGAAAAGCGTTTAGGATATAAACTAAGTGATCAGGATGTTTATGTTTCTATTGCAGGGGGATTAAGAATTGAAGAACCTGCAATAGATTTACCGATGCTTGCATCAATAACTTCAGCATATAAAAATGTACCGTTACCTGAAGATTGTGTTTTAATGGGCGAAGTCGGTTTAACAGGTGAACTTAGGGCGGTCAGCGGTATTAAACAGCGTATTGATGAATGTGTAAAACTTGGATTTAAAAAAGTAATATTACCTATTGGAAATAAAAGGAGCATAAATGAAGAAGAAAGAATAAAATTGTTGTTTGCAGATAATGTTTTTACAGCACTTTCTTTTTTGTTTGTGAAGGGTAAAAATGATTAAGAAAATTATACAGATACTTTTCATACCCATGGGCGGTGCGTTGGGGTACTGGAGTTTAACATTAATAGAAAAACTTTTTAAATTAATGAATATAAGCATTACAACAGGTTTTAGAATTTTTTGTGAAATTGCTTTCGTTTCATTAATGGCGGTAGTGTTTTATTTTATAGGCGGTCCTGTATCAAATTGGCTATCAGATATATTATCAAAAATAACAAAAAAGGCAAAGGAAATGCCGGTAAAAGATTTGTTTCTGGCGCTTTTAGGTTTGATAGTAGGCTTGATTTGTGCATTCCTTATTTGTCAGGTGTTTGTTAATATAAGTGGCGAATTACTTGTTACTTGCATAAATGCACTGATATACATATGTTGTGGCTTTTTAGGAATACGCGTATTTTTAATGCGCCGTGATGATATAAACATTTTTGAAAAACGCAAAAAAAATGAAAAGGAAGAAAAAAGTGCAGAAACTTCTTTGGGCGGTACTATTCTTGATTCAAGTATACTCATAGATGGCAGGGCAGTGGATATATTTAAAACGGGTTTTTTGTTTGAACCGGTGCTTATTCCAAAGTTTATATTGGATGAACTTACGCGTCTTGCTGATTCAGAAGAAGTGAAAAAACGCACTCGTGGCAGGATAGGGCTTGATACAGTTAAAAAACTACAGGAATTAAAAACTGTAAAGATTGTTGATAAGGATTATGCACATGAAAATATAGACGCTAAGATAATCAACCTTGCAGTTGAACAAAATGCGTGTATTATGACAAATGACTATTCATTAAATATGGTTGCAAGCGTTCAGGGTGTAAAAATACTTAACATAAACGAACTTGCAAACGCATTAAAACCTACAGTAGTTGCAGGTGATGAACTGACAATAGAAATATCTAAATTAGGTAAAGACCCTACACAAGGCGTTGGCTATCTTGATGATGGTACAATGGTTGTTGTTGAAAACGGTTCAGAATATGTTGATACGGTAGTAAAAGTTGTGGTAACAAGTATGTTGCAAACAAATGCAGGCAAAATAATTTTTGGCAAAGTTAAATAAAAAACGGGAACTGCGCTAATTTATGCAGTTCCTTTTTAAATTTTTCTTTGTATTTATGGTAAATATATGGTATAATTTATATTATGTAATAATATATATTAATATTTAAGATATCCAAAGGGGTAAAACAATGCATACTATCAGAAGACGCAAAAGATTTGATATTATAAACTACATACCCTATGTTATAGGTTTTATTGCAGTTGTTTTAATAATTGTTTTGATTTGTGTATCATCTTCGGGAAGTATAAAGGAAGTAAAAAAGAATAAACTTGATCTTATGCCTTTTAGTGCAGAAAGTGTCTTTAAGCCGTTTGCACAAGGCGCAGTGTATGTTTTGGAAGGCAACATTTATTATGTTGATGACCGTAATGAAATTATGTGGGGCTTTTCAGGGGCAAGCGATGATATGCAACTTTTTACCGGCGCAACAAAAATTGGCGTAACATTAGGTAAAAAACTGCAGTTAATAAATAAAGAAGGAACTCTCGTTTTTACAAAAGAATTTTCCAAAAACATTTCATCAGTTGCTATTGGCGAAAAATTAATAGCAGTTTCATTAAGTAATTCTGATGATACTATAATACTTAACAGCACAGGCGAAGAAATTGACCGTATCACATCAAATGTGAACAGTACAAATATTCGCTTTGGTGTTTATGAAGATAGCAGTGTATGGGTAATAACTGTTGAAAATACAGGGTTAAATCCTACATATCAGCTTTCAACATATAAATATGATTCAGGTAAAACACAAACCGTGGCATTTTCAGATGATTCGCAGATGATGTATGATTCTGTTTTTAACAACAATATTGCCTATATTTTCGGCACAGAAAAAATTATGTTAAGGGATTGCGATTATACAGGTTCTGTAAACAAAGATTATAATGTAAACGGTTATGATGTTATTGCTTGTGCAAAAGTAGATAAAAAGGTAAATATGCTTTTAATGAATAATGGCAGAATCAAAGCAATAAACGAGAAAGGCATTACTGACCTTGAATGCGAAGAAAAAGTACTTTTTGGCGCAGTTTATCAGAAACATTATTTTGCATTCAGTAACTATTTTATGTATAAATACAAAGCAAAAAACTCAAAGGTTACAAAATATAAATTCCCTGTGAGGATAGACGATATAATTCATGGTGAAGGCTATGTTTTAGTTTGTTCAGGTAACGAAGTTTATCGTTATTCTTTAGGCTGAAAAACGAGGAGGTATTTTTGTGAATATAGTTGATTTGGGCATTATACTTGTGCTTGCAATAGGCTTTTTGCTCGGTTGGTACAAAGGCTTTCTTGTTTCAATATTAAATGTGGCAGCGTATGTGGTTTCATGGATAATAGCCGTTGCATCATATTCATCGCTGGCTTCTTATATTTTAGAAAAAACTAATTTTGATAATACACTTTTGTATTTTACCGCAGGGGCAGAAAAATTAAGTGATATGTCCGTTGCCAATGTTTCAATTACAGAACTTGGCTTTGAAAAAATACAAAATATAATATCAACATCTAATCTTCCAAAGCCAATTGAAAGTATGATGATGGATAATATTATAAACAGTTCCTTTGCTTCACAGGGAATTACCACTTTAAGCGATTATTTTAATCAAACGCTTATTAACTTAAGCCTTAGCCTTATAAGTTTTCTTATAATCTTTTTTGCGGTAAAACTTATATGCACTTTTATTATCGGTTTAGTTGATTATTTAGTAAAATTACCTGTTTTAAAGCAGTTCGATAAAATAATCGGCGGCGGTGTAGGTGTTTTACAGGCAGCAATTTTTGTTTGGGTAGTGTTTGCTATAGTTCCTATTTTAATGTCAGTTCTTCCACTTGAAAACTTTAATGAATTAATTCAGGGGTCGCTTTTAGGCAGATTGTTTTTTAACGGAAATATAATATTTAATGTTTTGAAATCCGTTTTGTAAGGAGGAAAAATATTGATAAAACTTGATAAAAAAAGGCTTATTACTGTTATATCTGCATTGGTTGTTTTAATTGTTATTTTAACAGCAGTTATCTTTGCCTTTTCTAATAGCTATAAACCTAAAAAATTCAATAATATAAAACACAGTTGCTCAGGCGGGCAAACTCAAAAAGATGCTAATTTGCAGGAGATAACCGTTACTGAAGAAAATGGTATAGTAAACATTAATTTGCACTTTGCTTCCGGTAGCGCGGCAGATGAACAAATATCCAAAAGCGGTATTCCCAAGTACGAAGTATCATTTATTGAATCACCTTTAAGGCTTCAAATCAATTTAAAAGAATTGGTTTATTGGGATTATATGATAAAGGGTGTATCAAATGATTCGCAAGGCGTTATAAACGGTATGTTTCAGATGAGCCCTTATGAAGAAAATACTGATACCACATTGTATTTTAATCTTTCTAAATCAGTAAAATATAAAGTACAGGAAAATGATGATGTTTTAACTATTTCATTGCTTCAGGATAAAAAAGATAAACAAAAAACAGGTTGGTATCTTGCCTGCGATATGTATTATGAGTATCAGACAGGGGAAAAAACTGATTATGGATTCACACCAACCTTGTGTGATGATAAAATAAGCGTTATAATGATAAGCCAACGCTTTAAAACTGAAGCACAGGCAAGAAAAGCAATGGAAGAAAAACTTGCATCAACACTTGAGGGTGTGAATGTAAGGATATTTGAACTTAGCGCAGGTTTGTTGCCAAAGTATACGGAGGAAACAGATGTACAGGCGCTTTTAGGTGAATCTATATTAAGTATTGATGGTGCAAAAACCACATTACCATTATACTTTGCTGATGCACGGTTTTTAACATGGGGGCCTGATGGCGATAATGCTCTTTTTGCAAAAAATGAAGAAGGTTTGGAAAAACTTTATATTGCTGATAAAAACGGTGCAAAACATCTTTTAAGTGAAAAAGGATTTTCTACTGTAGTAAAAGCAACTTTTTCAAAAGACGGAACACGATTAGCATTTATCGAACAGTCAGAAACAGAATCGGTAATTACTGCGATAGGTGTAAAAACCGGCAATATAACAGTAATTAATAACGAAGAAAATTTGTTTGGCGAAATAATAATGGGTGTACAGCTTAATGAAACAGGTACAAAACTTTATTGTTTAAGCGGAAGTGAAACATATTCAATTAAGGTTTACGATTTTGCAACAAATCAGGTTACCACATTAAAAGAAAAAATTTTATTAGAAAGCGATTTTTATTATAATAACGGTTATTTGTATTATTGTGATGTTGTTGATGAGTATGAGGCGGTTGTCCGGATAAACACAAGCGGTGGCGAGGCTGAACTTTTAGCAAAAGGCGCACAGTTTACTCTTTCTCCTGATGGAACAAAAATAGCAGTTATTGTAGAACATTATGAAACTGCAGTTAGTGATCTTAGAATAATTGATATAACAAACAATTCCTGGGATATAGTTTATGAAGATGTTGTAACAACAGAATTTTTCTTTTCAAGTGATAGTAAAAACATCTATTTTACAATGGAAACAGGCGATGATGAGTTTTATTATCAGTTGATGAAATACAACGTTGATTCAATGGAAACAAAAGGAATTGCACAGGCAATAAACAGTGTTTTTTATGCTTCAAATAAACCTAACGAAATTATTATAAGCGTTATGTATACAGATGATTTAGGCTCACGGCCTGCAACATACATAGCAGATTTTGATAAAATGGTTGTTGGCGAAACAATGGAATAAGGAAAAATTATGGAATTTAAAAATAACTTTGGTTTTGGCTGTATGCGCCTTCCTATGAAAAATGAAGAAGTAGATTTGCAGGAATTTTCCAAAATGGTAGATATTTTTATGGAAAATGGATTTAACTATTTTGATACAGCGCATGGATATATAAAAGGAAAAAGCGAAACTGCCATAAAAGAATGTCTTACAAAACGGTATAAAAGGGAAGATTATATACTTGTTGATAAAATTTCTGGATGGTTTTTTAAAAAAGAAGAAGATATAGACCCTTACTTTAATGAAATGCTTGAAAAAACAGGGGTAGATTATTTTGATATTCTTTTAATGCATACACAAAACAGGAAAAATTATGATCACTTCAAAGAATGCAGGGCATATGAAAAAGCCTTTGAATATAAGGAAAAAGGTTTAACAAAAATGGTGGGAATATCCTTTCATGATTCCCCTGAATTTCTTGATAAAATCTTAACAGAGTATCCTCAGATTGAGGTGGTTCAGATACAGTTTAATTATCTTGATACAGATAATCCGTCAGTTGAAAGCCTTGGCTGTTATGAAGTTTGTTTAAAACATAATAAGCCGGTTATAGTAATGGAACCTGTTAAAGGCGGCAGGCTTGTTAATATCAATGATGAAGCAAAAGAAATTTTTTCTGCTGTGTCAGGTATGTCACCGGCAAGTTATGCCATAAGATACGCTGCAGGCTTTGAAAATGTAAAAATGGTGCTTTCAGGAATGAGCAATGTTGAACAAATGCTTGATAATATTTCTTTTATGAAAGATTTTAAGCCTTTAAACGAAAGGGAATTAAAAGCAATTGCCGATGTAAAAGAAATAATAAATAAAACAGAACAAGTGCCTTGTACAAGTTGCCTTTATTGTGTACAAAGTTGCCCTAAAAAAATAAATATTCCTAAGATTTTTGAAGCATATAATAAAGAACTTAAAGGCGAAAACGGTATGCTTTTATATGTTGAAACCACAAAAAACAGCCAAAAGGCTTCAGAATGTATAAAATGCGGAAAATGCGAATTTGAATGTCCGCAATTTATTGATATAAGAAGATTCCTTAATAAATCAAAAGAAATATTTGAATAAAAAAACCCCTTATTTACTCTTTTTAAGAATAAATAAGGGGATTTATTTTATTAAGCTTCGGTTACAGGCTTAATTCTGCGGAAAAGTAATGTAATTGACCACAGGGCTGTAATACCGATAACTGCGTAAATTATTCTGGCTGCAACAGTTGCTGAACCGCCACAGATAAATGCTACAAGGTCAAAAGAAAATAAACCTACAAGCAACCAGTTAAGTGCACCTATAATGGTGACTGCAAGTGCAGTTTTATCAATTGCCATAATTATCACTCCTTCGCATTTTAGTATGCACAGAAGTAATTAATTAATTCATTTTTTCTTATTTTCATCAAAAATATTTATTTCAGCCCGTTCAAAATCCACGCTTTCAGGAAAATCGTCAGGCAAAAACCTTGTAAGCGAATAATTTTTAATATCTGAAATATGTTTTTTCATAATCATAGGATTAGGTATATCAAGTTGATAACAACAATCCTTTAATGAATCCTCTAAAATTTGTTTAGGGGATTTTTTTATATCAATATCGCAAACAGCGTCATTAATAAGTTTGTTATTTTTATATAATCTAAGCCAAAAAGTCATTTTAATACTCCAAAAAATCTTTTTGAATATTATACCAACATAAAACAATGCAGTCAATAAGTATATTTTTTCAAATTTTATTAAAAATATATATGGAAATTTATTTAAAAACAGGTGAATTTATGTTAAATCAACAACCCGTTAAATCTGAAGACATTGTAAATGTTTTCAGGGGAAATATGGATTTTAAAAGCAGATATTTAAAAATAGGGGGCAGCGTTTGCAGTATTTTTTTTATAGAAGGTATGGTGGATACAGTAGCCCTTTCAAGATTTATTATTGAAAAGTTAAAGCATATTAAAAATATTTCTACAGCTGTTGAAAGTGGTGAGATTTCTTTTTCTGTTGCAGAAGAAGTAACAGATCAACAAGAGGTTATTCAAGGAATACTTCGCGGTAAAACAGCAGTTATATATAAGGATGAAACTTTTTTATTTGATTTAAGAAAAACAAAAGACCGTTCTGTTGAGCAACCAAGTGAAGAAAGTGCAGTAAAAGCATCAAAAGATTGCTTTGTTGAAGAATTGCGAACAAACACTACGTTAATTCGCAAAAAAATAATAAATAAGGATTTAAGAATTGAACAAACGGTAATCGGAAAGCAAACAAATACAGCTGTTGCGGTAGTATATATAAAAAGTATATGTAATGATCGCCTTGTTAATGAAATAAAACAAAAACTAAAAACAATAAAAAATGATGGCATTATTACCCCCGATGTAATTGAACAGTATTTAAAAAGCAATATTTTTTCGTTTTTTCCACAAACTGTAATAACTGAGCGCCCTGATAAAATAGCAAAAAATCTTTTAAACGGCAGATGTGCTATTTTGGTTGATGGACTTCCCATAGGTTATATTCTGCCTGCATCGGTTGCTCAACTTATGTCTACGCCTGAGGATTATTCAGGTAATTTTGTTTTTGCTTCAGTTGTAAGGCTTTTAAGATACTTTCTTTTATCAGTAGAAGTACTTTTGCCCGGTGCATATGTTGCATTAACCACATTTCATTACGAAATGCTACCTTCAAAATTAGCATTATCTATTGCACAGGCAAAGATGGGTGTGCCGTTTCCTGTTGTATTCGAAGTTCTTGCAATGCTTGCGCTATTTGAAGTTTTAGTTGAAGCAGGACTTCATATGCCACAAAGTTCAGGGCAGGCAGTTTCAATAGTGGGCGCGCTTGTTGTTGGTGAAGCGGCAATTTCAGCAGATCTTGTTTCACCGGCGGCACTTATAATAGTTGCAATATCTGCAATTTCTTCTTTTGCAATGCCAAATCAGGAATTTTCAAACGGACTAAGATTATGGCGCATAATTATAACAGTTTTAGGCGCAGCGTTAGGCTTGTTTGGTGTAGTTGCAGGTTCAATAATTCTGCTTGCACATTTAGCATCTTTAGATAGCATTGGAATCCCGTACCTTGCGCCTTTTGCAGGGGTAAAAAAAGTAAGAATAAAAGATTCGGTTATAGTTGTGCCGGATATGATAAATAAAATGCGTCCTGATGAATTAAATGTAAAAAATAAACGGAGAACACAATGAAAAAAGTTTTAGCACTTTTAATTATAATACCTTTGATATTTTGCTCTTGCAGGGAAAGTGAGCAGATAGATGAATTAAGTTTTGTAAAACTTCTTGCCATAGATAAAACAGATCAAGGGCTTATTTTAACAGCGGGAATACAAGTTCCAACCTCAAAAAAGGATGAAAAACCGGGATCAGAACTTATCTCGGTAACATGTCAGACTCTTTCTCAGGGGTTAAATTTTATAGAATCCGCTACAGAAAAAAAGATATTTTATGGGCAGGTAAGTTGCGTTTTATTAGGTGAAAAAATGGCGCAGGCAGGGATAATTGATACAATTGATTATCTTGTGCGCAGTGATGAACTAAGATTCGATATTCCTGTTGTGGTGGTGAAGGAAAAACAGGCAAAAGAGGTAGTTGAAAAAAACAAAAATAATGAAACCCATATATCTGAGCGTATTGAAAAAATGCTTGAATCTAATTACAGCACTTCCACTTCAGGCGTTATTGAACTGTCTACGCTGGTTGAAATGTTGGAGGACCCCTATCGTAGCGCGTATTTACCTTATATAGAAGCAAAAGAAGATGATAATTTTTCTGTTAAAGGTTATTGTGTTTTTAATAAGGATAGACTTATTTCTTACGCCGATGAACAACAGTCATTAGGAATAAATTTTCTTAATTCCACAGTTAAAAATTGTTTGTTTGTTGCGCAGATTGACCAAAAGTTAATTACGCTGAAAATATCAGGATTTAAATCTAAAATATCGTTAAAAGATGGCGCGTATGAAATTAAAATGAATTTTAAGTCTGAAGTGGTTCAGGCGGATTCAGATATACAACTATTTGATAAAAATCTTAACGAAAAAATAGTTGAAAGTCAAAACGCATGGTCAGAAAAAATATGCCAAGACACAATGAACTATTTAAAAGAACATGGCTGTGATGTTGCAACATTTGGTGATACATTTCACAACAAAAATCCTAAAGAAGCAGAAAAATATATTAAAAATTGGTCAGAAACCTTTAAAAAGATAACTTATAAAATAAGTATTAAATCAAAAACAGATCCTGCTAAAACTTCAGGCAAACCTGTAAAGCAAGGGGGAGATTAAAATTAAATATATTTTCATATTAGTTCTTTTATGGGCAATGGTAAGATTATTTGTAAAAAAGGATGTAAAAAACAAAACTGCATATATAATCATATGTGCATTAATGACTGTTTCAGGGGTAATTAACCTTATGTTTGAATTTTCACTTGCGGATATTTTTTTAGGAGGCAACTAATGAATAAAATATCAATGCGCCAGGCTATTATGCTTGTTATCGGTATGATATTTTCACCTGCAGTAAGATTATTTTCTTCGTTTGTTTCAGGCAGAGGTGACCAGTCAAGCTGGATAGCGCCGATATTTTCGGGTATATTTATGCTTTTGTTCATGATTGTTTTATGGTCTTTGATAAAAGAAAACAGAAATTTCTATCAACATCTTGAGTATTCGTTTGGTTCTAAAATAAGCAAAATTGTTACAGTTTTTTATATTGTGTGGGGAATACTTTTAACAAGCGTTCAGATGCGATATTATTCTCAAAGGGTTGCAAGTACAATATATACTGAAATAGGTATGGATATATTTGTTATCATACTTGTTGGTATATGTGTGTACTCATTACGCAAAGGTATAAATGTGCTTGCAAGAATGAATGAATTATTATTGCCTGTAATTACGGTAGTTGCAGTATTTATGCTTGCGCTATTAACACCGGATATTCAATTAAAAGTACTTGTTCCTGTAAATGATTGGACAAGCCTTGTGCATGTTTCTGTATTCAATGTTGCAAGTTTTGGTTATTTAAGCCTTGTTCTTTTTTTTGTAGATGAAATAAACGATAGGGAAACCTTTAAAAAACACGCTGTAATAAGTACTATAGCGGTAACCTTATTTTCTGTATGGATGTTTATAACTGTTATCGGCACATTAGGACCGCATATAATTGAAAAACTTCCTTATCCGTTTTTTGCAGTTGTAAAACAGATATCTCTTGGCGAATTTTTGCAACATATAGAAGCATTTGTAATAACATTATGGATACTTTCCGATTTCGTGTTAATTTCTTTCATAGGCGCGGCAACTGTAAAATTATATGGAAACCTTACCCGTAGTAAAGATGTAAGGGAATTTAATCTTCCATATTTTGCCCTTTGCGCAACCCTGGTAACAGTAATGGGAAGAACAAATCATGAACTTGAGGTTTTATCCGAAAAATTATTTATTCCACTTAATTTAATATTTTTATTTATAATTCCGTTTATTGTGTTTGCAGTAGGTAAAATCAAACAAAAAATAATTGCAAAAAAGGGTAAGAATATGATATACTAAAGAAGCAAAAAAACAGTTATTTGGGGGATATGTATGATTTATATAGGATGTCACTTATCAAGTTCAAGAGGATATCTTAATATGGGTGAAACTGCAAAGGAACTTGGGGCAAATACATTTCAGTTTTTTACCCGTAACCCCCGTGGAACAGCTGCAAAAACTATTGATAAAAACGATACGGATGCATTTTTGGAATTCCAAAAAACAAATAAATTTGGCAAAATTCTTGCCCATGCGCCTTACACATTGAATCCCTGTTCAGATAAAAAAGAAACGCGCGATTTTGCTTATATGGTGTTTAAAGACGATCTTGAAAGAATGGAATATACACCTGGGCAATTATATAATTTTCACCCAGGTTCACACGTAGGGCAAGGAACGGAAAAAGGAATTGAACTTATAAGCCAACTGTTAAACAGGGTTTTAACAAAAAAAATTACAACTACGGTTTTGCTTGAAACCATGGCAGGCAAGGGCAGTGAAGTAGGTTCAAAATTTGAAGAACTTAAAAAAATAATTGATAACACTGTTTTAAACGAAAAGTTAGGCGTATGCCTTGATACATGCCATGTTTTTGATGCAGGCTACGATATCGTCAATGATCTTGATGGCGTTTTGAACGAATTTGATAATGTTTTAGGATTAAACAGGCTTAAAGCCATACATATAAATGACAGTATGAATCCTTTTAACAGCCATAAGGACAGGCATCAAAAAATCGGTCAGGGAAGTATTGGTTTAGAAGCGTTTGAAAAGTTAATAAACCATCCTAAATTAAAAAATATACCTTTTTTGCTTGAAACACCCAATGAACTTGAGGGTTATAAACAAGAAATTGCACTTTTAAAAGGTTTATATAGGTTGACATAACAGGGGCTATTATATATAATTAATATATTATAAAATACATAGAAACGGAGAAATTTCTTATGATAAAATCAGATGAATTAAGAAGTAAATTTTTAAACTTCTTTCAAAGCAAGGGCCATACTATAATTCAGGGCGCATCGTTAATTCCTGAAAATGACCCAAGTGTGCTTTTTACAACTGCAGGTATGCATCCATTAGTGCCTTACCTTTTAGGTCAGCCTCACCCACAGGGAACAAGGCTTACCGATGTTCAGAAGTGTGTTCGTACAGGTGATATTGATGAGGTTGGCGATGCATCACATCTTACATTTTTTGAAATGCTTGGCAACTGGTCATTAGGTGATTATTTTAAAAAGGAAGCCATAGCATTTTCATGGGAGTTTTTAACTTCACCCAAGTGGCTTGGATTAGATCCTGATAAACTTTATTTTACTGTTTTTGCAGGTGATGAAGATAGCCCAAGGGATACTGAAGCCGCATCTTATTGGATGGAAAACGGTGTTAAAGAAGATCATATATTCTATCTTCCTAAAGAGAATAACTGGTGGTGGGCAGGGGCACAAGGTCCCTGCGGTCCGGATACAGAAATGTTTATAGATACAGGCAAGCCAAAGTGTTCAGAAACTTGTTCACCTGCTTGTGATTGCGGTAAATATCTTGAAATATGGAACGATGTTTTTATGCAGTATAACCGCAACGCTGATGGCAAACTTTCACCTTTAACAAAGAAGAATGTTGATACCGGTATGGGATTAGAAAGAACTATTGGTGTTCTTCAGGGCGTTAAAAGTGTTTATGAAACTGATTTATTTACAGCATCATTAAATAAAATTGCTGAAATTTCAGGTAAAAAATACGGTGAGAGTGAAGATGTTACAAAGGCATTCCGTGTTATTGCAGACCATATCCGTACTGCAACATTTATTTTAGGCGATCCAAAAGCAGTAACGCCTTCAAATGTTGATCAGGGCTATGTTTTAAGAAGGCTTATCCGCCGTGCAATTCGTTTTGCAAACAGTTTGGAAATGCCTGTTAATTCAATTATTGAAATTTCAAAGGTATATATTGAACAGTATAAGAGAGTTTATCCTGAACTTCAGGAAAACAGCGCATTCGTTATTGAACAACTGCGCATTGAAGAAGATCGTTTTACAAGAACACTTAAACAGGGCTTAAAAGAATTCGAAAAAGTTTCAAATCAAATGAGTGCTCAGGGTAAAACTGTTGTAGATGGACAAACTACCTTCCATTTGTATGATACATTTGGTTTCCCGCCTGAAATTACAAATGAAATGGCAAGGGAAAAAGGTTATAGCGTAGATATGCAAGGCTTTGAAGAGTGCTTTAAAGAACATCAGAAAAAGTCCTCACAAGGTTCAGAACAGCGCTTTAAAGGCGGTTTGGCTGAGCAGACAGAAGAAACTGCAAGATTACATACTGCAACACATTTAATGCATTCAGCGCTCCGCAAAGTTTTAAATGATCCCGATGTTCATCAAAAAGGTAGCAATATAACATCAGAGCGTCTTCGTTTTGACTTTACATTTGGCAGAAAAGTTACAAGGGAAGAACTTGATGAAGTTGAAAAACTTGTTAACCAGGCAATTGAGGCTGATGTTGAGATTATTTGCGAGCAGATGCCTTTAGAAGAAGCAAAAGCATCAGGCGCAATTGGTTTGTTTGAAAGCAAATATGATACAGTAGTTAAGGTATACACCATGGGCGAGTATTCAAAAGAAATTTGTGGCGGTCCTCATGCTGCAAGAACAGGCGAACTTGGTAAATTTAAAATCAAGAAAGAAGAAAGTTCTTCTGCAGGTGTACGCCGTATTAAAGCTGTGCTTGAATAAAAATAATAAAGTGCCAGCTTGCTGGCACTTTTTTTAAAAGAAGGTTTAAAAATGAAAATAACTTATTTTGGCCATTCGTGTTTTCGTTTTGAAGAAGATGGCTATGCGCTTGTTATTGATCCCTTTAAAGATGTTGAAGGTTATAATGATGTTAAAACAAGCGCAGATATGATTTTATGCAGTCATGACCATTTTGACCATAATGCAGTTTCAGGGGTAAAGCGCAAGGTTTCAGGAAAAGATAATCCGTTTTCTGTTACAATGATGCAAACATTTCATGATGAAAAAATGGGGCAGGAATGGGGCAAAAATTTAGTGCATATTATTTCTGCAAAAGATAAAACATATGTGCACCTAGGTGATTTAGGTCATTTGCTTGATGATAGGCAGGTAACTTTTATTAAAAAATGTTATTGTTTAATGATTCCTATAGGCGGTACATATACTGTTGATATTGAAAAAGCATTGAAAATAATAGAAAAAGTTGAGCCACAGATAGTAATACCGATGCATTATAAAAATGGAAAGTATGGTTTTTCTGTTTTAGAAAATCTTTCGGATTTTTTGGTAAAATGCAAGCGCAAAATAGCTGTTACAACTAATAGTGAATTTTTTGAATTACCTGATGGGGATAATCTTACAGTTGTTCCTGCAGTGTTTGAGGGATAGAGGAGAATTTTATGTTTAAACAAGCAAAGCCGATTTGGGCAAAAGAATATGTTAATGAAAAAAATATTATGCTTGAATTTACTGCAGATATGGTGTTTTCAGGCAAATTTTCAAAAATCAGAATTGCTGCAGATGCTTTATATCGCCTTATAATCAACGGTAAAATTGTTGCCCACGGACCACAAAGAGCAGGCAAAGGCTTCTGGCGTGTAGATGAAATTGATCTTACACACAAACTTTCAAGGGGCGAAAAGAACGAAATAAAGATTCAGGTGCTTTCCTATGGCCTTGTTTCTTTTGAATATGTGCTTCAACAAGCGTTTTTAATGGCAGAATTAGAAATGGATGATAATGTTATTCTTAAAACGGGTGCCGATGGTGATTTTACTGCAAAACGCATTTTATCAAAGAAGCAGGAAACCGAAAGATATTCATTCCAACGCCCTTGTATTGAAGTTTGGGAACTTCCTGTAAAATACAGTGAAGAACTTGAACTTATTAATCTTGAAGATAAAAAAGTAATGGCACGAACAGCACCAATGCCACAACTTGATATTAAGCCTTTTGATAAACTAATTGCAAAAGGTGAAATGAAAATTCCTGCAGTTAATGTAGAAAGAAGAGCAACCCGCCGTGTCAGCACAGTTGAAAATTTTTGTTTTGATGATATTGAAGGCGGCTTAACATACAGGGATCATGTGCATCAGATGGAAACCATTAAGATTAATCATATGGAAGAAAATACCGAAGATGCTACATTTGAACTTAATGAGAATGAATTTATAAACCTTAAACTTCCTTATGAAAATACAGGCTTTCTGCATTTTGATGTTCAATGCGCAAATGATGCAATAGTGTATTTTATATGGGATGAAATTCTTTGTAATGATGATGTTATTCCTACAGAACATTACGCGGGTACAACCAATGTAATTCCTTTTTATATTGAAGCAGGTGAACATCAGTTTACATGTATCGATCCTAAAAGTTTTCATTATTTAAAGGTGCTTGATGTTAAAGGCAACGTAAAATTAAAAAATATTTCGTTAATGGAATATGTTAATCCAAACTCAAAAACAGCACAATTTGAATGCGATGATGAAGCGTTAAACCGCATTTATAATGCGGCAGTTCATACTTTTGAACAGAATGCTTCAGATATATTTATGGATTGCCCAAGCCGCGAGCGTGCAGGTTGGCTTTGCGATAGCTTTTTTACCGGAAGAACCGAAAAAGATATTACAGGAGAATCCTGTATTGAAAAAGGATTTTTGGAAAACTTTTTCTATGCAACTGATTTTGGTAAATTGCCTAAAGGTATGTTTCCGATGTGCTATCCATCAGATATATTAAACACTGATGATGATATTGATAAGCGCGCGTTTATTCCTAACTGGGCAATGTTTTTAGTTGTGGAGCTTGAAGAATATGTAAAGCGCACAGGCGATACAGGCATTATTGAACTTGCCCGCCAACGTTTTTATGAATTGGAAGATTATTTTAAACAGTTCATTAATGGAGATGGGCTTTTAGAAAAATTAAACGGATGGGTTTTCCTTGAACATTCACAGGCAAATGTGTGGGTTCAGGATGTTAATTTCCCGTCAAATATGATGTATTATGCTATGCTTAAAGCAATGGCAAGAATGTACAACGACCACGATCTTGATGTAAAAGCAGAAGGTATTAAAGAAACTATCAAAAAACTTTCTTTTAACGGCAAATTCTTCCGCGACCATCAGATTTATGATGGAACAGGCAAAAAAGTAATACCTGAAGATATTACTGAAGTTTGCCAGTATTATGCATTTTTCTCAGGGGTGGCAACAAAAGAAGAATATCCTGAATTATTAGAAATTATTGCAAAAGATTTTGGCGCAGGTCATAAATGTGAAAAAACTCATCCGGGTGTATATCCTGCCAATGCTTTTATCGGTAACTATTTAAGAATGGAAGTTTTATCTTTTAACGGATACCGTAAGCAAGTTATAAATGAAATTAAAGATTATTTTGATTACATGGCAATAAGAACAGGAACGCTTTGGGAATCCGATACAACAAGATCAAGTTGTAACCATGGTTTTGCATCACATGTAATACGATTTATATTCCGCGATTGCCTTGGAATTAATGAAATTGACGAAAACAATAAGAAAATTTATCTTAATAACGATTATACTGCGCCGCAGAATGCAAAAGCATTGATACCTCTTAAATCAGGCAGTATCAAAGTAATCATTGAAGGTGGAGCAAGAAAAGTTGAGATAGTGGGCGATTATAAAATTGGCTGATAATGTTTTTGAAAAGAAGTATACCTTAAGGGGTTCGGATTTTGATTGTTTTAAAGAAATTAAACCAAGTGGCGTGCTTGATTTGTTTCAGGAAGTTGCAGGTCAACACGCTATAGAACTTGGCGTAGGTTTTTCAGATATGCAACAAAACGGCTTGCTTTGGGTAGTTTTAAAAGTAAAATATGAAGTGATAAAATCTCCCGAATTATATCAGAAAGTTATAGTTTCTACATGGCCCCTTGAACAAAGGCGTCTTGATTTTCAAAGGGAATATTTAATTAAAGATACAAACGGTGAAATTTTAATAAAAGGCACAAGTCAGTGGGCAGTAATTGATAAAAATACCCGTAAAATTGTTAAGGTAAAAGATGTTTATAAAAATATAAATTCCTTTATAAGCGAAAATAATTTTGATGAAAAACTTTTGCGTATACAAGATTTTAGCGGTATAAAAGCATTGGAAATCACAAGCCAAATTTCTCATCTTGATCCAAACGGGCATGTAAACAATTCTAAATATGGTGATTTTGCGCTTGATGCAATAAAATCAACAAAACCAATTAAAATAAAAAAATTCCAAATTGATTTTCATAAAGAAATACTTTTGAATCAAATTACCGATATTTTTACTTTAAAGCAGGAAGATATGATTTTAATTAAAGGCGTTCAGAATGATGAGTATATGTTTTTAGCAAAAATAGAAAGGAATTTTTAAGTTTAATAAATAAAAAGGCACTTATGCGCATATAAGCATAAGTGCCTTTGTTATTTGATTTGCTGTGCTTTTTATAAGCACGGCATTTTTTTATAATAAAATACAGATAAGTCCGCCACTGCCATCATTAACGATGCGTTCCATAGTCTTTTTAATTTTTCCGCGTGCTTCAATAGGCATATTGTTAAGTTTAGTATCAAGCCCTTCCATAACAAGTGAATGTAAACTTTTGCCAAACATATTGCTTTCCCATATTTTTTGCGGATCATTTTCAAACTCGCTCATCAGATATGTAACAAGTTCTTCGCTTTGCTTTTCACTACCAACAATAGGATTAACTTCTGTAGAAATATTAACTTGCATTAAGTGAAGGCTTGGTGCGCTTGCTTTTAATTTAACGCCAAAATGTCCACCTTGTTTAACGATTTTTGGTTCTTCAAGGGTCATTTCCTCCATTGAAGGTGAAACTATGCCGTATCCTGTTAAACGCACTTGTTCCAAAGCCTGCTTAATACGGTCATATTCTTTTTTAGCGCTGATAAGATCACGCATCAGTGTTATTAGATGATAATCGCCTTTAATTTCCTGCCCGCATTCCTGCCCTAAGATACTGTAAAATAGATCAGGCTTAATATTAAGATTATAAGTAACAGTTCCGCTACCTAAAAGAACTTTATCCAGGCTGATACCAAGCACATTTTCACTTGGTGTAAATGTATTCAGAATTTGGTGGTAATCACGCATTTTCTTTAATTCACCATCAAAAGAAATTGAAGAAAGTATTTCCTCAATTAACGGATGATTGCTTTCTAAAGCCTGTATCCATTTAGGAATTTTAATTCTTAATTCTTTTAACGGGAATTCAAATAAAACTCTTTCTAAAATGGATTGAATATCAGGTAATTCCATTTGTGAAATATCAAGTGGCATAACAGGTACAGAATATTTTTCTTCCAGAGCCATTTGAAGTTTTTGAATTTCTACGCTGTAAGGGTCATTGGTATTAAGAACAACAATAAATGGCTTGCCTAAATCTTTTAATTCACTGATTACCCGTTCTTCAGCATCAATATAACTACTTCGTGAAAGCCCTGTAAAAGAGCCATCACTTGTAACAACAACACCAATGGTGGAATGGTCACATATAACTTTTCTTGTGCCAATTTCAGCAGCCTTTTCAAAGGGCATTTCGTCATCTGACCAGGGCGTACGAACCATTCTGGGCATATCGTCTTCTGTATGTCCCAAAATACCATCTATTAAATATCCAACGCAGTCAACCAAACGCACATTAAACGAAGTATGTTCATTAAGTGAAATCTGAACTGCTTCATTTGGCACAAATTTAGGTTGAGTGGTCATAATAGTTTTGCCGCTTGCAGATTGTGGCAACTCATCCATAGTGCGTATTTTTTCGTTTTCATCCTGAATATTAGGTAAAACCTGAAGATCCATAAATTTTTTTATAAAGGTGGATTTGCCGCTTCTTACCGGCCCAACAACGCCTATATAAATATCACCGTTTGTACGCTGTGAAATATCATTGTATAAATCAAACTGTTCCACTTTTTATCCTCCTTACCGTTTTAAACACACTATAAACTATGAATAAAAAATATTTGATATGACAAAAATAGGACGAAAATTAAAAAAAATACACAGTTGTTTCACCTTATTTTCTGTTTACTTTTTCTCTATTATATAGTATAATTTATTTTATAATGAAATAATAGGGGTATTGTATGCGCAGGTTCTACTGTACAAATGAAGAAATCATAGATGGTTTAGTATATTTTGATAAAAATGAATCGAAGCATATCAGCCGTGTTTTAAGGCTTGAAAAAGGTGAAAATATCATTGTTTCTACCGGCGATGGCATAGATAGATACTGCACCTTAACTAAAACAGGTGAAGAAGCCGTTGCTAAAATTTATGAAACCCTTAAAAACGAAAACGAACCTGAAAGCGAAATAGTATTATTTCAATCTGTTATAAAAAATGAAAAAATGGATTTATTAATTCAAAAGGTAACAGAACTTGGTATAACAAAGATTGTTCCTGTTATAACAGAACGCACAGTTGTAAAAATTGAAGATAGCAAAAAAGAACTTAAAAAACAGGATAGATGGCAAAAGATAGCCCTTGAAGCATGTAAGCAGTGCGGAAGAAGCCGCGTGCCGAAAGTGGAAAGCGTAAAAAGTTTTGATGAAGCCATTGAACTTTTTAAAAGCTGTCAGTTAAAGATTGTTGCATACGAAGAAGAAACAACAAAAAGTATAGTTTCTGCAATACCGAAATCAAAAAGCATCGGATACTTTATCGGTGCTGAAGGTGGTATAACTAAAAAAGAACACGAAAAATTAAAACAGGCAGGCGCAATAAGTGTTTCTTTAGGTAAACGCATATTACGCGCAGAAACTGCCGCCATAGTTACAGGGGGCATAATACTTGCCTTAAATGGTGAAATGGATGTATAAATGTGCAGTAACATCCTTAGGATGTAAAGTAAATCAATGCGAAGCCGAAGCAATAAAAACCCAGATGAAAGATATGGGTTATGAAATATGTGATTTTTCTAAAAAGGCTGACGTTTATATTATAAACACCTGCTCTGTTACTAAGGAAGGTGAACGCAAATCAAGGCAGATGGTTCGCAGGGCGCAAGGCTTAAATGAAAATGCAAAAATCTGTGTTACAGGTTGTGCTTGCCAGAAAGAGCCTGAAATATTTAAAAATATTGAAGGCGTAAAGATAGTTTGCGGTAACTCAAAAAAACATCTACTTCCTAAAATGATTAAGGAAGAATTAAGTGGTATTTTTGTTGAGGATATGGCAAAATATGATTGCTATGATGAAATGCCCGATAGCGCCATTGAAAAAACCCGCGCTTTTATAAAAGTGCAGGATGGCTGCAATAATTTCTGTTCATACTGCATTATCCCATACCTTCGTGGCAGGGAACGCTCAAGAAAAATAGAAAATATCATAAAAGAATCAACTAAATTAAGGGATATGGGCTTTAAGGAAATCGTAATAAACGGTATCCATCTTTCTTCCTACGGTAAAGAGTGGGATTTTAAGCCTTCACTTAAAGATGTTGTTAAAGAAATTTGCAATATTTCAGGAATTGAACGGGTGCGCCTTGGCTCACTTGAACCAAGGGTTATAACAGATGAATTTTTAAAGGTGCTTTCAGAAAATAAAGAATTTTGCCCTAATTTTCATCTTTCATTGCAGTCAGGCTGCGATACTGTTTTAAAAAGAATGAACCGCAAATATTCAACAGAAGAATATTTTTTAGCAGTTAAGCGTATCCGCGGTGTGTTTCCAAGTGCATCAATTTCAACAGATATAATTACAGGCTTTCCCGGTGAAACGGATGAAGAATTTAATAAAACTTTAGATTTTGTAAATAAAGTTGGGTTTGCATGGGTGCATGTTTTCCCTTATTCTAAAAGGGAAGGTACTGTTGCAGAGAAAATTCCTGATCAGGTTATTAAACAAACAAAAATTTTAAGGGCGCACAAATTAAGTGAACTTACCGATAAAATAGGCAAAGAGTATCGTGAGCAGTTTGTTGGTAAAATAAAAGGTGTGTTGTGCGAAACTAATGAAAACGGTGTTCAGACCGGTCTTATTAAAGAGCATATTCAGGTGTGTTTTAAAAGCGTACCTATTGAAAATGAAATTATAAAAGTTAAAATTACTAAAGTAACTGAAAAAGGGCTTTGGGGTGAAAGGATAGATTAAAATGGATTGTATTTTCTGTAAAATAGTAAATGGTGAAATTCCTTCGGATAAGGTGTATGAAGATGAGTTTGTATTGGCTTTTAACGATATACAGCCTGCAGCGCCGGTGCATGTACTTGTTATCCCTAAAAAACATATTGAAAGTGTAGTGGCATTAACTGAAGAAGATGATAAGTTAATAGCCCATATTTTTAAAGCAATCCGCGTTATTGCAAAAGAGCAAGGGCTTGAAAACGGTTTCAGGCTTGTAAGTAATGTTGGTGCTGATGGTGGGCAAAGCGTAAAGCACCTTCATTTTCATATTTTAGGCAAAAAACAGTTTACAGAGAATTTTGGTTGATATAATCGTAAAAGAAAAAAGTAGGATGTGATAAGTTTGGAAAATAATCAGATGCAGCAAGTTGACCGCATGATGCCAAATGATATTGAAAGTGAGCGTTCAGTATTAGGCGCAATTCTTTTAAATAATGAATGTATAAATATCGTTTATGAAAAAATAAAGAACAGTGAATATTTTTATCGATCAAACAACAGGGAAATATACGATGCTATGTGTACCCTTTTAAAAGCGGATACACCTATTGATATGGTTACCCTTTCAAGTGAACTTATTAAAAGGGGTATGCTTGAAAATGTTGGCGGTATTACATATCTTACTGAACTTACAGGCACCGTGCCTTCTGTTGCCAATGTTGAACATTATGTTGATATTGTGGTTGAAAAATATAAATTACGCCGTCTTATAACAGATTTAGGCAAATCGGTTTCAGAATGCTATGGCGCAGAAAGGGAATCTAAAGAAATCATCGAAGGCGCTGAAAGTTCATTGTTTAATATATCGATGAATAATGAGGCTTCAAAACTTACCCATGTCAGCGAAAGTGTTAACGATGTTTATGAAGAAATCCGTCAGATATATTTAAATCATGGTAAAACAAGGGGAGTCCCTACAGGATTTTACGAGATTGACCAGATGACAGGCGGTCTTCAACCGGCAAACCTTATAATTATTGCAGGCAGACCAAGTATGGGTAAAACAAGTTTGGCGATGAATATGGCTGCCCATGCTGCTATGGTAGAAAAAAAGAGTGTTGCATTTTTCAGCCTTGAAATGAGCAGAAACGACCTTTTAATGCGCTTAATAGGAACTGCTGCTGCTGTTGATGGCAACAAAATCAGAAGCGGTGATCTTGAAACAGAAGATTGGGAACGCATTTATGATGCAACAGAACTTTTAAACAATTCAAAACTTTATATTGATGATACTACGCAGATAGGTGTTACTGAAATAAGAAGTAAATGCCGCAGAATAAAAGACCTTGCGCTAGTTGTAATTGACTATATTTCATTAATGGCAACTGAAAATAAAGAAAGCCGTCAACAAGAAGTATCACTTCTTTCACGGCAATTAAAAAGTCTTGCAAGAACACTTAATGTTCCGGTTATAGTGCTTTCACAGTTAAACCGTTCAGTAACAAGTGGCAGAAAAAATCATACACCTATGCTTTCTGACCTTCGCGAATCAGGTGCAATCGAACAGGATGCAGATCTTGTAATGCTTGTTCACCGTCCGGGATATTATCAGGATGAAGATGAAGATGTTGATAAAAATCTTGCACAGATAATTATTGCAAAACAGCGTAACGGTTCAACAGGTACGGTGGAACTTACATGGAAACCTGAACTTACACAGTTCTTAAGCAGAAGTTATAGAGACGAATAAACGGAGAATTTTATGATAGAAATTGAAAATCTTACCAAAAGATACGGCAATAAACTGGCTGTTGATAATATAAGTTTTAAAGTTAAAAAAGGTTCTATTGTAGGCTTTTTAGGCAAAAACGGTGCAGGCAAAAGCACTACAATGAATATTATTACAGGTTATATTTCCGCATCCGGCGGTACTGCAAAAATAAACGGGTATGATATTTTAAAAGATCCTATGGAAGTAAAAAAATGCATCGGATATCTGCCTGAAAAACCTCCTATTTATAGCGAAATGACGGTTTTAGAGTATCTTAAATTTGTTTGCGCAATAAAAGATGTTAAAGCAAGTAGTGTTAAAAGCCATATTGATGAAATTGCGCAACTTGTAAAATTAACAGATGTTATAAACAGGCGTATCGGGAATCTTTCAAAAGGATATCAACAGCGTGTTGGTATGGCGCAGGCACTTGTTGGAAACCCTGAAGTGCTTATCCTAGATGAGCCAACGGTTGGGTTAGACCCTAAACAGATAATTGAAATACGCCGTATGATAAAAGCGCTTGGCAAAAAGCACACAATTATTCTTTCTTCACATATATTGCCTGAAGTTGCAGATGTTTGTGAACAGGTTGTAATTATCAACGAAGGAAAAATTGTTGCACAGGATACACTTGCTAACTTGCAAGAGGGTATACAGGAAAGTGCAAATATGATAGTTCGTATTGCAGGCAGTGAATCTGCAGCAACTAAAGTATTAAGGGCTCTTTCAGGGGTATCTTTCGTTGAAGGTCTTGGTGTAAGAGAAAAAGATACTGTTGATATTTTAATTGAAACAGTAAAAGGCGTTGATATCCGCAGGGCGATGTTCAATGCAATGGCAAAGGCGAATATGCCGATATTAATGATAAAATATGTTGATGTAACTTTAGAAGATATCTTCTTAAAACTTACAGGCACAGAAAGGGAGATTTAAATTATGTGGGCAGTATGTAAAAAAGAAATGCAAAATTATTTTTATTCTCCCGTTGGATATGTTTTTATTGCAATATTTATGCTTATTTCCGCAATGATTTTCTTTAATATCAATTTAACAGCAAACACATACGGAACAGGTTATTCGGGACAGGCTGAATATGCAACTTCACTTCAGAATATGACTATTTATTTAAGTTTCATAACACCTGTTCTTACAATGCGTATTTTTGCAGAAGAAAGAAAAAACAAAACAGATCAGTTGTATTTAACTTCGCCTATAAGTATTACAAGTGTTGTTCTTGGTAAATATTTTGCTTGCCTTGCAATGCTTGTTATTGCAATGGTGTTGAACCTTATCTTTCCTATAATGCTTGCAGTATATACATCTTCAGGGGCTTTAAGCCTTGCAATGCTGTTCGTTCAGTATGTTGGATTTTTCCTTATTGGCGCAACATTTATGGCAATAGGTGTGTTTATTTCTTCTATGACCGAAAGCCAGGTTGTTGCAGCGGTTGTAAGTTTTGCTGTTGCATTTATTATCTGGCTTGGTAACAGCGTGCTTACGAATATAGGCAGCAGTATTGTTTCTGCTATAGCATCAAGTATTAATATGCTTGCGCGCTATCAGAACTTTGCAGATGGTATTGTTGGTTTTGCGCCAATATTTTATTATATCAGCCTTTCGGCTCTGTTTATGTTTTTAACTGTAAGGGCTATTGAAAGAAGAAGATGGACGGGGGTTTAATGAAATGAAAAAAGATAATCGTAATCTCAAATACGGTGGATTTTCAATCGTTATCACCGTTTTAGTTATTGTTGCGGTGCTTATAGCAAATGTTCTTGCAACGTATATCGAAAGTAATAATGGGCTTAAAATCGATTTTACCCCTACATCATCATATACACTTGATAACAATGCAAAAAGTGCATTAAAAGATCTTGATAAAGATGTTGTAATATACACATTTATTCCAAATGGACAAGCAAGCACATATTCAAATCTTACAACAAATATTGCCACAATGTTTGATGGTGCAAGCGATAAGGTTACTTATGTTAATGTGGATCCTGTTGTTAATCCATCAAAACTTCAGCAGTTTTCATCAGATATTAAGGAATTAAAAACATATGCTGTGGTTGTATGCCAAAAAGATAATGAAGCAAATTATCATGCATATAACGAAAGTGAACTTGTTGAATACAATAGTAAAACATACAAAAACTATTTTGTACTGCAAAGATGGATTACAAGTGCCCTTGTGTATTTAAGAACGGGAATCCGTCCTAACGTATATATTCTTACAGGTCACGGCGAAGTTATTGATGAAACATGCGAAACTATGCTTAACCGTATCAGGCGTGAAAATTTCAGTGTTCAGGAAATAAGCCTGTTAACAGGCCAGCAAAAACTTCAGCAGGGTGATATATTAGTTATACTTGAACCTAAAAGTGATCTTTCAAAAAATGAGTATGATCAGATAATCAAATTCCTTGATACTGATTATGGCAGAATGTTATTTCTTTGTTCAAAACTTAAAGATGATGCAGGAAATACTTTGAAGAATTATTCAAATATCCTTGAATACTTCCATATTACACTTAATGATGGCGTAGTTGCTGAAACCGATCTTAATCACAGAAGCGCTGCTTCAGCAAAAATGATTGAACTTGTTGCCGATCAGGTGCATGATATTTCAGCTCTTGTCCGTTCTGCAGGGGAACCTGTATGGGTAAGTGAAAGCGCAAGTTATTCATTTATTGACGATAAACAGCTTGTAACGGGAACACATACCGAAACATTTGAACCTGTTCTTACAAGCTATGCATCAAGCGTTTTAGTTCCCTGGGCACTTTCTGTTAATTTTGAAGCATCAGATTATAAAAAAGGCGTAAATAATATTGCCTGTGCATATGAACGCACAAATACTGTTATTTCAGGTGACCTTAATACTACTACAACAAGAATCTTACTTTGTGGATCTACTTCCGTTGCAACAGGTGATTATTTAGGAAATGCAAATATTTTGCGTAATGGTATGAACTGGCTTGCAGGCAGAGAAGCATCTGACGGGCTTGTTAATATTGGTATTGACCTTACAACAAGTTATGTACAGCTTTCTCAGCTTGAAATGCAGGTTTGGTTTGGCATATTAGTTGTTGCTGTTCCTGCTATAATATTTGTTGCAGGTGTAGTTGTATGGATCAGGAGGAAAAATCTTTAATGGATGAAAATAAAAGTTATACGGATGTAACTAAAGAAATTTCTCTTGAAGATGACGCATTAAAGGATGAGCTTCTGTCGGTAGAAAAAAAAGAGAAAAAAATAAAGCGTATGGGTATGAAAAAGTCAATAATACTCGTTTCAGTATCCATACTGCTTATTGCTGCATTAATTGCAGGCTATATGATATGGGGTAATAACGACCAGCCGTCTGACGAAAATAAAAAAGTTCTTTATGATTATAAAGAAACAGGTATTTCTAAAATCAGCATACAGAACAATGTCAGCAACGAAACGGTTGTTCTTACATCGTTTATGAATGGCACAAAAGAAGAATGGAACATTGAAGGTCAGAAATATGACGATGTTAATCAAAGTGCCATAAAAAGTCTTACAACATATGCAACATATCTTGAAAGCAAGTATATTGTTGAATTCAGTAATATGAATCTCAGGGAATATGGCCTTGAGTCTCCACAGGCAGTGGTTGAGATCGTTGCAAAAGATAATTCAAAAGTTACTATTGATGTAGGTAAAGAATACGGCAGTAATGAGGGCACATATGTGCGTGTGCGCGGTATTGATGAAATCTATATTGTACACGATTATTATCGCAGTGCCTTTACAACAGAAAGAGCGCATATGCTTACTTTACCGTCTCTTTCAAAAACAACATTAAGCGCACAGATAGTTTCAATAATTGATAAAAACAGAACACAGGTAACATTAGCGTATGTTCCTGATGCTATTTACGGAACTGATGCATGGCATCTTATTCAGCCTACAAACTCTGCAACCAACGCAACGGCTGTAGACAGTCTGTTTTCAAATATTGATAGTTTTGCTTTAACTTCTTATTATGCACAATCCGTTGGTGAAGATATAGAAAAGTATGGCTTTATACAGCCTGTCCTTGAATTGCAAAGTTTTGATATTGATAATAAAATGCTTGACCATCTTATTATCGGAAACGAGTGTGAAGAAACAGAAGATACACGCTATTGTATAATTCTTCACGACGGGCAAGAGATTAAAGATGCTACAGTATATCTTGTAAAAAAAGATCAGTTATCACTTTTAAGTGCAAATCCGGCAAATCTTGCTAATCCATATTTGCTTTCAATTAATATCAACTGGTTAAGAAGTGGTAAAATTACCATTGGTAAAAATGTTTATGAAATAACAATTGACCGTCAATTAAGATATGATGATGCGGGAAATGTTTTATTAGATACTGATGGCGTTGAAACTACAACAAACACATATTATATTAACGGTAAAAAACTTGATGAACTTCAGTTTAAGCACTTTTATTCAACACTTTTATTTTTACAAATAGAAGGTATTGTTGATAAAGATGCGCCTAAAGGTGAAAGTATGCTTAAATATGAACTTGATGTTGAAATTCCTATTACCGATAGCAAAACAGGTGTTACTACAAACCGCCCAATGCAATACATTGGCAATTACCGTCTTGTTTCAGATGGCTTTGCGGTATTGGAAAGCAACCAAAGTGAGCATCCGGTGTTTACTGTTCGCACAACATCGATTCAGCAAGTTATTACCGCTCTTGAACTTTTGCTTGAAGGCAGAATGCCTACAAATTAATCGTTTTTAATTACAGCCCTTACTTGATCTTCAAGATGCTTGTTTACCTGGTCATGCTTAGAAATTATGGTGCGGTAAGCACTGTAACGGGGTTTGGGCATCTGAACAGGCTCATTGATAACAGTATCGTTCTTTTTAAAATTATTAAAATTAAATTTACGCATAAAAACACTCCTTTAAGGTTTGTGTTAAAAAATATGCGTAAAAACAGGAGTATATGACAAATTCTGTGCTTAAAAAAGCGTTTGCCCTGATTTTAGCAGTTGTTTTATTCTGCGGATGTTCAAAAAAGTATACGGGGCTTGATAAACCTTTAACTGTTGAAAACCCGCTGGCACCTGTTACTTCAAACGGCGGTATAGCGTTAAAACAGGGTGAGTGGATATATTACATTAACGGTGATAATTTTACCCGTCATGAAGGGGAAAGATTTTCTTCTTATGCCGGTGCCCTGTGCCGTATGAAAGAAGATGGCAGCGATAAAACCGTTGTATTAAATAAAGATGTCTGCGTTTTTGATTTTTATAATGGCAGATTTTATCTATGTATATACGAACAAGGCAAAAGTATAAGTGCAAGTGTTAAGGTTGATGGCACTGATTATGTTGAGTATAAAACCATTGACGATATATTCTTCGGCGGTTGCTACGGCTTTTTAAATGGAAACATATACTATACCAAAGATTTTAAACTTTACCGTATGAACGAAGAAGGTAAAAACAGCATAAAAATAACGGATTTTCCTATTTATAATCTTCGTCTAAATAGCGAATATGTATTTTTCACAAAAGATGTAAACGGTGATATAGGCAATATTTATAAACTTAAAAACAGTGAAAATGATTTTGTAGAAATCACAAAAGAGCCTGCATATGTTCTTGATATAATAGGCGATAACGCGTATTATTATATGCTTTCAAGCGGAACGGTTTATTGTTACGATGCAAAAAGCGGTTTGGCAGAAGCGATAATTTATGGTGGGTATACAGATTATTTGTTTAATCCACAGGAAGATATTAATGTTATTTCATATACTATTGCAAGTGAAGATGAAAATGTTGGCGGAATCTTCACCATGAAATCAACAGGCGGTGAAAAAACAAAAATATCATCTTATAGCGGAAAATGTATGGTTTTAAATAAGGAATATATTTATTACATAAATGTAGATCAGTTAAACCAGCTTTACCGCGTAAAAATTGATGGCACAAATGAAGAATGTGTCAGTGAAGAATTTGTTTACGATTATATTTCCCTTGATATTGTAGGGGAGTATCTGTATTTTCTTTCTGATAGTGATTACGATAGAATATATAGAATTAATTTGTCAGATCTTACACAGGAATGTGTTGAGTTTGAAGATATAGCGATAGTTGGCTAGAGGAGAATTTGTATGAAAAAATTTATTTCCTTAATATTGGTTGCGCTGGTTTTATTTAGTATTTCAGGGTGCAAAAAGGCACTTGAGGGGGGGCAACCTGACGCTGAGATAGTATCTAACGGTGGTATTGTTACAAAACAGGGCGATTGGATATATTATATTAACGGCTCAATGCCTGAATTGGTAAAAGATGCGTTATTGGATACACCAAGGGCAAGAATTTACCGCTGTAAAACTGATGGAAGCCACAAGCAAGCATTAACAGATAAAAAAGTGTATGATATGTTTGTTTATCAGGATAAGATTTTTTATACATCTCCTTCTGAAAAAGATGTTACACTTTATGTTATTAATATAAACGGAACACACAACAAAAAAATTAAAACCATACAAGATGGCGAATTTGTTTATTTTGGCGAAAAAGGCGTTCTGGTCGAAAACCAAAATAAATGTTATTACTATAATTACGAAACTCTTGAAGAAAAAAGTTTTGAAACAGGTACTGTTGACAGCGCAAAAATAAGTGAAAACTATATTTATTACAGTGTGGATAACGGACAGGGAATTAAACGTATCGAAATTGAAACAGGCAGGCAGGAAGTTTTATGTGATAAAGTTGGGCTTATACTTTCGGCAACAGATGAAACAGTATATTTTATTTCAACCCGTATTCCTTACAGATTAAACGTAAACACACTTGAACTTGTTCAGATAAGCGAATCGCTTTACCGTAAAACATATTTTGATTTAAATAAAAGATGCATTATAGGTGTTTTAAGCGATACTGAGGATGCAGGAATATTCCTTCAGCCTATTGATAATGTAGCAGGCGCGCCTGTTGGCGAAAATTCAAATAAACCTCAGAAACAAGTGCATACAAAAAGCGCTCAGGCCATAACAACAACAGAAGATTATATATTCTTTGTTGAAGAGGAAACAGGTGATGTTTATCGTATGACATTTGAGGGCAAAGAAAAAACAGTTTTAGGCAATGTTCCATCAGTATATAATACAAATTCTATTGAAGTTATTGAAAATACATTATATATAATGGGCGATGCCAAGGACGGAAAAATTTATTCTGTAAAAATTGATGGCAGTGAATCATTGGCAATTATTAAGGAGTAACAATGAAACAAGCAAAGTTGACAATAATAACGAAACAGCCTGAAACAAATGAAGATATGACCTTTACTACAAGAACGGAATGTATGGAAACAAACGAAGGCTTAAAAATAAATTATGAAGAAAATTTAAGCGAAGAAGATGTGGTAAATACTCAACTTTTAATTGGCGATGATACCGTAATGGTTCAAAGGCAAGGTGATGTTGGTGGAAATATGTTTTTCAAAAAAACAACCACATATGAAACGCATTACAATGCAATGGGTGGCATTTCCCTTGATATGAAAATATTTACTACAAATCTTGATATTTCCAAACACGAGAACGGTGTTTTTGCTAAAATTGATTATCAACTTTTTTTAGCAGGGTCAAGTGTTGGAAAAATGGGTATGGATATTAAAGTAGAATATATCTAGAAACCATAATTATCACAAATTTATATTTGCTTCATATAATATATGGGGTGAATAATATGTATATTTTTGATGCACATTGTGATTATTTATGGATGAAGGCTTTAGGTGAAGATAGTAACCTTGAAAATAATAATGGGAAAATCGAAAAAAGCATTTTTGCCGTGTTCGAAGGTGGCATCTCTGATGATGAACTTATGAAAAAACAATTTGATGCTTTTAAAAAGGTTAAACCTGTTAAAAAAACATTTATGGCTTTTGAAGGGTTAAGTTGGGTTAAAAGCCTTTGGGACCTTGAAAAAATTTTTAAATATAATCCTGTGTATGTAGGCCCTGTATGGAACAATAAAAATGAGTTTGGTGGTAGTTGCTATAATGATGGCCCGTTAACTATCTTCGGTAAATGTTTTTTAGAAGAACTTGATAATAAAGGCATTTTTATTGACCTTGCACATTCAGGTGAGGAAATGTTTGCCTCAAGCATTGATTCGTTTAAAAACGTGCTTTATAGCCACGGTAACGTATTTGAGGTTCAAACACATCCACGCAATATCAAAAAACACCAAATAAAAAAATTAATTAAAAGAAATTGCTTTATGGGGTTAACGCTGTATACAGGTTTTGTTGGCGCAAAATCAATACATAAACTTTTTGAACATATTGAGTATGTTCTTGATCTTGGTGGGGAAAATATTTTAGGTTTCGGCAGTGATATTGATGGTTGCGAAAACCTTGTTGGAACAAAAACAGGCGCAGAAGTTTTTGACGAAATTATGGAAGAATTCCTAAAAAGAAACTATAAAACAGGGCTAATTAAAAAAATACTTCATTTAAATCTGGAAAAGTGCATACAAAAATGAAAAAAGTCGTTGACAAATTTCCGCTTTAATAATATAATTAGTCTGCCTTTGATAAAGAAGGACCGATTTGCGGGTGTAGTTCAATGGTAGAATCTCAGCCTTCCAAGCTGATTGCGTGGGTTCGATTCCCATCACCCGCTCCAGCCTAATTCAAGGCATTGGTGTTATGCGCGCCAGTAGCTCAGTTGGATAGAGCAACGGCCTTCTAAGCCGTGTGTCGGGGGTTCGACTCCCTTCTGGCGCACCAAACCCTTTTAAATGGTGGGTATAGCGCAGTTGGTTAGCGCGCCAGATTGTGGCTCTGGAGGCCGAGGGTTCGACTCCCTCTACTCACCCCACATATTATATTGGGGTGTAGCCAAGCGGTAAGGCAACGGATTTTGATTCCGTCATGCGCTGGTTCGAGCCCAGCCACCCCAGCCAACAAAATTTAATAAATATGATTCATTAGCTCAGTCGGCAGAGCACCTGACTTTTAATCAGGGTGTCCCGGGTTCAAATCCCGGATGGATCACCATAACGGGAGCATAGCTCAGCTGGGAGAGCATCTGCCTTACAAGCAGAGGGTCACAGGTTCGAGCCCTGTTGTTCCCACCAAAAATCCGTCGACTTTGTCGGCGGATTTTTTATTCAAGCCGATAGGCTTGGTATATCATCACACTGAGACCCTGGTCCATCGACTGGCGGGGATTTTTCCCGCTTTTTATTTTATCTAATTAATCAAGAGGGGGTACTTTATGCCTTTACAAGAAATATTCCAATCATTTTTATCATCTTTTTTTCAAACAATTCTCTTACTAATTAACCCCATAGTTTTGATTCCGGTTATTATTGTAATCGTTATTCTTGCAAAGAAAAACAAGGAATATAAAAACGGCGCATATTATCAAATTACAAAACTTCCTTATCTTTCTGTTAGAAATGACATAGGACGATATGGTGAATATTATACCTATAAGCGTTTAAAGCATTTTGAATCTGAAGGCTCAAAATTTCTTTTTAACATTTACATTCCTAAAGATAATGACGAAACAACAGAAATTGATGTTTTAATGATTTCACCCAAAGGTCTTTTTGTCTTTGAAAGTAAAAACTATAGCGGTTGGATTTTCGGCAGTGAGAACCAAATAAATTGGTATCAAACTCTCCCTGCTGGCAGAGGAAGAAGTCATAAGGAAAATTTCTATAATCCTATAATGCAAAACCGTTCACATATAAAACATTTAAAAGCATTTCTTGGTACTGATATTCCTGTTAGGTCAATCATTGTGTTTTCTGATAGATGCACCTTGAAAAATGTAAAAATCACAAGCAATGATATTAGCGTAATCAATCGCTATAATGTAAACCCCGTAGTATCTGCTATTTGCAATCAATCTCAAGAAAATCTATTGAGTGCAGAAGAAATTTCGAATATATACAACAAACTTTATCCCTGTACCCAAACAGATGAAACTACGAAAGTTCAGCATATAACAAATATTCACTATAAGATAAATGCTACTCCAACGCAACAAGTTGATGTGCCTGAAGATATAACGCAAACAAACAATGATGTAATCGAAAACCCGTCTACCGTTAGTCAAGAAACTGAAAACAAAGCAGAAGCAAGCCAAGAATTAAAATGCCCAAAGTGTGGTGCTAATTTAATTATTAGAGTCGCTACGAGAGGTGCTAATGCAGGTAAAAATTTCTATGGATGTTCCAACTATCCTAAATGCAGACATATAGAAAATATAAAGTGATATTTCGACGAAATTCTAGATATGTACTGTTTATATATATGAAAAACCTTGTATCTATGCGGATTTACGCTTGATTACTATATCGCTGTTCCCACCAAAAAAACCAAGAACAAAAGTTCTTGGTTTTTATTTTACACATAATCTACACGGTTTATAATCTCTAATAACAGCAACTTTTAATGTAATCTTGTTATTTTTATCAAGGCTTGATAATTTTACACAGTAATCGTCAAAATGATATGTCATTGAACTCTGTGAAACATAAACGGCACGGCTAAATTTTCTTTGTTCACTTTTTTGATGTTCAACTGATTTTATTACGAATAGGGATATAAATAAAAGTACAATAACTAATATTACACTAATTAATCGTTTTTTAAAGTTGTAAGTTATTGTTTTAGGCATATGTTTATATTTTTCAAGAATAATTGCCCTTTTTTCTTCTAACGCTTGTTTTGAGTTAGGATATGTGCTGTTCAAAAATCTTGATAATTGTCTTTTATAATTTTCGTCAAGATCTTCATTGTTAAGCATATCAACGGAACTTTCCATCCGATCCCTTAAAGAACCTAATTTATTGTCAATTTCATTTAGTTTATCAAGATCTCCACGGCAAACATAGTGATCTTTATATATGTATCGCTTTTCCTTGTTCAACATTTTTTTACCTTTTAATATTAAATACTACAAAAATATTATATCATTATATTAAAAAAAGCGCAACATGTTGAACTCTATAACAAGTAGAGAATGTTGTTGTAAAAATAAAAAATTCTACGATTAATGTCTTGCATAAATAGGTTTACTTTTGGAATTTAAAAGTGTATAATCATTTTAAGAGGTGAAAAAAATGGACGCAAAAATTACAGGAGAAAATATTGCAAGGCTTCGTAAAAAAGCGGGCTTTACACAGGCTGCTCTTGCCCAAAAACTTAATATAAGCGATAAAGCGGTAAGTCGTTGGGAAAACGGTATAGGATTTCCTGAAATTACCCAGATACCTAGAATTGCAAGTATTTTAGGTGTAACAACTGATTACCTTTTAACCGGTGAACGCAAAGGCATTGCTGTTGCAGGGCATTTCACAACAGATATAGTAAAAACTATTGAACAATTTCCTGAGGTTGGAATGCTTGCAAATATTGTTGATGTTACCCGTGCTGTTGGTGGATGTGTCCCAAATACCAGTATAGATCTTGCTAAAATGGATAGAACATTACCTTTAACGGTTTTAGGCAAGATTGGTGATGATGATTATGGCAGATTCTTAACAACTCAATTTAGCCGTTATGGAATAAATTGTGATAAAATAACATATTCAACAAAAAATCCCAC
Source organism: Clostridiales bacterium (assembly GCA_015069575.1). Classification (GTDB taxonomy): domain Bacteria; phylum Bacillota; class Clostridia; order Christensenellales; family QALW01; genus UMGS1322. Next base: position 124,654 of record SVIH01000002.1, read on the forward strand.
AAGTTTTTCAGATGTTATGAGTCAACCTACAGGTGATCGCACAGTTTTTCATGCCCGTGGTGCAAACAAAGAGTTTTCGCCTGACGATATTGATATAAAATCTTTAAATGCAGTAATATTGCATATAGGATACATACTTTTACTTGATGAGTTTGATAAACCTGATGATGAATATGGCACCGTAATGGCAAGATTTTTGCACGAGGTTCAGTTAGCAGGAATAAAGACATCAATAGATGTTGTAAGCAGTAATACTGCCGATTATAAGGCAACAATCATTCCTGCTTTAAAATATACCGATTATGCCATAATGAACGAGATTGAAAGCAGTATGTTAACCGATCTTAATCCTGTCAGGGAAGACGGAAATCCTCACATTGAAAACATTAAAAAAACAATGGAATATATGGCTTCATGCGGTGTAAGGGAAAAGGTAATAATTCACTGCAAAAAAGCAGGTTTCTGCTTAGATGTTAAAACAAATACATTCACATGTGTTCCATCATTAAAACTGCCTAAAGAATTAATTAAAGGCAGTGTAGGTGCAGGTGATGCTTACTGTGCAGGCTGTTTGTATGGTATTTATAATGATTATGACGATAAACATATGCTTGAATATGCTTCAGCCGCTGCAGCATGCACACTTTTTAGCGAAAATTCTATTGACGGTATGCTTCCCAAAGAGCAAATAGAAAAACTTGAAAAGCAGTACGATAGATTAGATTTAACATAATAAATAAAAGACCTTCTATAAAGAAGGTCTTTTTTCGTGGGGATAAAAATTAGTGGTTGTAAAGTTATTTTGATTAATAACGGTTCTTTCACTTATAGAATTGTATTTTAAGGTACAGGCGTCGTTTAAAGAAACAGGCATACAAGCAGTTATATAAGTAATAATAACACCGTCAACAAGTCCTATATAAGTGTTCTGACCGTTTTCAGAAAGATTATCAGCAAAATATGAATAATGCACGGTAATGTCAAATGGCCACACAGAATCATCAGGAAGGGTCATTCTTATGTTTATAGGAACTGCTAATTTTGACGGGGCTGTACTTCGGGAGCCGGAAAAAATATAGGAAATTGTTCCCGGTAAATAGAGAGTACCTGTAACGGTAGCAAAACTGTCATTAATGTTAGGAATAACAGAAATATTACTATCAGGAACTACTACTCCTGTTCCGCTAGAAAATAAAGGTGTTACGCCCGTTTGTGTAATGTTTGTTTCCACCAAAAATTCATCTCTGTCAAGATCAATTCTTACATTATCAAAAATTCTTGTTGTAAGTATCTGAATACCATTATTGCAATCTGCAATACCTTGCGAAAAATTACATGTCAAAATAAAATCCCCCTTTTACTAACATATTATATGCAGTAAAAACGGGGGATATTACTTTTATACAAAATCGTCTTCAATAACGGTTTTTTTCTTTTTTGCAGGAATAGTAGAATAAACACCAAATATTGAAAGCACAAATGCTAACAGCATATTAAATAAACAATGTGCAGGGGTAAGTGACTGCATAATAAATTCGCTTGCGGTGTATATTTCTTGTTGCGAAAGGAAATAAATTAAGAAAACATAAATTGTTGAAATTAAAAGCACAAAAAATGATACGATAGTAGTACAGGTATATATATCTTTGCTTGAATAATTTCTTTTAACCATAACTAAAGCAGGCAACCATCCAAGAATATATCCCACAGACCCTGCTATTTTAATTGCAAAAAGGGAAATTAAGCCGTAAATAACAGCGATAACAGCGTAAATTGTAATGAGTATAAGTTGAGTTGAAAACCTGCTTAAAAAGCCTTGTATTCCGTTTTCATAGTGTGGAACATTAGGGCGCTCTTTCCGTAGCTTGATATTTTCAACAGGTTGTTCAACAGGCATAAATGCATACATGGTTTTATCAAATGCAATATTAAGTTCAGCATTGGAAAACTCAATGGAAGCGCTTGATAAATAAGCCGAAAGCATTTTTGCAAATTGCAAAATATATTCCGGATCTTCTAAAATTGAAAGATTAAAAGTTATCTCAACACCATTTTTTACAAAATGAGATTTAACATAATGCAAAACACTTTCTTTAATGTAAGCGCTTATCATTTTTTTCTCATTACGGCTAACTTCAGGCAAATTAACATAAATTATAGCAAATTCTGTTTTTTCGCAGATGGTATATAAAAAGCCATCTATATTCTTATATAAAAGTCCGTTTTCATCCTGTTGGAAACAAAGGGATGAGTTAAGTTCATTTAAATCCATAAAAACCCCTTAAAAAGTTATATAAATAGTATAACACATATGGAAACAAAATACAATAAAAAAATATGCACCGACTTTTATCGGTGCATATAATTTATTAATCCATATTTTTAAGTAATTCTTCGATTTTAGGTTTAAGTGCCTCTTCTTCTTCCTTAAATATGATATCATAGAATTTAAGTAATAAAGGAGCATTCCATGCGATACCTGTCATAAATGAATTACCGCCGATTGCCTGAATAGCCTGAACGCTTGTTGTTTCACCGTCATTATAACTGTCAAACACAAGTGTAAGCAATTTAACTGCATTTTGAATACCTTTTTCAAAAAGTTCATCAACGCTGTCAGTGTAAGTATAACGTGTATCCCAAGGTGCAAGCCACTGGGTGTGATTTTCATTCATAAAATCAATGTTATCTTCAAAGCCTTCATAAACAGTTTTTGTAAAGAAGCCCGGTGTAAATTCTTTTGAGAACTTTTCAAAAACCGCAGTAATAGGTTTCATAATACCGGGTTTAATGCGGGTTTTCATTTTTTCGTTCATATCCTGATATGATTTGATAACATCTTCACGGGAAATATCTTTACCGTAAATAGTTTTGATGTTAACAGGATACATACGGCATATTTCAAGTAATTCGGCATAAGTAACCCAGAACATATCATCAATGTTTATATCTTTAGGTTCTTTGTTCATATGCTTTTTAAGCATAATCTGGTCAATAGCGTTATTAATACGCTTGCGATAAATACCAAATCTTTCAGGCATAGGTGTATTAGGTGTTATAAAACCTGAACGATAAAGAATATATGGGTTTACAGCGCAGTCAACAGCATAGTGAACAAGATAACCGTAAAAATAAGGAACAATAATATCTTTATCAGCATCTTCCTGTTTATCAATATATCTGTAAATAAGATTCATCCATTCGTCAACAGAACGCTCATGAAGCATCATTGCCATACGGTGAATACTTACATCAGATTTTAACGGTGCGCCAAAATAATTAAAAAAGTCCGATCCTTGAAGACCTAAATCATAAACGCTTTTGCGTTTTAAAATAACATCTTTAATATTTTGGGGAAGTTGTTCTAAAACTTTCTGACCCGCTATGTAATGTGTAAAAAATCCTGGCATACTTGTGTACACTCCTAACAGTTATATTATCTTACAATGTATTATAATACATTTTTCTTTATTTGAACAGTAGTAATTTAAAAAATTATGCACAAATTTTAAGGTTAAGTTGCATATTTAATCTAAAATTACGTTATATCGGCGCATATATGTATTATCTTTTTTAGAAAAAAGCACTTCAACAAGAACTCCGCCGTTTTTTTCAATTATCCTTTGGCTGCCGGTATTATCATCTCTGCAAGTAATAATAAGGTCCTTAAAGCCAATTTTCTTTGCTTCTTCAAGCAACAGTTTACATATAAGGGTTCCGTAACCGCACTTTCTTTTTGAAGGTAAAACCCCATAACCAATTTGACCTTGAAATAAAACAGTTGCTTTGGTTTTTTTATGCCTTAAATCCCCTTGAGCATATATTCTACCATCATCATCAACAAGAAAATATCTGGTGTAAGGTGAAACACCTAACCCTAATCCGATTCCCTGGGAATGTTTAATACACGACCGCACAAAATAGGGAAACATACTTGCATCGGTCATTCCTAAAAACGGAGTACCTGCTACAATATAGTCATCAAGCATATCTTCAAAAGCCGCCAATGACAGCATATTAGCAGTTACAAGACGCATATTTTCACATCCTTATTTCTTTTTTTGTTTTTTGATTTTATTTTTTGTAATTAAAAAACTTTCGCTTGCTTCAGTTTGAAAAATCCGTGCTTTCTTGAACCCTGTAACGCGGTTTTGTGCAATTAGCGAAACGGGGTAATAAGATAACAATGTTGAAAGGCATATAGCGCTGAATGCTTCAGGGGGGAAAAGCATATTGTATTCGCCCCTAATTACTATAACGGTATTAAAAACAAGCATAGAAAATGCACAGTTAAATAACAGTGAACGCTTACCGTAACATAAAATTACTGAAAGCACAGTAAGGGCGAGGGAATATATGAAAAACGGTTCATAAATAAGCCCGATAGGTTGGGGCAGAATGCTTAATGAAAGTAAATAAAGAATAAAAGCACAGCCAATAGAGGTTAAGACGCTTTTAACGGGAAAAGAAAGTTTAAACAAAAGAAAAGCCAAGTATCCAACTACTGTAAAAAAAGGAACTATATAAAAATCTACCCCTTCTAAAAATAGCGGTTGAATTATATAGAAAAAGGCAAAAGAAAGTAAAAACAAAACAGTTTTCCATTTTGATAAAGCGAGGGTATATATAAGTCCTTTGCCAAAATTAAACAAAACAGGTACGGCAAGTACAAGAACAATAATAACACCTAAAGGCAATAATAACACCACCGTAAATTTTTTCTGTTATTATCCCAAAATTTCTTTAAAAATATTCATTTGTTGTTATTATTTATTAAAACATAAATTATGTGTGTAATCAAGTGAAAATTCTAAAATTCAAAAAGAGTTTACATAGTATAAGAAAACGGTTGCTATTCAACCGTTTTCTTTTTCGTAAACATTTTAAAAAGTGCCGAAACAATGCTTAATCCTAAAGTTATTGCACCGATAAAAGTAACGGTTTCAAGGGCATAATATGAAACATTGTCCCAATGGTTTAATACTGCGTTTTGCATAGTGTAAAAAAGAGAGCTTCCGGGAACAAGCGGTATTAAAGCAGGTATTGTAAAAATTGTAGTAGGTGCCTTTAAAACACGCGCAGATATTTCACTATAAAATGATGCAAAGGCAGAAGCTAAAAATACTGCAAAAAATAAGTTATGCATTAAATGATTTATTGCTAAATAAACGCCCCAGGCAAGCATTCCGCCTAATGAACACGGCAAAATCCTTTTTAATTTAATATTATATAAAAGTGCAAAACCAAATGAGCCAACAAAAGCATATATAAGCTGAAGGATAATGTCTATCATGCAAAAACACCTCCCCAAAGGCTCATAGCAAGCATAAATCCACCTGCAAGGGAAATTGCCCAAAGTAAACTTTCAGAAAATTTAATTAATCCCGAAACTGTATCGCCGATAATAATATCTCTTACTGCATTAGTAATTGCAAGGCCGGGAATTAAAAGCATAATATCACCGATAATTATCATATCACTGTTAAACCGAGGTAATAAAAGTGTACATAAAAAAATACATAAGCCAATAACAAGTGATGACGTTAAATAAAAGAACACTTTATTAGGGCAGATCTTTGAATAATGTAACTGCAAAAAGCAAATCAAAAGTGCAAAAATACCTGCTAATATTCCGTCGTAAATGCTTCCGCCAAAAAACAGTGCAAAACCGCCTGCAGTAAGGAACGAGCCTATATATTGCTTTATTTTTTTAGGCGAATTATCAGTAAGTTTATGTAAATTTTCATCAAATTCACATATGCTCATATTAGCACAATAACGGCATAAAGCGTTTAATTCTTCGATTTTTTTGAAATCTGTAACTGCTTGAAGGTTCAGGCGTCTTGTTTGCGTTTCCAGACTGTTATCATTAAAAGTGACGGTAATATTTATAACGGATGTTAAAACAAAAACGTCAACCTTAAATGCTCCGTAGTTTTTTGCAACACGGGTAAGCGAATCTTCAACGCGGTTTATTTCCGCCCCTACTAAAAGCAAAGATTCACCTAAATCAAGCAAGCATTTAATTAAATACTGTTTTTCATTCATATTTATTTTCCTTAAAAAAAAGGGGACGATAATCGCCCCTTTGGTAATTTATTCTGCTGAAATTAAATAATAGTATACAGGCTGACCGCCATTGACAACTTCAAAGTCAGTATCAGGATATTTTTCTGATAAAACATCTGCAATATCGTTTGCATCATCTTCGGTAGTATCTTTGCCATAATAGATTGTTAAAATTTCATTTTTGTCCTGTAAAAGTTTTTCAGCAAGATCAATAGTAACTTGTTTAAGATCTTCTCCACAAAAAGCAATGGTGCCTTCTTGTAATCCTAAAATATTACCTTCATGAATGGTCTGCCCGTCAAACTCAGTATCTCTTACAGCGTAAGTAACGCTTCCTGTAAGAACCTCGCCATAAGCATCCATCATGCCTTCGGCATTATCCTCACCATTTTCGTCAGGATCAAAAGCAAGCATTGTTGCAATACCTTGCGGAACTGTTTTTGTAGGAATAACAAATAACTTTTTGTCAGTAAAATCCTGTGCCTGTTCTGCGGCAAGAATTATATTGGAATTGTTTGGCAAAATAATAACAGATTTTGCATTTACTTTTTTAACTGCAGCAGAAATATCCTCTGTGCTTGGGTTCATCGTCTGTCCGCCGGTTACAACATAATCAGCACCTAAATCCTTGAAAAGCTGAGTAAAACCATCACCTGAAGCAATGGCGATAATGCCTACTTCCTTTAAGTTTTGCTTGTTTGCTTCAACAATTTCACGGTGTTGCTGAACCATGTTTTCGATTTTGATTTTATAAAGTTCACCAAGTTCAAGCGCCATTTGTAAAGCCTTACCCGGATCGTTAGTGTGAACGTGTACTTTAACAAGCTCCGGATCACCAACTACTACTAATGAATCACCAATCTGTGCAAGTTTATTTCTTAATTTTTCAACTGTTTTTTCTGTAACTTCAGGCTTTAATTGCTGAATGAAAAATTCTGTGCAATATGCAAAAGTGATTTCATCCATCTCTGCAACTTCTTCAGAAGTGTCTCTGGAAATATTATCACTTATTGCAGTAAATTCAAAAGGTGCAATATCATCGGGAATTTCTTCACCGTGAACAACAGCACTGAAAGCGTGCATAATTGTCATAAGCCCCTGACCGCCTGCATCTACTACGCCGGCTTTTTTAAGTTGGGGAAGCATTTCGGGCGTCTGCAATAAAGTTTCTTCGCCAACATTAATTGCAAAATCAAAAATACCGCAAAGATCTAAAGAAGTTTCATATTTTGTTTTTTCAGCCATTACGCGAATAATAGTTAAAATAGTGCCTTCTTTTGGTTTCATAACTGCTTTATAAGCAGTTTCCTGACCTAATTTTAAGGCAAGGATAAAATCTTTTGCAGTTGCTTCTTCACAGGTTTCAAACTGTTTTGCAAAACCTCTTAAAATCTGTGAAAGAATAACGCCGCTGTTACCGCGAGCGCCTTTTAATGCCCCGCGGGACATTGCTTTTGCAACAGTAGCAAGGTCGTCTTCCTGAGCGGATAAAACTTCCTTTAAAACTGACTGCATAGTTAAGGACATATTTGTTCCTGTATCGCCATCTGGCACAGGAAAAACATTAAGATCATTAAGTTGTTGTTTGTTTTTTTCTAATAATGAAGCAGCGGCAACCACCATTTCTTTAAGCAGGGCGCCGTTAATTAAAGAATGTTCCATTTTTTACCGCCTTAAACTCTGATGCCCTGAATGAGAACGTCAACATTCTCAACCTTCAGACCAGTCTGTAATTCAACAGCATATTTAACTGCCTCAATAACATTGTGCGCGGCAGCAACCATAGAAACACCGTATTCAATAATAACGTGAAGTTCGAATTTAACCGAATCACCGCTTGTATTTACCTTAATACCTTTTGTTAAACTTTCTCTTTTAAGAAGTTCGGCAATGCCTTCAGCTGTACTTGTTGCTGACATACCAACAATTCCTGCACAATCGCAAGCAGCAATACCTGCAATGGTAGCAAGCACGCTATCAGAAATAGTGGTTGTGCCAAGCTGTGTTGTTGTTTTGATGGGCATAAAATTTACCTCCTGAAAAAATATAACACGCAAAAAAATAAAATAAATAAAATGAAAACATGTTTGCGTACACGATTATTTTACTATAATTTTCGTACAATGTAAAGTGAATTTTTCCATACATATTTTTTTCTACATAATAGTATATTAAGGTTTTTATTTAAAATTCGTAAAAAAGTTTAAATTATAACAAAAAAGACTCCTTAAAAAAAGGAGCCTTTAAATGTTAAATTGCAACGATATTTAAAAGTTTGCCAGGAACTGCAACGATTTTTTTGATTTCCTTGCCTTCAACAAGTTTTTTAACAGTTTCATCTTCTTCAACAAGTTTTTCCATACCGGCTTTATCAATATCAGCAGGAACCATCAGCTTTGCTTTAATCTTACCGCAAATCTGAATAACAATTTCAACCTCATTTTTAACAAGTTTCTTTTCGTCCCAAGCGGGCCAAACAGTTTGATAAAGTCTGTTTTCAAAGCCTGCTTCTTCCCACATTTCTTCAGTTAAGTGGGGGGCAACAGGGTTAAGAAGAGTCAACAGAGTTTTAAGTTCTTCTTTATTGATACTGCCTAATCTGTAAATATCGTTTACATAAGCCATCATCTGTGCGATAGCGGTGTTGAACTTCATCTGCTCAAAATCTTCCGAAACCTTTTTGATGGTGGCGTGCAGAAGTGCATCTCTTTCCTGTGTCATAGGTTCGTCTTTCAGTAAATCCTGTAAGCGCCATACTCTTTCAAGGAAACGACGGCATCCGCGTGCGCCCTTTGTTGACCACGGAATTGCTTGGTCAAAGGCACCCATAAACATTTCGTACATTCTGAATGAGTCTGCACCGATTTCATTAACAATATCGTCAGGATTAATAACGTTACCACGGGATTTGCTCATTTTTTCACCGTTTTCGCCTAAAATCATACCGTGGCTTGTACGTTTAAGATAAGGCTCTTTTGTAGGAACAACGCCAATATCATAAAGGAAACGGTGCCAGAAGCGTGAATACAAAAGATGAAGTGTTGTATGCTCCATACCGCCGTTATACCAGTCAACAGGAAGCCAATATTTCATTTTGTCCATATCAGCAATAGTGCCTGTGTTATGCGGATCAACATAGCGGATAAAGTACCAGGAAGATCCTGCCCACTGTGGCATTGTATCAGTTTCACGCTTTGCCTTACCGTGGCATTTGGGGCAAGTGGTGTTTACCCAGTCATCAAGTTTTGCAAGTGGTGATTGTGCATCTTTAGTAGGAATAAAGTCGTCTGTATGCGGAAGAGTTAAAGGTAATTCGCTTTCATCAAGTGGAACCCAACCGCACTTTTCACAGTAAACAAGGGGAATAGGCTCACCCCAATATCTCTGGCGTGAGAATACCCAGTCACGCAATTTATAATTAACCTTTGCTTCGCCGATACCTTTTTCGGTTAAGTGCTTAATAATGGCTTCTTTTGCTTCTTTAACTGAAAGTCCATTTAAGAAACCGCTGTTTACCATAACACCTGTTTGAATATCGGTAAATGCTTCTTCCTGAACGCTGCCCCCTGCAACAACCTCAATAATAGGAAGATCAAATTTCTTTGCAAAAGCCCAGTCGCGTTCATCGTGCGCAGGAACAGCCATAATAGCGCCTGTACCGTAGCTCATAAGTACATAATCTGATACCCAGATAGGAATTTCTTTTTCTGTAAGGGGATTAATAGCAAAAATACCGTCAAGCACAACGCCTGTCTTTTCTTTTGCGGTTTCAGTTCTTTCAAAATCACTCTTTTTCTGTGCGTCCTCGCGGTATTTTAAAACTGCATCAAGATTCTTTATCTTATCACCTAATGCATCAATCATAGGATGTTCAGGAGAAATAACCATATATGTTGCGCCAAAAAGTGTGTCAGGACGAGTGGTGAAAACTGTTAATGTGTCGTTATATAAAGGCACATTGAATTTAACTAAAGCACCTTGTGATTTGCCGATCCAGTTTCTCTGCTGTGTCTTTACTTTTTCAATAAAGTCAACATCGTCAAGACCTTCTAAAAGTTTTTGAGCATAATCAGTTATGCGAAGCATCCATTGGCTTTTTGTTTTTCTGATAACTTCGCCACCGCAACGCTCACAAACACCGCCAACAACTTCTTCGTTAGCAAGGCCAACATTACAAGATGTGCACCAGTTAATTGCGATTTCGCTTTTATATGCAAGCCCTTTTTTGAAAAGTTGCAAGAAAATCCACTGTGTCCACTTATAGTAATCAGCATCAGTGGTGTTTACTTCCCTTGAATAGTCAAAAGAAAAACCAATCTTTTTAAGCTGATCTCTAAAACGGTCAACATTGTTTTTTGTAACAAGTTCAGGGTGAATATTATTCTTTATCGCAAAGTTTTCAGTAGGTAAGCCAAAAGCATCCCAACCAATAGGATAAAGTACATTATAGCCTTGCATACGGCGTTTTCTTGAAATAATATCAAGGGCTGTGTTAGAACGGGGATGCCCAACATGTAAGCCTGCACCGGAGGGATAGGGGAACTCAATAAGCCCATAGAATTTAGGCTTGCTTGTGTCGCTGTCATCAGCTTTAAAAGCACCTTCGTTTTCCCAGATATCCTGCCATTTTTTTTCAATTTTTAAATGTTCATAAGGTTTTGCCATAATTTTTAAAACTCCGTTTCAAAATTTAAGTATATTGTATTTTATTATATAAGGTTAGAATTGTCAATTAAAACATAACTTAAATAGTGGATAATTCTTTTAAAATTTCGTCAACATTTTTAACGATGTAGGTTGCACCTGCTGTTTCAAGTTCTTCTTTTGTGCCGTATCCCCATAAAACCCCAAAGGAAACGATGTTATTTGCTTTTGCACCTTCTATATCGTCTGATCTGTCACCAACCATTATTGCAATAGCGTTTTCTTTATCAAGAATTTCTTTAATAAATTTGCTTTTGCCCGGGTATATTCCGTGCAACTTTGCGCCTTGAAGCGAAGTGAAATAATGGTATAAATTGAAGTGCTTAAGCACTGTTTCAACCATAACAGTAGGTTTGCCTGAACAAATTCTCAGTTCCCATCCATTATCCTTTAATGTGCTTATTAAACGGGGAATATCAGGATAAAGGTAATTTTCATAAATGCCTTTGTCCCAATAATATTCGCGGTAAACATCAATCATATTTTCCGCTTCTTCTAATGTTAACCCGTAAAGGCGCATAAAACTTTTGTTAAGAGGCGGACCTACACAACTTTTTTTATCCTCTGATGAAATTGGTTTAAGTTTAAGTTTTTGTTCAGCATATGTAATTGCGTTTATTATACCAGTGCCTGAATCGGAAATCGTTCCGTCAAGATCAAAAAATGCAATTTTTTTCAATATAACAGCCTCCTTTTTATGATGGTTTGAGAATAACATAACAAGCAAGTAATGTCAATATTAAAAAAATAAGCAAAAAAAATTCAAAAAAATTGTCAAAAGTGTTTGACAGTTTTTATGGTTGTTTGATATAATTGCCATGTAGTTATGAAGAATAACTCTCGTGTAATTTCACACTGAGGGGAGGGATATAGATGTCAGAAATTCATGTTGGTGAAAACGAATCATTAGAAAATGCTCTTAAACGTTTTAAACGTAAGTGTGCCCGTGCTGGCGTTCTTGCTGAGGTTCGCAAGAGAGAACATTATGAAAAGCCCAGTGTAAAAAGAAAGAAAAAGGCTGAGGCTGCAAGAAAAAGAAAATATTAATCTTTAAAGATAACCGATAGTATTTGCTATCGGTTATTTTTTATAAATTCACCTCATAAATTTTTTTATGGGGTGTTTTTTATGTCAAAAAAAGATTTTATTTATAAAACAGGTCTTGCACCTGAAGGGGCAGGGTATTTTAAAATATCGTTGTTTGAAGATAATTTTCTATTAATAGAAAATCATTCAGGAATTGCCGATATGAAAAGTGAATGTATAAAAATATTTTGCGAAAAAAGAATAGTGGGAATATTTGGCGAAAATCTTACTATAAGAGAGCTTGATGGTTGTTGTTTAAAAATAAATGGTAAAATTTTTAAAATAGAATATTTGACCTGAAAGGATAATTATGTTAAAATTATTAAATGGAGATTTATATTCTTATGAAAGACTTCGTTTTACAGGTCTTAATACACAGGATATTTTAAATATTTCATATAAAAATGGAATAATAATTAAGAACGCAGTTCGCACCGAATATGCCCAGATGGAAGCTGATGTTTACTCTATACATGTTAAAAAGCTCAAAAAACTTCTGGGTAAAAATAAATATAAAATATCCACAATAAAAAAACGTGGCGTTTTTTATCAGTTTGATACAAACAAAAACCGAATTTTTTTATGGGTAAGTTTGCTAATGGCATTTTTAGGGCTATGTTTGTTTTTTTCACGAACATGGTCAGTTAAAGTGTTTGGATATGATCAGCCTGAAAAAATAATTCAGATAGTTAAAAATAACAATATGATTTCATGGAAAAAAGGGCTGAATAATAAAATTGAAGATTTGCAGTTACAGATTTTAAAAAGTGACGATAATATTTTGTGGAGTTGGGTAACTGTAAACGGTACTAATATTGAAGTTTATGTTAAGAAAGATGAAACATTAAAACTTCCTGAAAACAAGCAAGGAAATCTTTATGCAAGCAAAGATTGTGTAATACGTAATCTTGTGGTTTTAGGTGGCACAGGCAAAGTAGAAAACGGCAAAACTGTAAAAAAAGGCGACATTTTAATTGAAGCTACTCAAAAAATAGGGGAGGAATTTTATCCTGTTAATGCCCAAGGCAAAGCTGTTGCAAGCGTATATTACAGTTCAAGCCAGACGGTGCCTGTAAAAAGCACCGTTTATACAGAAACAGGAAATAAAAAAAATATTTGCCGAATCAGGTTTTTAGGTATGGATATTCTTGCAGGCGGAAAAAATGAGTTTGTAACAAGTAACAAAACAGAACAAAAAATAAACACATTTGGGCTGCCTATAGATATAACAAAGATAATATACAGTGAAACGCAAGGTGAAATTAAAACGGTAGATAACGAAACATTGGTTAATGAAACACAGGCTCAACTTATTACTTTTTTAAAACAGCAAATGCCTGAAAATGCAGTTGTTCATAAAACAGAAACTACTGTTACGGAAAATGATGACAGCCTGACGGTTCATGTGTATATCGAAACTGTTGAAGATGTTGCTGTAAGGGGATAAAAATGGAATATATAAACATTGAAAATTCTGAATACTTAACTGAACTTTTTGGTATGCGTGATGAAAATATCCGTATTATTGAAGATGAACTTAATGTGCGTATAGCGTTAAGGGATGATCGTTTAGTTGTGGATAGCGAAGATAATGAAAAAGCCGTTATTGCAAACAGGGTAATAAAAAGGCTTATAAATCTACTTGCACGCAATGAAAAAATTGACCGCAGTCGTATAAGGTATGCCGTTGAACTTGCTAAAGAGGGCAGAGATGAACTTATTGAAGAAATAATGAGTGATGTGGTTGCCATTACTTATAAAGGCTCACAGATCAGGTGCAAAACATTAGGCCAGCAAAAATATGTTCGTGCAATGCAGAATAATACGGTTGTGTTTGGTGTAGGCCCTGCAGGAACGGGAAAAACATATCTTGCAATGGCAAACGCAGTTATGGCTTTTAAAAATAAAGAAATTTCTAAAATAATTCTTACCCGCCCTGCTGTTGAAGCAGGTGAAAAGTTGGGTTTTCTTCCCGGAGACCTTCAGCAAAAAGTTGACCCATATTTAAGACCGCTTTATGATGCTATTTATGAAATGATGGGCGTTGAAGCATATCAAAAACTTTGGGAAAGAGGCGCCATTGAAGTTGCACCTCTTGCATATATGCGTGGCAGAACATTAAACGATGCTTATGTAATTTTGGATGAAGCACAAAACACAACTGTAGAACAGATGAAGATGTTTTTAACCCGTCTTGGTGAAGGGTCAAAAATGGTTATTACAGGGGATCTTACACAGATAGACCTTCCCGAAGGAAAAACAAGCGGATTAAAGCATGCTATAAATATTTTAGGCTCAATAGACAAGCTTCAGATATGTCATTTAACCGCAAAAGATGTTGTTCGCCATGAAATAGTAATGAACATTATCAAAGCATATGATAAAAGTAATGAGCAGAAGAGGTAAAAAATATGTTAACAAAAAGGGATAAAAACAGTGGTAAAACTGCAAGAAATAACTACCGTAAACAAAGGCGGAATATAATTCTGTCCCTTATTTACAGTATAATTACTTGTATTGTAATTGTTTTGCTGGTTCTTTTTGAAGTTATGCCTCAGACCCATACCGTTCATGTAGGTGAAATCGCCAGCGAAACCATCTACGCAATCGGTGAAGTTGAAGATCCTTTGGAAACACAAAAAAAGGAACAGGCAGCATCAGATGCAGTTGCAGATATATATGTTGCAGATGAAAACAAAACCAATGAACTTTTAACATATTTTGAAAATACGGTTTTTCTTAATATTGAGTATGTATCAAACTACGGAAATACCATAAGAGGCGGCAAGGAAAACACAGGAAATTACATAGTTCAGTATGATCCTGTAAAAAAAGAGTCATTTTTAAAAAGCGAACTTTCATTTATTACAGATTCTGTAGATATGATAAAGGATAACGCTCTTACAAAAGGACAGAAAATAGTTGCAATACTTGATAGTAATCCTAAAGATGTACAGGCTTTAAAGGAATGGTTTATTCCTAAATTAACCCAATGGCTTTCAAAAGGTATAAACGAAGAACAACTTAAAAATGCAAAAACAAATATTGCTAATGAAGTAATGCAAACTCAGGTAATAGCCAATGGTAATTTAAAGCAGATTTTTGCCGAAGTTGTTGAAGATAAACTTGTTGCAAACAGCGTTTTTGATGCTGAACAAACAGAACAGGCAAGGCTTATGGCTGTAAAAAATGTTCAGCCTGTAATTGTTCCTAAAGGAACAGCCATTGTAACTCAGAATACTATTGTTACACAAAATCAGGTTGATATGCTTAACAAACTTGGTATGTTGGAAGAAGGCGACCTTCCTTACCCGTTGATAATCGGTTCAGCAAGTATGGTTGTTGCTCTTTTAGGGATGGTTGCACTTTATGCATGGGTGTTTGAAATAAAAACAGTTGTTCAGCACAAAAAAGTGTTGCTGTTATGCTTATTGATTATTGTAAACATCTTAATTGCGTTACTTCTTAAAAGCGGCGGATTCCAAAAAATGATGAATGCGGCAATCTGCACGATACTTATTGCAATGCTTTTTAACGAACAAATCGCTTTAACAGTAAACACTATGCTGTCGGTAATACTTGCATTGTTCTTATCCGATGAAGCAGGTGTGTTTACAACAGATGCAGTTGCTTTAATTATCTCATCTCTTGCAGGCGGTACTGTGGCAATTCACAGTTGTAAAAATGTACGCAAAGGATCTAACCGTGCAAAAATGCTTGTTCCGGGTGTTGTAGCAGGTGTTGTTGGTATGGTTTCTGCTTTCCTTGTAATGTGGACGGCAGGTAAGGAAATTACTGCGTGCATTGAAGGTGCATCTTATTCGCTGATAGGTGGCGGAATCGCAGCAATCTTTTCAGCAGCATCACTGCCGCTTTGGGAAAGTTTGTTTGGTCTTATCACACAGTCAAAATTACTGGAACTTTCTAATTCAAGCAGTGACCTTTTAAGAAAAATCAGTATCGAAATGCCCGGCACATATCAACATTCATCAACAGTTGCCGAAATGTCAGAAAACGGTGCAAAAGATATTGGCGCAGATTCGATGCTTGCAAAAACTGCAGCGCTTTACCATGATATAGGTAAACTTCGTTGCCCTGAATGTTATACAGAAAATCAGGTTCAGGATACAAAAAATTATCATGAAAGACTTTCACCTAAAGAAAGCACTGATATGATATTTTCACATATAACTGAAGGCGTTCAGATTGCAAAAGCAAATAAATTGCCACAAGAGATTATTGATATTATTACGCAGCATCACGGAACAAGTGCAGTGCAGTATTTTTATAATAAAGCAAAACAGCTTGATCCTTTAGCGAATATTGATGATTTCCGTTATCCAGGACCCAACCCTCAAACAAAAGAGGCAGGTATCATTTTGCTTGCGGACTGTATTGAGGCTTCTGTGAGATCTATGGATGAAAAAACGCCTGAAACCATCAAAACTCAAATTGAAAAGATGTTTAAAGCCCGTATAGATGATGGGGAACTTGATGCCTGCGAACTTACTTTAAGGGACATAAACACTTTAAAACATTCATTCCTTGATACGCTTACAGCAGTGTATCATACCCGAATAAAATACGATAATCAGGAGAAAAAAGATGACGCTGACCGTTGATAATATAGAAAACGAAGAAAGTGCTGAATTTTGCAGAATTTTTCAACAGGTTGCTGACTTTGGCGTAAAAGAAATTCTTCAGACAGATAAATTCGAGATAACAGTTTTTTTAACAGATGGCGATTTTATCAGGGAAATAAATAAGGAGCATCGCGGTATCGATAAAGAAACAGATGTTCTTTCGTTTCCATTATGGAACAGGCTTCAGGGCGAGGAACCTTTTATAAATCCCGAAAATGATAATATAATGTTAGGTGACATAATAATAAGCCTTCCACGATTAAAAGAACAGGCTGAAGAGTACGCTCACAGCGAAAAAAGGGAAGCGGCGTATCTGTGCATTCACGGCGTGTTGCATCTTTTAGGGTATGACCATATGGAAGCAGAAGAAAAAACACAGATGCGTTTGATGGAAGAAACCCTTCTTGCCAAACTTAATATTACCAGAGAGGATTGATACATAATGAAGATGACTGAAGAACTTTTTAATGAATACACCCAATTTACCGTTAATCATGAAAGAAGCCATATACTCCAGTCAGTTGAGTGGGGCAAAGTAAAAAAAGAATGGATAAACGAGTTTGTTATTGTTAGGGATGAAAATGGCAATATAGAAGGTACATTGAGTATATTAATAAGGAAAATACCAATGTTTCCTTGTACATTTATGTATGCACCCCGCGGTCCCATATGTGATCTACACAACAAAGAAGTGTTAAAAAAGATTACTGACGGTGCAAAAGAGATAGCAAAAAAATATAATGCGATGACTCTTAAAATAGATACAGATACTCCTGCAAGCGATGTTGAGTATGCGTCTATTATGAAGGAACTTGGCTATAAACTCAAAAACGATTACTATAATTTAGAAGGTGTACAAGCCCGTTTTTTAATGCGTGTTGACCTTAAAGATAAAACAGAAGAGGAACTTTTGCAAAGCTTTCATCATAAAACCCGTTACAATATCCGCGTTGCTATGAAAAAAGGTGTGCAGATTAAAATAGGCACAAGGGAAGATATTCCTACATTCTTTGAACTTATGAAAACTACAGGGCAAAGAGATGGTTTTGTTATAAGGGATATAGATTATTTTTACCGTATGTTTGATTCTTTAGGAAAATATGCCCGCATCTTCCTTGCATATGCAGGTGAAGATGAGGAACATATGGAATGTGTTTCAGGCACACTTGCGGGGCTTTATGGAAACAAGTGTCTTTATCTTTATGGCGCATCAGGCAATAAATACCGCAATTATATGCCTAATTACCTTATTCAATGGGAAATGATAAGGTGGAGTAAGGAAAACGGATGCACGGTTTATGATCTTCGCGGTGTACCAGGAATTATAGAAGATGAAAACAATGCAATTTACGGTTTGTATAAATTTAAAAAGGGCTTTGCAGGTCAGGCAACAGAAATGATAGGCGAGTTTGATTTAATGATAAAACCCGTATGGCATAAACTTTTTACTATAGCCGAGCAAACAAGAAAACGCCTTAGAAAGTTT
Organism: Clostridiales bacterium; assembly: GCA_015069575.1. GTDB lineage: Bacteria > Bacillota > Clostridia > Christensenellales > QALW01 > UMGS1322. The sequence goes on from SVIH01000002.1 coordinate 142,642, forward strand.
ATATCAAGGCTTAAATCAGGAAAATAGAAAATTTTTGTAAAAAATAGCAAATATCGTTTGACATACCATAAAAAATGTGTTAGATTATTAAGGCTTAACATTGGAGCAGTTTGTTTTATTTTTGGGAGGTGCTAAAGATGGCAGTTGGACAAAGAACAAAAATTACTCTTGCCTGTACAGAATGCAAGAATAGAAATTACGATACAATGAAGAATAAAAAGAATAATGCAGAACGTATCGAACTTCAGAAATATTGCAGATTTTGCAAGAAACATACCTTGCATAAAGAAACAAAATAATTTCTTAATTTATTTTTAAGGTGTGATAATATGTCAGAAAATAACGAAAAAACGGTACTTGAAAAGGCAACAATTAAAGAAGATAAAGCTGTAAAAACCGTTAAAACCGCTAAAACCGACAAGAAGAAAATTGAAAAAAAGAACAGAAAGCGTCCTATCAAGGAAATGATATCTGAACTTAAAAAGGTAAGTTGGCCTACAAAGGCAGATCTGCGCACATATGCGTTGTGCGTGATTGTTTTCGTGGTGGTATGCTCAGCTTTTATTGCGCTTATTGATCTTGGCGTAGCTGAGGTTATCGAACTTATAAGTGCGCCTGACAAGCTTCCCGGTTGGCTTAATGACTTGTTTGGCTACGGAGGCTGATTATAATGAGTAATGTTCAGGAAACCGAAGGTAAGTGGTATGTAATACACACATATTCTAGCTACGAAAATAAGGTGCTTGATAACATCACTAAAATGGTAGCAAATATGGGCCTTCAGGATTATATCTTTGATGTAAAAATTCCCATCGAAGAAGTAATGGAAGTTAAAAACGATAAGCGTAAATTGGTACAGCGCAAGTTGTTCCCGGGTTATGTAATGGTTAAAATGATCATGACAAAGCAAACCCTTTACCTTATACGTAATACCCGTGGCGTAACAGGTTTTGTTGGTCCGGGGTCAAAAGTTCCTATACCGCTTTCAAATGAGGAAGTTCGTCGTATGGGTCTTGAAAATGTCCGTATAAAATCGGATATTGCCGTTGGGGATCTTCTTGATGTTGTTTCAGGTCCATTCGAAGGTCAGCAAGGCGTAGCCAAAGAAGTAGATGCTTCAAGGCAAAAAGTAAAAATCAACATTTCATTCTTTAACCGCGAAAACGAAGTTGAACTTGATTTTGTTGATGTTAAAAAAGTATAATTCGCTTTTAAGCGTTATTATATACTGCCCATTATAGCTAAATGGGTGGGGTGGGAGGATACAAAATTCTTAAGTGTATCCGTATAACCACATGCACTTTATTGAGGAGGTGTAATTATGGCTAAAAAGATAACAGGTATCGTAAAACTGCAGATCACAGCAGGTAAGGCAACACCCGCTCCTCCAGTAGGTTCGGTATTAGGTCCTCACGGTATCAACATCGCAGGTTTCTGCAAGGAATTTAATGAACGTACAGCCAAGGACACAGGAATGATTATCCCCTGCGTAATCACAGTATATCAGGATAGATCATTCTCATTTATCACAAAAACTCCGCCGGCAGCAGTTCTTATTAAAAAGGCTTGCAAAATCGAAAGCGGTTCAGGCGTACCCAACAAGAACAAAGTTGCAAAGATCACAAAGGCACAGCTTAAAGAAATTGCTGAACTTAAAATGCCCGACCTTAACGCAGCAAGCGTAGAAGCTGCAATGGCAATGATCGCAGGCACAGCTCGTAGCATGGGCGTAACCGTAGTTGACTAATTGCGTTTAAAAACGCACTAATAACGTGGGAGGGACGAGAAAAAGGCTCGTACCGCTAAAACCACTATGGAGGTAAAAAATGAAAAGAGGAAAAAAATATCAGGATAGCGTAAAGCTTATTGATACCACAAAATTATATGATCCCGAAGAGGCGATCACACTTTGCGTTCAGACAGCAAAGGCAAAGTTTGATGAAACTGTTGAACTTTCCGTTAGATTAGGTGTTGACTCTCGTCAGGCAGACCAGCAGGTTCGTGGCGTAGTAGTTCTTCCACACGGAACAGGTAAAACACAGCGCGTACTCGTTATTGCAAAAGGCGAAAAGGCAGATGCAGCTCAGGCAGCAGGCGCAGATTTCGTTGGCGCAGAAGAAATGGTACAAAAAATTCAAACTGAAAACTGGTTTGATTACGATGTAATCGTATGTACCCCCGATATGATGGGTGCATTAGGCCGTTTAGGTAAGGTACTTGGTCCTAAAGGACTTATGCCCAACCCCAAAAGCGGAACCGTTACAATGGATGTTGCAAAGGCAGTTGCCGATATTAAAGCTGGTAAAGTTGAATATCGTGTAGATAAAACTAACATCATTCACGTTCCTGTAGGCAAAGCATCATTTGGTGCTGAAAAACTTAGCGATAACGTTAAAGTTCTTATGGACGCAGTTGTTAAAGCAAAACCTGCAGCAGCAAAGGGAACATATCTTAAATCCGTTGTTATTTCAACAACAATGGGCCCTGGCATCAAAGTAAACGGTGTTAAATTCAATGCATAAATTTTTGCTTGACAAGAATTTAAAAACGTTGTAAAATCATTTTACAATTAAATAATCTCTGTATTCCGTAGACAGCAAGCGCTTTATATAAAAGCTTAAATTATGCTTGCCGAGGCGTCAGTTAAAAAAAGATTTTACCTGCCCCCGTATGTCTATATGGGGGTTATTTTTTTGAATAAGTACGGAGGTCAAAAAATGTCAGTTAATAAGGAAGCCAAAATAGCTCTGTATGATGAGATCAAAGAGAAGCTTTCCAAGGCAACACACGTTGTAATGGTAGATTATTCAGGCGTAAATGTTGAAGAAATTACCAAACTTCGTTCTGAATGCCGTGCTGCAGGGGTTGAATACAAAGTATATAAAAATACACTTGTTGCCCGTGCTGCAAAGGAACTTGGAATCGAAGGCTGGGATCAGTTCCTTGAAGGAACAAATGCTTTTGCATTCAGCTATGAAGATGTAGTAGCTCCATCTAAGATTCTCTATGAGTTCGGCAAAAAAACCGAAAAATGCACTATCAAGTGCGGCTATATGGACGGTAAAGTAACAACTGTTCAGGAAGAGGAAGCTCTTGCAAAGCTCCCCGGAAAAGATGCTCTTATTGTTCAGTTTATCTGGGCACTTCAGGGCAATGTGCGTAATCTTGCTTATGCACTCAATGCAATTAAAGAAAAAATGGAAGCATAATTTTTAAAAATTTGGAGGAAAATTAAAATGACAAATGCAGAAATCATTGCAGCAATCAAGGAAAAAACTATTCTTGAAATCGCTGAATTAGTAACAATGCTTGAAGAAGAATTCGGTGTATCCGCAGCAGCTCCTGTTATGGTAGCTGGTGGCGCCCAAGCTGGCGCAGCAGCAGAAGAAAAGACAGAATTTGACGTTATTCTTGAATCCTTTGGTGACAAGAAGCTTGACGTTATTAAGGCTGTTAAAGAAGCTCTTGGTCTTGGCCTTAAAGATGCTAAGGACCTTGTTGAAGCAGCTCCTAAAGCTCTTAAAGAAGGCGCAGCTAAGGACGAAGCAGAAGCTCTTAAAGCAAAGCTTGAAGAAGTTGGCGCAACAGTTACACTTAAGTAATTTAAAAAGCAATACAAAAACCGTGTTCACACCGAACACGGTTTTTTATTTTCCATTCGCCCGTATACACGCTAATATTTTCAACACCGCGCCCGCGCATACCATTCGCCCGTAAACAAAAATTCTATCATTTTTTTATTCAAAATTCATATAATTATTTACAAAAGTATTACAATGTTAAACGAACATAAAAAAACGCAAAAAAACAACATAAAATGGCAATAAAATTTTAAATTATTTGTTAAAAAGTATTGACAATTTTACTTGCGTATGTTACTATAATTGCGTATAAGTGTTTCTATAACATTATAAATATAAAAAAGAGAAAGGAAGTTTTTTATGAAAAAATTCTTAAGTTTCATTCTTGCATTAGCAATGGTGCTTAGTTGCGTAAGCATGGTTACTTTTGCAAACGGTACAGCAACCGTAAATGAAACACCTGCAAATGCAGTTTATAAGTTTACTGCAAAAAGCAATTTAACAGGTACCAAAGCCATAAAAACAAGCACTATATATGGTGCAATGGCAGGTTTTTTTACAAGTGCTGATTGGGATGGTTCAAGTACAACCATAATTAAAAACATCACTGTTAAAAACCCAAATAACCACGATATTGCTATACAGGCATTTATGTATGGTATGTTAGAAGGTGCAACAACCGGTACAAAGGTTGGAAGTCCGTACAACAATGTTCGTACAGTTCCTGCTAATGGCTCATATGATGTTCCTGTTAGAATAGCTGTTAATTCTGAGGGTAAAGTTACTTTAGGCGATACATCTATGCCTCTTGAACAGCTCTATTTACAAATAAATGTTGTAGGTGGTACTGTTAGTAGTGTAGATTACTCTGCATGCAAAATGTTAAATGGCGAATCATTTACAGTTGAAATGCCCGAACTTCAAAACAACACACCTTGGGAAAGTAGCACAGATTTCAAAATTGAACAGGCTGTTAGCTCAACAACACAGCATACGGGTTATAAACTTACTGCAATAAGAAATTTCACATCAAACAGATCTGCTAAAACAAGCACTGTACAAGGTGCACAGGCAGAAGTGTTCACCAGCGCTGATTGGGATGGAACAAGCACAGTTGTATCAAAAACAATTACCATTGAGAACCCCAACAGCCATGAAGTTCAGTTACAGTCTTTTATGTATGCCAACTTAAACGGCACTATGACAAAGGCAGCTGGAGCAAATAACACAACACACACAATAGCTGCAAACGAAAGCAAAGATATTATTGTAAAATTTACTGTAGATTCTACAGGAAAAGCAGTTTTGTCTGATACTAATAAAAGCACGATTACTATTGAAAATCTTGTTTTATATATTACTGTAAAATCAAAAAGTTCCGAAGCCTATTATTTTCAAGCAAATGACTATCTTATTGTTAAGATGCCCGAGCTTCAGAATGATACACCTTGGGATTCTGCTACTAGCGTGGACTTTACGTATGAACATCTTACCGAAACTGTAGAAGTGTTTGAAAAAGCACCCACAACACATATCGGTTACAAAGTTACAAGTGCAGGTACTCATGCAAGTGGTACTTCAATTAAAACTAATTCTAACCAAGGTTCAAAATCAGCATTTATCACAGCTGATGATATTGATGTGGAAACAAACACAGTAACAAAAACAGTTTCTGTTATAAATCCTAACAACCACGATATTAGCCTTAGAATTGGTGTTCAGGGTACAGTTGTTCACACTTCAGGTGGTAAACAAGGCCAAACACAATGGAATACACCTAAAGGCATTACTGGCCATGCTTATAAAGTTGCAAAAGCCCACAGCACAACAGAATATACATTCTCATTCCCTGTTGATGAAAATGGCAATGCAACATTCACCTATGCGGATCCTCTTCCTCTTGAACAACTTTGGATTCAGATAGATCATGCTGCAGGTGATGCAACTACTCCATATCAAATTTGCAAAGACGAATTCTATATTGTTGTTATGGATGAAATGTTGCTTGATTTTAACACAAGCACTCACTTCACAATGGAAAAATTCACTGCTCACAGTGATGTAACCCAACTTCACGCAACACTTAAAAATGGTGATGTCGAACAAGGTTATAACTATGAGTGGGGCGTATTTGCTAATGGCTCAAGAGCTGTTGTAGATATCTCAGCAGATAACGATGAAGCACATGGCAATTATGTAATGCAGTTTAATATTGGAACCAACAAGTATCAATCAATTGCATATACCCTTAAACCTGCTATTTATAACGATGCATATAAAAATGGTGCATATCAGTTCTATAATGGCAGTGGCGAAGGCTATTATAAACTTACATTTGATTATAGAACAGTTGATGAAGGCGCAACAGGTACCTTTGGTGTAAGCATGGATACTCAAACAAACTTCACAAAAGGTGATGCTCAGACTTTACTTGGTATTGATGTTTATACTGCTTCATCAGGTGTTGCATTTAAGCAAACAGAAACAAACGACAACCAGATTACCATGACAAATGAATGGCAGAGCTTTGAAGGCTATGCTAAGATTACTGAAGATCAGTATAATTTATATCTTGCAATGGATGCCGCAGGCAGAGCAAACGCTCTTGATTTTATTCTTCGTCTTGATGCTTCCGGTGCAGATCAGGCATTTGGTGATGGCACATACTTTGCATATCAAATTGATAATGTTACAATCGAAGAAACAGTTGAACCCGAACCAACACCAACACCTACACCCGAACCCACAGCTACACCTACACCTACACCTACACCCACACCTACACCTACTCCTACACCCAAGCCCACACCTGCTACTGTAGTAGATGGTGATGCTGAAGGTGCTTTAAACAGTGCAACATGGAATAAGTTATCAAGCGGTACTGTTGAAAAAGTTACCGAAGCTAACGGCAACAAAGTTGTTAAGTTTACACCTGGTGGAATATATAGCTCAGTTCAGTTCAACCTTGGTGCTGCAATTCTTCAGGATGAATCTAAAGGTCTTGTTGGCTCCGGCACAGGTTACTATAAGATAACTTTCAGAACAAAAGCTGATGGTGATAATTCCGGAACATTCGTTTTAACTCTTATTGCTTGGTGTAATAACGGCACTGCTTCCCTTAGCGGAACATTATATGATGGTGCTTCTAATATTGCCATGTCAAATCAATGGACAACACACACCGTTTATGTTAATGTTACTGATGCATTCCTTACAAATATTGCATCATCAACAAATCCTGATAAGATTTCATTGCGTTTAGATGGTAATGGTGGCGCATTTGGTTCATCAGCTGAACCTACATTATTTGCATACTATATTGATGATATTGCTATCGAATATATTAAAGATGCTCCTGTAAAAACAGGTTATAAGATTAACTTTGATGAAACTGAACAGAATGCAACCAACTTCCCCCATGGCCGTTATTTCCTTCAATCTGCTGGCTTAACAGCAAGCATGATTAAAGAAGAAACTGTTGAAGTTGAAGGTGTTCCAACAGTTAAGAAATATATTGAAAAATACTATACAATATATAATAAATCTAATCATAAAATAAGGGTTGAAGCAATTCTTCAATGCTATACAGGTCATACTATTAAGGGCATTGATAAAACAAGTTTAACAGATATTCCTGCATATTCATCATATACATTTAAGAGCATAATTCCTGTAAATGATGATAATACTGTTAATTGTACTCAGACTGAAGAAAAATGTGCAACCAAGAAAACTGTTTACAACTTATCAGATATTCGTGTTAGAATTACATTTAACAATGCATTCCCACTTACCCAGAACGATGTAGTATACTTCCAGGAAAATAATGAAGCAGGTACATCTGCTAACTTTAATGGATCATCAAATCATTGCATTTTCACACCTATTTATTCAACAGATGAATATTCACAAATTGGCGCTGCCGGTTTGAATATCGGTTCATCATTAGGTATGACCATTGCTGCACTTGCTGTTAAAGATACTGCTGAAAATGATATTACACTTAGGGTAACACGTTATAATGCTGACAATGAAACTGTTGTTACTGAACTTTCACCTGCATCATATTTATATGGTTGTGCAATGTTTAATTATACAGGCATCAATGCACAGTGCATGACAGATGAAATTAAGTTTGAATTAATTATCGATGGCAAGGTTGTAGCTACTAAGTATGAATACAGCGTTAGAAAGTATGCTGACAATGTATACAAAAAAGATTCAACAAATGCTGAACTTATAACACTTCTTGCTGATATGCTTGTTTATGGCGCAGAAGCACAGAATAAGATCGGTTATAAAACAACAGATCTTGCAAACAATTTAGCTTGGGTTGCTACTAAGGCAACACAAACTTATGTTGCACCTACAGAAATTACAAAAGAATTTGGTTATAATAACAGCATTCAGTCAGCCGGTCTTAACATTTCACATGTAAACAAGATTTACTTCCGTCTTGTAGATGATGCTTCAAACTTTACCATTACATTAACAGTTGACGGTAAAGCTGTTAACTATACAATCGATGGCGATAAAGTTTATACAGATGATATTAAGGCAACTGAATTTGATAAAGTTTATACAATTACCGTTACAAACAGTGCAGAAGAAACATCTGTTCTTAGTTACAATGCTAATGCATACATTGCTGCAAAAGATGGCGTAGATGATGCATCTACTTCAACAGTAGTTAATATCGTTAAAGCACTTAACAACTACGGTAAATCAGCAAAAGCATATGTTGCTGCTAATGCTTAATAAGGAGGATTGATTAAAATGAAGAATATTTATGTTTCACCAGAACTTGATATCATTGAAATCAAGGCTTCCCAGGTTTTAACAGGCAAAAGTGGTGACTTCGACCTTGGTGGCGAGGGCGAGGAAGACGATTTCCTTAACTAATATGAAAAACTTTCTTAAAATAATATGTTTAATGTTGGTTTTTGCTTGCGTTCTTTCGTTAAGCGCATGCAAACCGGATAAAGACGGACAAAATTCAAATACTCAAGGTGTGGAGCAGACAACCGCTGCTCCCACACCCACAAGTTTTGATCTTGATGATGAAGATGTTTTTATTACATCTTCGCCAACTGTTGCACCTTCAGGTTCAACAAGCGGTACACAAAATCCTTCATCAACGTCAACGGCTAACGCAACACAGGGTGCTGGTAACACCACTCCAACGCCAACACCTGTTCCACCGCCAAGTATGACTCCGTCACAACCAACAACAAGTGATGATGGTAATATTCAGTTACCATTCGATACATTTAATTAATAAAAAACAGCCTGAATTTCAGGCTGTTTTTTTGTTTTATAAAAATCCACGCATATCTATTGCTAACTGTTCTTCAAGATTAATAAGGCGCTTTGTAATATCCTTTGTATATTCATCTGCTGCCTCGTATTCGTTAAGATATTTGTTTAATGATTTTACACCCATGTTGCATCCATCGGTCATTAAATCAGCAATAGTTTTATCAGATTCATGCATCATAAGTTTCATATTTGTTTTCATCCATGACATTCCCTTTGCCATTGGATTAGGCTCTTTACCTTCATCATCAAATCTTTTTAAATGCATTTGAATTTCATCGTCAAGTTTATTATGCTCTGCACGGCATTTTTCCAAAATTTTATTAAGTTCGTCAGAATCTGTGTAATCTATCACATCATTTATTGATGAAACACCCATTTTAACACCTGCATCACATTCTCTTAATAACCGTATTGTATCTTTTTCAACCATAATAAAATCTCCCTTCTTTTTTATTATTATTTCCAAATAAATCCGTATTAAACAAAATTATTATATTGCAAAATTATATTTAGTGTTGTATAATATACTTTGATTTATATAGGAGGGTTTTTTACTATGATTCTTGTTACAGGTGGCACAGGGTTTATTGGTTCACATACTTGTGTTGAACTCTTAAATGCCGGTTACGAAGTTGTTGTTATTGATAATTTATCAAATTCAAAGGTTGATTCTCTTGATGCAGTAAAGAAAATTACAGGTAAATCCTGTTTGTTTTATAAAGTAGATATTAATGATGAAAATGGTTTAAGGGAAGTTTTTAAAAAACATAAATTTGAGTGTGTTATTCACTTTGCAGGGCTTAAGGCAGTAGGTGAATCAGTTGAAAAACCACATTGGTATTATAGTAATAATATTTCAGGCACACTTACTCTTTTAAAAGTTATGGCAGAGTTCAATGTTAAAAGCATTGTATTCTCATCTTCTGCCACAGTATACGGTTGCGATAACCAATCACCGTTAACTGAAGATATGCGCACAAGTGCAACTAATCCTTATGGTTGGACAAAAGTTATGCAAGAGCAAATTCTTTCAGATATAGCATTCGCAGATTCAGATATGCGCGTTGCACTTTTAAGATATTTTAATCCTATTGGTGCACATCCATCAGGGCTTATCGGCGAAAATCCTAACGGAATTCCCAACAATTTATTACCATATGTTTGCCTTGTTGCAGTTGGCAAACTTCCGCATTTAAATGTTTTTGGTGATGATTACGATACAATTGATGGATCAGGTGTTCGTGATTATATTCATGTTGTTGATCTTGCAAAAGGTCATCTTGCGGCTATGCGCTACCTTGCTGATCATGCAGGTGTTTTAACTGTAAATCTTGGCACAGGTAATGGGTATAGTGTTCTTCAGGTTGTGGAAGCATATAAAAAGGCTTCAGGCAAAGAAATTCCTGTAAATATTTCACCCCGTCGTCCCGGTGATGTTGCGTCAAACTTTGCTGATGCATCTAAAGCAAAAAAATTACTTAATTGGTCAGCCGAACTTGATATTAACGATATGTGCCGTGACGCGTGGAATTTTGCTTCAAAAAATATGTAAAGATGTGATTTTATGAAAAAATTTATAGCATTCATAACTATAATTGTAATTATTTTTTCGTTTTTTACAATAACTACCGTTGCTGAAAATAAACCTTATGAATATTTTAAATCTCAATTAAATTCAGATGAACAAGAGATTTATAAAGCATTTTTAAAAGCTGCTGTTGCTAAAGATGGAATGGCGGATATTCCTCAACTTTCATCTATTAATTATGAATTTACATCACCAACTGTTATTAGTTCTAAAGAACAAACAGATGAATTTGTTAAAAATAGTTCCGAAATAAAAGCAGAACTTAACAAACTAAATGAATATTTTAAAAATGCTACTTCAGCTGCATCTATGGATCATCCCGAATATTATTGGATTATCAATAATCCAATTGCGCAATTCAGTTATTCATATAAAGCAGATTTAAAAACTGTAACGCTTATAAATGTTAAGATTAATATTCCTCAACCGGTTACAAATAGCGCGCAAGTTTTAGATGTTGTTAATGAAAAACTTCAAAGCATTGGCGCTAATGGTGATGATATTCAAAAAGTAAAAACCATTCATGATTGGTTATGTAATAATGTAATATACAAAGAAACTGAAAATGCTCACGATATTTATGGCGCATTATTTGAAGGTAAAGCAGTTTGTCAGGGTTATGCCGAAGCATTTAAAACTGCATGCGATTATTATGGTGTAAAATGCGTTTGTGTTGAAGGAAAGGGCATAAATTCAAAAGGTCAAACGGAAGCGCATATGTGGAATTATGTGTTAATAAATAATACATGGTATGCTGTTGATGTTACATGGGATGATCAATCACCAAGAATTTTTAATGATTTTTACCTTGTTGGCGCAAATACTGTTGCAACTAATTTCAATAATAAAGCATTTAAAGATTCCCATTTATCTGATGGCAGAATTGGGGGAACAATTGAAAAACAGTTCAGTTATCCTGAACTTTCACAAAATGCGTATTCTAAGTTTAATCCTACTCAGGCACCTACAAAAGCGCCAACGCCAATAGTAACAAAAGCGCCTGCAAAAACAAGCACACCCAGTCCAACTGCTGTAGCAGTTACACCCACAGATGTTATTGATAACATGGGCGAAACAAACCAAACACCTACAGTGGATTCAACACCAACTCCAACAACACAGATCCTTAATTCACCATTAATTCAGCCAACAGAACAAATCAATGATAATACTGATTTTGGTGACCAAAATAAGTTGAATTACACACTTATGCTTGCATGTGCATGTATTGGTTTGATAGTTATTACATCATTTATAGTAATCATAATTCGTAAAAAAAGATAAAAAAGCACGGAAAATCTTCCGTGCTTTGTTTTATTAATTTTTTGAAACGCAGTTTTCTTTGTTTATGCACTGTGAACAATCGTGTCCACATTTACTGTTCATTATTAAAGTTTTGGCGGTTACTTCCATTAAATCTGAACCGCATATTTCCTTGAACCCGTATTTTTTAAAAAAATCTTTTGTCAGGGCGCTAGCGTTAATTATAATTTTTTCAGCCATCATATTAAAGCATTTAACGATAAGCAACCTTATCATTAAATCGCCGATATATTGTTTTTGAAATTCAGGCAAAACATTTAAGTGTGCAATATGATAATTGTCTTGATCAAAATAAATGCTTCCGCAACCAACGGGTGAATTATCATTATATATAATAAGGTGTATTGATTTTTCGTCAAAAATATCCCAACTGTCATTATTTGATTTGCGGATAAAATCAATTTCATCAATGTTCAAACCAAATTTCCAAGAAGATGTAATCATAATAAAACCTCTTTTCCTTTATTAATTATATCAAATAAAATCAAAACAGGCAATAAAAAAAGAAGCACCAAATGTGCTTCTTAATCTAACTTAATGCTTTTTATCATTTCGGCAACTTGTTTACCGCATACTTCAATTCCTTTTTTTGAAAGATGAGTGTTGTCTTCACAAATTAACGCATCGTCATTATCAATAAGGGGGTTAAGATCATGGATAATAACACCTTCTTTTTCTAAAACAGGAACAATTGCCGCGTTATATATATCAACAAGACCGTTGCGGTTAGGGTTAATTCCTTTAAAACTATATCCCGGTCTGCAGTGAGTTGTTTTTGCAAAAATTATATGATTGGTACGTTTTTTTAATTTTTCTAAAATTTTAAGCATATCCTTAACGTATTCATCTACAGGCGTAAAAGGACCGTCTTCAACAAATTTTATACAACTGTCCCACAAACCGTTATTCCAGTGAATAATATCGGGATCAGGCATTTCTTCAAAAATACTTGGAAGACCATATAATGTATATTTTGCAAAGCGGTTATTGTCAGGGCTCTGATATACTTTATATTCGTCGCCTAAAAGTTGGGGAACAATAGTTCCGTATCCAATTAATCTAATGGAATCACCTAATAATAAAACTTTTTTCATAAATACACCTCCTAATTTACGCTTTTATTATAAAGGTGATAAATATAAGAGTCAATATTAAAAAACAAACAAAACTATCATAAAACAAAACAATTTTTTCAATTAACAAAAATTTCATAAAAAAAGAACACAAAAAGCATGAAAAGTGGTTGACAAGATCGCGTAAGTTTGATAATATAAACAGGCTGACCGCAGGAACGGGGTTCTGGTTGGTTAGCAAAAGCTCC